>NZ_OY769915.1:5722500-6038107 GCF_963669205.1 uncultured Roseibium sp.
GGCTGACCGTGTGTCCTATGGCGGGCCGACGCCCGCGATCTACGACAGCCTCTATCAGACGGCCCTCGAACAGGACATGCCGGAAGAGATCATCGACGATCTGGTGCGCATGTTCTCCTTCGATGTCGATTTCAATTCCCGTGTCCAGCCCGGTGACGCGCTTGAACTGTTCTTCACGCCCGGCGACGACAATTCGGCACCGAAGATCCTCTACGCGGCGCTCAATACCGGCAACACGAAACGCGAATTCTACCGCTACCGCACCCCCGATGACGGCGCCACCGACTTTTATGACGGCTCCGGCCAGAGCGCCAAGAAATTCCTGGTCCGCAAGCCGCTCAACGGCGGCAAGTTCCGATCCGGCTTCGGCATGCGGCGCCACCCGATCCTCAAATATACCCGCATGCACCGCGGTGTAGACTGGTCCGCTCCGCGCGGAACACCGATCATCGCGGCGGGCAACGGCACCGTCGTCAAGTCCGGATGGGCGTCGGGATACGGACGGCGCGTCGAACTGCGCCATACCAATGGCTACGTGACGACCTACAGCCACATGACCGGCTTCGGCAAGGGCATCCGCGAAGGCGCGCGGGTCACGCAGGGCCAGGTGATCGGATATGTCGGCTCCACCGGCCTGTCGACCGGACCGCATCTTCACTACGAGGTGCTGGTCAACGGCAGATATGTCGATCCCATGCGCATCAAGCTTCCCAAGGGACGGACGCTGGACGGGCAAATTCGGACGAGCTTCGAGGAAGAGCGCTATCGCGTAGAAACGCTTCTGGAACGCGCCCGCAAACCGTCGCGCGTCGCTGCCGTGAACTGAGCTGACAGAGGCGCCGGGACGCACCAGCAAGCACCTGATCGGAACAAAAAATGCCCCGCGGAACATGATGCTCCGCGGGGCTTTTCATTTTGTCGTCCGGAACGGACGGACTACGCAGCTGCGCTCTCCGAGCCGGCAACCTGGAACACCAGCCTGTCGCCACCGGCAGACACGTCGACGGTCTGGCCGTCGAGGATGTCTCCGCCTAGGAGCTTTTCCGCAAGCGGATCCTGGACATCCTTCTGGATGACCCGTTTCAGCGGGCGGGCGCCATAGGCGGGATCATAGCCTTTCTGGGCCAGCCAGCCGAGGGCGCTGTCGTCCACGTTGAGCGTGATCTTGCGATCCTCCAGAAGCGTGCGAAGCCGCTCCAGCTGGATCTTGACGATATCGCCCATCTGCGACCGCTGCAGCCGGTGAAAAAGGACGATTTCATCCAACCGGTTCAGGAATTCCGGCCGGAAGTGCCCGCGCACCGCCGACATGACTTCATCCCGGACCGCATCGCTGTCCTGGCCTTCCGGCTGGTTGACCAGATACTCCGCACCCAGGTTCGACGTCATGATGATCAGCGTGTTGCGGAAGTCGACCGTACGGCCCTGGCCATCAGTCAGTCGGCCGTCATCGAGCACCTGAAGCAACACGTTGAACACATCGCTATGCGCCTTTTCGATCTCGTCGAAGAGCACGACCTGGTAGGGCCGCCTGCGCACAGCTTCTGTCAGCGCTCCACCTTCCTCGTATCCGACATAGCCCGGAGGCGCGCCGATCAGCCTGGCCACGGAGTGTTTTTCCATGAACTCGGACATGTCGATGCGCACCATCGCACTGTCGTCGTCGAACAGGAAGCTCGCAAGCGCCTTCGTCAGTTCCGTCTTGCCGACACCCGTAGGTCCGAGGAACATGAAAGAACCGATCGGTCTTTGCGGATCCTGCAGACCAGCCCGCGCCCGGCGGACGGCGGTGGAGACGGCGTGAATGGCCTCTGACTGGCCGACAACACGTTTTGCCAGCATGTCTTCCATGCGCAGGAGTTTTTCCCGCTCGCCTTCGAGCATCTTGTCGACAGGAATGCCAGTCCATTTCGACACGACCTGCGCGATATGCGAGGGCGTGACGGCCTCATCGACCATGGCATCCGTGTCCTCGGATGCTTCCGCCTCTGACAATTGCCGTTCCAGATCCGGAACGACGCCATAGGCCAGTTCTCCGGCTTTTGCCAGGTCGCCCTGCCGCTGCGCGATCTCCAGATCGGTCCGTGCCTGTTCAAGCTGCTCCTTGATCTTCTGTTCAAGGTTGAGCTTTTCCTTTTCGCCGAGCCAGCGGTTGGTCAGGGCCTGGGACTGCTCTTCCAGGTTCGTCAGCTCCAGCTCGAGCTTGTTCAGCCGGTCACGGGATGCCTCGTCGCTTTCCACCTTCAGCGCTTCACGTTCGATCTTCAGCTGGATGATCCGCCGGTCGAGTTCGTCAAGTTCTTCTGGTTTGGAATCCACCTGCATGCGCAGCCGGCTCGCCGCCTCGTCGACCAGATCGATCGCCTTGTCGGGCAGGAACCGGTCGGTGATGTAGCGGTTGGACAGGTTCGCCGCCGAAACGATCGCGCTGTCGGTAATGCGAACGCCGTGATGGAGCTCGTATTTTTCCTTGATGCCGCGCAGGATCGAGACCGTGTCTTCCACGGTCGGCTCCGAGACGAAAACCGGCTGGAAACGCCTGGCCAGCGCCGCATCTTTTTCAACGTGCTTGCGGTATTCATCGAGCGTCGTCGCACCGACACAGTGAAGTTCACCGCGCGCAAGCGCGGGCTTCAGGAGGTTGGACGCATCCATTGCGCCATCGGCCTTGCCCGCGCCGACGAGCGTGTGCATTTCGTCGATGAACAGGATGATGCCGCCGGCTGCCGCTTCGACTTCCGACAGGACCGCCTTCAGGCGCTCTTCGAATTCGCCGCGATACTTCGCACCGGCAATCAGTGCGCCCATGTCCAGCGCAAGCAACTGCTTGTCCTTGAGGGACTCGGGCACATCTCCATTGACGATCCTGAGCGCAAGCCCTTCCGCGATTGCCGTCTTGCCGACACCGGGCTCGCCGATCAGAACCGGGTTGTTCTTGGTTCTGCGGGACAGGACCTGGATGGTCCGCCGGATTTCCTCGTCGCGGCCGATCACCGGGTCGAGCTTTCCGTCGCGGGCTACCTCCGTCAGGTCCCGGGCAAATTTCTTCAGCGCTTCATACTGGTTTTCGGCGGTCGCACTGTCGGCTGTCCGGCCCTGGCGAAGCTGGTTGATCGCGTCATTGAGACCGTTCGGCGTGACGCCATGGCTCTTCATCAGCTTGCCCGCTTCGCTCTCGCCGTCCATGGCAAGGGCAAGCAGCAACCGCTCGACGGTAACGAAACTGTCGCCGGCCTTTTCGGCAATCTTTTCGGCCTGCTCGAAAAGGCGTGCAGTCGGCTGCGCCATGTAAAGCTGCCCGGAACCCCCGGACACCTTCGGCATCTTGTCGAGGATCGCTTCCAGGTCCCCCTTCAGCGCCTTCGCCTGTCCGCCGGCCCGGTCGATCAGGCCGGCCGCCATGCCCTCCGGATCATCCAGGAGCACCTTCAAAATGTGCTCCGGCGCAAACTGCTGGTGTCCGCGCCCAAGGGCAAATGTCTGAGCGGATTGAACAAAGCCACGTGCGCGCTCAGTGTATTTCTCGAAATTCATTCTCTACCTCCTACCCGTCCTCACCACCCGAAGCGTGGGGAACGTCGTTGGATATGGACCCCGAGGGCATCCATGCAGTCTCATCGAGCACTGCCCGCCTAATATAGTGTTGCATTTTCATCACAAAAGCCCCCACGGACAAAATCCGCGCAACAAAAAAACGGCGCTCTCGGAGCGCCGTTCAGGAATTTTGCGATTTGGCCGTTTGCCGTCAGTCCGATACCGGCGCGGTTTCCGCCGGCGCGTCTTCGCTGGCCTTGGGCCGGCGGGTCCGAGTGGTCCGCCGGCGCGGCTTGGCCTGATCGTCATCGGAAGCTTCAACCGGACCTTCGCCGTCTTCGGCCGGTGCCTCGGTCATGCCTTCCGCCTGATCACCGGCAGCACGCCGCGGTGTGCGCGACCTTGATGTCCGTGTCCGGCGGCGCGGTTTGTCCTCGGCATCGCTGTCATCGCCGTCCGTTTTCTGGCCTGCACCGTTGACCTGACCTTCCTGGTCAATCACCGGCATGTCCTCGATAAACGGTTGCGGGCTGTTGGCATCGACAACGTCGCCGTCTGCAGCAGCACGTTCCTGGGAAGGCCGCTCCGCACCGTTGACCGGCGGCGTGGCACCGTTCGATCCGTTGGCAGCTTCGGCAGACGCCTCTTCGCTCTCTGCACGCGCGACCGGCTGTGCCGATGGCTGCTGTTGCGGCTGTGCGGCGGCGACGATGCGCAGATAATGCTCCGCGTGCTGGTTGTAGTTCTCGGACATCACGCGGTCGCCGGATGCCTGGGCATCCCTGGCCAGCTGCTGATATTTTTCCGCGATGTGCATCGCTGTGCCGCGGATTTTCACATCAGGACCGTTTGATTCGTAAGTCCGGGTTAACGGATTGGGACCTTTGCGGCCCCGACCACGCATGCGCTTATTGCTCTGATTTCCTGGTCTCATCCTGCCGTTTTCTCTTGCGGAACGGCGGTCAGCGAAACGCTGACCCAACATCGGAATTGCATAAACCGATACGAAATACACACCGAAACCAACAATGCTGGTTAGCGGCTGCCTTTCAAAACACGCGCAACGCATTTCAGGCCGAAGGCCAGCGCTCACGTCTTCCTCGTCGACAGTCCAAAACACCGGAAGGCCCGATTTGCAGCTGAATAGGTCGCGCGTCAAGCGTGTCCCGTCTTCGTGCTGCTGGATGCGTATGCCCCGCTAAACGCTGTTCACATTTCCGGTTTCGGCGAGTCGAACCTAACCGTTTCCGGTGCAATTTCCAAGTGCTTTTTCGCGTTTGGATCAAAACAGCAGAATTATATCTTGCGCGCAAGCGCAACACGGTCCTTCCCGGCGAGATCCTTAATGATTTCAATCTCTCCAAGGCCGTGTTGACGCAGCTGTTTTTCAACAGTCAGTCCCTGGTCGTATCCGATCTCCAGCGCGATCCGCGCTCCCGGCCGCAGGAATCGCGCCGACTGCGGAATTAGGGCCGCATATGCATCCAGGCCGCTTTCACCGCCATCGAGCGCGAGTCGGGGATCATGATCGATCACCTCTGGACTGAGGCTCTCCAGAACGCTGCTGCGGATGTAGGGCGGGTTGCTGACGATCCAGTCCGGACCGTCGCCTTCGCCCACATGCAGCGCATCAAGGTAGTTGGCGCAAACAGGTTGGAACCGATCTGCCACGCCATGCTGGTGCGCATTTTCCGCAGCGCATGTGAGCGCATGTTCCGACAGGTCGATCGCGACGGCACGGCTTCGGGGAAGTTCGGCCAGGAGCGTGACCGCAATCGCCCCCGACCCTGTGCCGATGTCCCAAAGCGTGATCGGCAGATCCGTTGAAGTGGCGTGAAGAACAGCGTCTATCAGCGTTTCCGTGTCGGGCCGCGGTTCAAGTGTCGCCCGGTTCAAAAGAAACCGCCGGCCGTAGAATTCGCGCTCACCAAGGATTCGGCCGACTGGCATGCCGCCGATGCGCAGTCTGGCCTTTTCATCGATCTCGCGGATGCACGCCTCGTCCACCTCCCGGGTGCCGTCTAGAAGAAGATCGGATATGCCGATGCCCAGCAGAGTGCTGACGAGCAGCTTCGCATCAGGCTCGGGATCGGTGACGCCCGCGTTGCGAAACCGGTCTCTGACAAGCCTGTATAACGGGCCGGCCTGCATCGTCAGGCGTCTTCGGAGGCAAGCAGATTGGCCTGGTAATCGACAATCAGCGCCTCGATGACCTCCCCGAGCCCCTCGCCGGCGACAATCTGGTCGAGTTTGTAGAGCGTCAGCCCTATGCGGTGATCGGTAACGCGGCCTTGCGGAAAATTATAGGTCCGGATGCGTTCGGAGCGGTCGCCCGAACCAACCTGAAGTCGGCGCGCCTCGGTCCGCTCGCTCGCGGCCCGCTCGCGCTCTTCGTCATAGATACGCGCGCGCAGCAGCTGCATCGCACGCGCCTTGTTCTTGTGCTGCGATCGTTCGTCCTGAACCGCGACCACGATCCCGGTCGGGATATGCGTGATCCTCACGGCGGAATCGGTCGTGTTGACGTGCTGGCCACCGGCCCCGGAGGCCCGGAACGTATCGATGCGCAAATCACTGTCCTGCACGTCGACATCGACATCTTCGGCTTGCGGCAGAACGGCGACGGTTGCCGCCGACGTGTGGATGCGTCCGCCTGATTCCGTCGCCGGCACCCTCTGCACGCGGTGCACGCCGGATTCGAACTTGAGCCGGGCGAACACGTTGTCACCCGATACCGAAGCGATGATTTCCTTGAAACCGCCGACCTCGCCTTCGCTGGCCGACAGGATTTCCACCTTCCAGCCCTGCAATTCGGCATACCTCTGGTACATGCGGAACAGATCGCCGGCAAAGAGGGCCGCTTCATCCCCGCCTGTCCCGGCGCGCACTTCGAGAATGGCATCGTTGGTGTCGGCTTCGTCCTTGGGCAGGAGACCGATCCGGACCTCTTGCGAAAGCTGTTCCAGGCTTTCGCCCAGCTCATCGCGCTCAAGCTCGGCAAGTTCGCGCAATTCGGCATCCGTCTCCGGATCGGCGATGAGTGCCTGGGCACCGGCAAGCTCGTCTTCGGCCTTGATGAGCGCGCGGATTTTCTGAACGAGCGGCTCCAGTCCGGCATATTCCCGGGACAGCTTCACATACGCAGCCGGATCCGGTCCGCTCGACATCAGGTGTTCGATCTCGGCAAAACGGTCAAGCAGGGTATCGAGTTTCTGACGCGCCAGCATGAGCGCAGGATCTCCCAGGTCGGATTGGCGGGACGGATACGCCGCACGCAAAAGGTCGTCTTGCAGAAACGGGCCATGCCGGTGAAAGCGGCCCGGTTCCAGGTTTGTTGATCCGGCGCAGCGCGATAGGACGCGAATCTGTTCGCTCCGGACGGTTTTCCGACATATCAGCGCAAGGAGCGGACAGCCAGAGGCGATCTGCGATCATCCGGCGCGACAGTTCTGGTTTTCGCAGCCTCTAGGGTACGGACTCATAAATGAAGCCGATTTGGCGGCAGAAATGGCAAAATCTCGCAAGGAAGCGTGCGCAGAGCGGGCCTTTGCCCGGTCAAGCGCGGTGACGCAGCGAGGTGAAGCCATTTTGCCGTCCTTCGGATTTGGCCGTTTTGGCCATCTTCATCGTCGCGAAAGGCTTGAAAATGAACCACATTTCCTGCGCTTTCGCTTCTCGCAGTTGGTCAAAACGATCCAAACCAAATTGACTTCATTTATGAGTCCGTACCCTAGAGGGCAACATCCGTCTCGGCCGCGAACCGCTTCAGCACGTCCCGGATCTTGTTGTCGTCATGCCCGGGCTCGAGCCTCGGCAGAAGCCGTGCGGACAGGCGGCCGGTGTCGAGTGTGCGCAGCATTGCCTTGACCGGGCCAAGCGCGGCCGGAGACATGGAAAGGTCGCGGTACCCCAGACCGATCAGGGCCATGGCCTCAAGAGGTCGGCCCGCAAGCTCCCCGCACAGCGTCACCGGCACATGGTGCTTATTTGCGCTGTCCGCGATTGATTTCAAGGCGCGCAGAAAAGCGACGTTCAGCGTGTCGAACCGTTCCGCCACCCGCGTGTTGCCGCGATCGACTGCGCAGAAAAACTGAAAAAGATCATTCGACCCGACCGAGACAAAGTCGACATAGGTCATAAGTTCGTCAAGCTGGAACAGGAGCGAGGGAACCTCGACCATGACACCCAGACGAATATTCTCCGGAACCGGGTGGTCGTGACGGCGCAGATGCTTGACTTCGCGGTCGACCAGCGCGCGCGCCTGCAGGAATTCGTCGACTTCGGCGACCATCGGAAACATGAGTTTCAGATCGCGTCCGGCCGCGGCATGCAGCAAGGCCCTGATCTGCGTCCGCAGAAGGCCCGGCCGGTCGAGACCGAGACGCAGGGCGCGCCAGCCCATTGCCGGATTTTCTTCCTGAATGGACCGCAGATAGGGCAGCACCTTGTCTCCGCCGATATCCAGCGAGCGGAAGGTCACCGGCTTGCCGTCCGCCGCATCCAGGATCTGGCTGTACTGCGCCTGCTGCTCACGCATGCGCGGAAACGCGGATGCCACCATGAACTGGAGTTCCGTCCGGAACAGGCCGACACCGGCCGCGCCTGATTCTTCCAGATGCGGCAGATCGATCAGGAGACCGGCATTCATCTGCAGGGAAAACTCCACCCCGTCCTTGGTGACGGACGGCTTGCCGCGCAGCCGCCGGTACTGCGCCTGGCGCCGTGCCCGGAACCGGACCTTCTCCGCATAGGCATTTTCCAGGTCAACCGCGGGACGCAGATGGATTTCGCCGGTGTCTCCGTCAACGATGATCGCATCGCCTGCATCCGCGAGACTGACAATGTCATCGACCAGCCCGACGGTGGGAATGCCGAGTGCGCGCGCGACGATGGTCACGTGGCTTGTCGGCCCGCCTTCCTCGAGAACCAGTCCCCTGATCCGGTCGCGGCCATAATCGAGCAGTTCGGCCGCGCCCATGTTGCGGCCAACGATGATGGCATCCTGGGGCAGTTCGCCGATGCCCGGGCCGTGTTCGCGGCCCATGAGCTCACGGATCAGTCTGTGCGCAAGATCATCCAGATCATGCAGTCTTTCGCGAAGATAGGGATCCGTCTGGCGGAGCATGCGCGCGCGCGTGTCGCTCTGAACCTTTTCGACCGCGGCCTCGGCAGTCAGCCCGTTCTTGATCGCGTCCTCGATCTTGCGGATCCAGCCCCGGTCATAGGCGAACATGCGGTAGGCCTCCAGCACCTCGCGGTGCTCGCCCATCGCGGCAATATCGCCACTCGCCAGCAGATCGTCGATGGAAAGCCTGAGCCGGTTGATGGCACCTTCCAGGCGCGCGGTCTCCTGATCGGTGTCCTCGGCAATCAGGTTGGTGACGACGACGCGGGGCTCATGCAGTACCACGTGCCCGAGACCGACGCCTTCCGAAAGGCCGGCCCCTGTCGCCGTGATCGGTCTGGAAAGATCCAGCCCGGTCGCTTCCTGCGCGATCGCTTCAAGCTCCCCGGCAGCCACCATTTCGGCAATGACCATCGCCGTCGTCTGCAGCGCCTCCACCTCATCCTCGAGGTAGGTCCGGTGAGACTGGTTCTGGACAACGAGAACGCCGAGCGTCCGGCCAGCGCGCAGGATGGGCACGCCGAGAAAGGAGTTATAGGCCTCTTCGCCTGTTTCCGGCAGGTAGGTAAATCCAGGGTGGGCGCTGGCATTCGGCAGATTGAGCGGCCGCGCCTCGGCGGCAATCAGGCCGACAAGACCCTGACCGACGCGGAGCGACGCATTGTGAACCGCCTCTCGGTTCAGTCCTTCGGTCGCGTAGAGCTCAAGCACGCCATCCGCGCGGAGGATATAAACCGAGCACACCTCGGCAACGACGTTTGACGCAATCAGGACGACAATCTTGTCAAGTCGCTCTTGCGCCGTGATCGGTTCCGCCATGACTTCGCGGAGCCTGCGGAGCAAAAGGCGCGGTCCTGCTAGGTTGCTGCGCATTGCGCCCCCGTCTGAATTCCGCCTCAGGCAGCCGGCGGCCCCGCTCATGCGGTTCCGCCCACCGGTTATACTATCCGTCTAACCCGTATAGCGAATGGAGAGTCCGGACCGCAAGTTCTGCATAGGCGGAATCGATCAGCACGGATATCTTGATTTCCGATGTCGTGATCGCCCTGATGTTGATCCCCTTGGACGCAAGGCCGCGGAAACACTGGGCCGCGATGCCGGCGTGAGAGCGCATGCCGATCCCGATCACGGACACTTTGACAACGTCGGTCGCCCCTTCCAGATTCTGGAAGCCGATTTCGCCGCGATTGTCGTCCAGCACCTTCTTGGCACGTTCGAAATCGCCCTCCGGCACGGTGAAGGTGATATCCGTGGTCTTGCCGTCAGGCGAGATGTTCTGGACGATCATGTCGACATTGATGTGGGCATCGGCGAGCGGTCCGAAAACCGATTCCGCGACGCCCGGCTTGTCGGCCACGTCACGCAGTGAGATCTGGGCTTCGTCCTTGGCATAGGCAATGCCGGTGACAACTTGCTGTTCCACGAGTTCATCCTCGTCGCAAATGAGAGTACCAATTGGGAGACCGTCCTCGCCGGCCTGTGGCGCGTCGGGGTCATCGAAGCTGGACCGCACAAACGTCCTGACATTGTGCACCATCGCCATCTCGACGGAGCGGACCTGCAGAACCTTCGCACCCAGCGAAGCCATTTCGAGCATCTCCTCGAACGAGACGCGCTCAAGACGCTGTGCCTTCGGCACGATCCGCGGATCGGTCGTGTAGACCCCGTCGACATCCGTGTAGATATCGCATCTGTCGGCCTTGACGGCTGCCGCGATTGCGACTGCGCTCGTGTCCGATCCCCCCCGGCCGAGCGTGGCAATCCGGTTGTCCGGCGAGATCCCCTGAAAGCCGGCCATGACGGCAACCTGACCCTGCTCCAGACGCTCGACCAGGAACCCTGCATCGATCTCGCGGATCCGCGCGGCGCCGTGGTTTTCGTCCGTCTTGATTGGCACCTGCCAGCCCTGCCAGGAACGCGCGTTCACGCCCATGTCCTGCAGCACGATCGCAAGCAGGCCGGATGTGACCTGCTCGCCGGACGCGACAACGGCATCATATTCGCGTGCGTCGTGAAGCGGGGCGGCATCGCGGCAATACTCCACCAGCTTATTGGTCTGCCCAGCCATTGCTGAAACGACCACCGCAACCTGGTGTCCGGCTTCCACTTCCCTTTTCACGTGGCGGGCCACATTTCGGATGCGATCGAGATCGGCAACCGAAGTCCCCCCAAATTTTAAAACCAGTCGGGCCATACCACTCGTATTCAATCTAGTCTGTCATGAAGCGCGAGACGCTCCGGATGGATCGGCGGTCATGCATACAGTCTGTGCTGCCTTGCTGCAACTCCGCGTGACCTGCGCTCACTTGACAAATGGTCAAGGACGCTGAACGACAGCTAAACAGTGAACGGCGCTCAACATGCAGTGATTTCGCCGAGGAAAGGGATTTGTCCAATGTCAGTCAAGGCTCAAAAGACCGCGGGTACCATCGACGAAGAGGAGGTCGCCCGCTTTTCCGCAATGGCTGAGCAATGGTGGGATCCGACCGGCAAGTTCAAACCGCTGCACAAGTTCAATCCTGTCCGCCTTGCCTACATTAAGCAGGAGGTGTGCCGGAAGTTCGGACGCGATCCAAAGGCATCCGATGCGTTCAAGGGACTGAGGTTTCTTGATATCGGGTGCGGCGGAGGCCTGTTGAGCGAACCGATGGCCCGGCTCGGGGCCGACGTGGTCGGTGCGGACCCTTCGGAGACCAACATCAAGATTGCCCGGCTGCACATGGAAAGTTCCGGCCTCAAGATCGACTACCGTGCACAGACCGCCGAAGACCTCGCGGCGGCCGGAGAGACCTTCGACGTCATTTTGAACATGGAAGTGGTCGAACACGTCGCGGATGTCCCCCTGTTTCTCCAGGCGACAGGCAGCATGGTCAGACCCGGCGGCATGATGTTCGTTGCGACCATCAACCGCACGCTGAAAGCCTATGCGCTCGCGATCGTCGGTGCCGAATATGTGCTGCGCTGGCTGCCCAAGGGCACGCACTCCTACGAGAAGCTGGTCAAACCGTCCGAAATCGAACATCCGTTGAACGCAGAAGGACTCACGATCACGGACAGATCGGGCGTGAGCTACAACCCGTTGACCGACGCCTGGGTCAAGTCCCGCGACATGGACGTAAACTACATGCTGCTCGCGGAAAGACCGGATGCGTCATGACGGGCTCCCCCCTCGTCTTCGTGCCCGGTCTGCTCTGCACGGAAGATCTTTACGCGCCCCAGATCGCGGCACTTTCGGATCGCCCGATCCTGGTGGCCGACAACCGCTCAGACGACAGCATCGGTGCAATTGCCGGCCGTCTTCTGCAAGACGCACCGGATCGCTTTTCGCTGGTGGGGCTTTCCATGGGTGGCTACATCGCCTTCGAAGTCATGCGGCGCGCACCTGAACGCGTTGATAGACTCGCGCTTTTGAACACGTCGGCGCGTGCGGACTCCGAAGTAAGGGCGAAGCAGAGGCAGGTCTTGACCGAACTCGCCCTGAAAAACCGTTTCGACAAAATCCCCGATCTCTTCTTTCCCGGTTTCGTGCATGAAAAGAACGAAACCAGCGAACATCTCAAGTCGATCGTTCGGGAGATGGCCGCCGAGACCGGCGCTGATGCCTTCATCCGTCAGCAAAACGCCAACGCGGCGCGCATCGACTCCCGCCCGTCCCTCGCACGCATCAACTGCCCGACGCTCGTGCTTTCCGGCGATGGCGACCGTTTGATCGCACCGGATCTGTCCGTTGAGATCCATCGGCTGATCGCCGGCAGCGACCTCGTCATTCTGGAAGACTGCGGACACCTGTCGACGCTCGAGCAGCCCGGGGAAGTGACGGCGAAACTGCGCGCTTTCCTTGCCTGAACCCGGGCAAACCTCCACGGGACCGTCTGCGACCTGATGGCGCAGGTTTTTTTGATCCCTGTCAAAGATTCGAGTTGCGGCGAAACTAGAGTTGTCTCACGCTGATCCGGCAGACCCGGGAAAGCTGGCGCGCGGAAACTGACCCGCCACCCGGATGGAATGGATCTCACGACGGTTTCGGGCCGCAGGCGCGAAATGAAGACAAGCGGAGGATCACACATGGCAACCAAACGCAATCCGGACGTATTCGACTTCACCGCACTCAAGTTCGAGTGGCCGATGCCGTCCTTCACGAACTGGTCGCTGGCCGAGAGGGAAGACAGGATCGAGGCAAAGACCGTCGCCGGTTTCCAGAAAATGGGAACCGCCATGTGGTCCCATGCCGAAAAGGCGTTCGAAGACCATATGGAGTTCGTTAGTCACCGGTTTCACGAAGACTTTGAATGCGCCAAGTCGCTGACGCAATGTGTCGCTCCGGAGCAGACGCTCGCAACGCTTCAGGACTTCTATTCGAAGATGGCAACCGAGTACCAGGAGCACTTCGAGCAGCAGGCATCGCTGTTCCGGGACAGTTTTTCGCAAGGCGCGGCCGTCGTCGAGGAACTCAACGAGGCAGCAATGGAAAATGTCGGTGAACTCGGCAAGGCAGCGGAGGAAACGCTTGCCGACATGAAGCCGGCGCGGGCCAAGACGCCTTCGCGCTCTTCAGCGGCAACCAAGACGCAGAAATAAGACGGCGCAGGCAGTCGTCCGGCGGCACATTGGAGATCGCCGCCGGAGACGGCGCTGTCAGTTCTTGTCTTCGGGAAGTTCCGGCAGCGGCATCACCGGGATACCCTCCTCAAGGAGTTCGACGGCATCTTTCGGTGTCGTTTCACCGTAGATGCTCCGCTCCTCGGCGTCGCCGTAATGGATTTTTCGCGCCTCGTCGGCAAACCCCGTGCCGACATTCTCCGAGCTTTCGATGATCCGTGCGCGCGCCTGTCTGAAGGTTTCGACAATTTCTTTCTGCCGAAGGTCTCCGGGAAGCAGGGCGGAAGGCTGCAGCGAGGTGTCCACCGATTTGGGAAGGGGCGCGGCTGAGGGCTCTTCGCGGTCATGCGGCTGCACCGCGGGCGCAATACCGTGCGCTTCCTTGCTGCGCGATGTCGACACCGCCGGCGCCATGAGCCTCTTTTCAACCTTGGCCGATCCACAGGCCGGGCACGTCACCAGTTGCCGCACAAGCTGCGCATCGAAGTCTCCGGAGTTTCGGAACCAGCCCTCAAAACCGTGTTTGGCATCGCAAACAAGCGAATATTTGATCAAGCAGGTTCCTCCCTGAACGCCCGGGTCATGTAGCAGTCGAAGTCGCGTTCATTGGCAATCGCCGGAATGCGCGCGCGTGCCTTGGCAACCCTCGCCAGGTCAATTTCGGCAACCAGATGGCCCGGTGCGTCACTGTCCAATTCGGCAACGACATCACCCCAGGGGTCAACAATGAGACTGTGCCCGTACGTTTCCCGCCCATCTTCGTGACGGCCTCCCTGTGCCGCCGAGACGACATAGGCACCGTTTTCGATGGCGCGGGCGCGCTGTAGCACATGCCAGTGGGCTTGGCCAGTCTGCCGCGTGAACGCCGCAGGTGCAGTAAGGATGTCCGCGCCCAGACGCGACTGCGCCCGGAAGATGCCGGGAAAGCGAATGTCGTAGCAAATGGCCATTCCGAGCTTGCCGAATGGCAGGTCAACGACCGGAACCTTTTGTCCGGCCCTGTAGGTGGACGATTCCCGCCAGCTTTCGCCACCGGGCAGATCGACATCGAACATGTGAACCTTGTCGTAGGTTTCAACGATCGCACCGTTTGGTGCGATCAGCACCGCCCGGTTGGCGACCTGCCCCCCGTCCACAAGGACCGCGACCGATCCGACGTGAACGAAGACACCGAGCTCGGCGGTCACCCGTTTGGCCATGCCCAAGAATGTGTCCCGGCCGGGCACATCTATGCGCTCGATCAGTTCGTCACGGCTGCGCACCAGGACATTCGACATCTCGGGTGTCTGAATATACGTGGCCCCGTCACCGGCAGCTGCCCTGATCAGGTCCTCCGCACGTGCGGTGTTTTCCGAAATGTCCTTGCCACTTCGAAGCTGAATACAGGCTGCAGCTATGACGGTCATTCGTTCGCTTTACCCGGAAGAACGCAATTCACTATCCGGACACTAAATCAGGAAGCGAGCAGAGCGTCCAGTTTGCCCGAATGTTCCAGGTCGTGCAGATCATCGCAGCCGCCGACATGCGTCTGCCCGACAAAGATCTGCGGGAAGGTCGAGCGGCCATTCGCCTTCTGTATCATCTGCTTGCGCAGGCCCCCGTCGAAGGTTGCATCATACTCGGTGTAGTCCACACCCTTCTTGTCAAGCAAACGCTTGGCTGCGGTACAAAATCCGCACAGTTGCCGCGTATAAATTTCCACCTTGGCCATATCGTAGTCCCGTCGTCCGCAAGAGCACCGCCGATCCGGAGTGCCAATCAAAGTCGGGCGATATATGCGTGCAGTTTGCCGAAACACAAGACGCAAAACGAAACCTCAGGGTTGGATTTCATGCACGGCATCGCTTCGTGCGGGATCAGCCAAAGCAAATGTGAGAACGTCAACGGAAGCCGCGCCTGCCGAAAGAAGGGATTTTGTGCATGCCGTTACGGTCGCGCCGGTGGTGATCACATCATCAATCAAAACCACGTGACGGCCCTCCAGCCGGTCCAGACGGCTTTTGTCGACGCTGAATGCCGACCGGACATTCTTATGTCTTTCCTTGGCCGGCAAACCAACCTGCCTTCGGGTCCGCTTCCGCCGTTTCAGCATGTCGGGCTGGTAGGTACCGCCGCACTCGGTTGCGATGACCTGCGCAAGCATGCCCGCCTGATTGAACCGCCGGGATACCAGCCGGACCCAGTGCAGCGGGACGGGAATGATAACGCTGTCCGGCCCAAGAAACTCGCGTCCGGCGTTGCACATCCATTTGCCCATGGGCCGGGCAAGCTCCCGCCTGCCACCGAACTTGTACGCAAGCACGAGTCGCTGCGCGGACCCTTCGTAAAATGCCACCGACCGCAGTCTGTCAAAAACGGGCGGCGAGGCAATCGCGCGCGGGCTCCAGGTATCCTCGCCCACATCATAGGCAAAAGGTGTCCCCAGCCGGTAACAAACCGGTTTCTCAATGAAGGCCATACCATGCCAGCAGACCGGACACAGTCCGTCGTTCGAACCCACTCTCCGGTCGCAACACAGACAACGGAGCGGCAGCAGAGCCTCCAATGCCCCTCGTCCAACGGCCGAGGAAATGCTCGACAGCTTTTCCCGCATGAAAATCAATTGATCAGCCCCCAGGTGCAACTCGCACGAAAAGCAACTTATAATTGTTGAAATTAGAATAAAACTCTTTTTGAAAAATCGGGACTTTGACCTTGAAACCCTCATGTCCTAAGTGACGGTGACAAACGACCATCGACCGGATCCAACGTGAACGCGCAAACCGATCTGTTTGACCGCGCCTTGTTCAGAAAAAGGCGGCAGCGCGCACTGAAGCGCGCAAAAACCGGGGCCGATTTTCTGCTGGCCAATGTCGCGGACGATCTGCAGGACCGCCTGCTGCTGATCAACCGTGTCTTTCGAACCGCGATCGACCTTGGCGGCCACACCGGCCGGATTTCGGAGGCGATCGGCGCCAGCGGCAAGGCCGGATCGGTCCTGCGCGCGGATCTGTTTTTTGCCGACCCGCATCTGCCGCCTCCCGATCTCGTTGTCGACGACGCGCTCGTTCCTCTGAAGGATCAGTCGGTGGATCTGATCGTGTCGGCTCTCAACCTGCATCTCGTAAACGACCTGCCCGGAAGCCTGGTACAGATCAGGCGCGCTCTCGCCCCCGACGGCCTGTTCATGGCCGTGTTGCCCGGCGCTGGCACGCTCACCGAACTGCGAGACAGCCTGACGCGCGCGGAGTTGGAGACAAGCGGCGGTGCAGCGGCCAGGGTCCTGCCTTTTGCCGACACCCGCGATCTCGGCAGCCTGCTCCAGCGCGCGGGGTTTTCATTGCCGGTGACCGACATGGACACGATCACCGTGCGCTATGACACGATGTTTTCCCTCTTGCGCGACCTCCGGAACATGGGCGCGACATCTGTCCTGAAGCAGGGCGAAGGACGTCCCCTGTCGCGCGCGGCGCTGCTTCGCGCCGCTGCGATTTACGCCGAAGATCACGCGGATGCGGACGGTCGCATCAGGGCCACCTTCACATTGATTACCTTGTCGGGATGGGCTCCGCATGAGAGCCAGCAAAGGCCTCTGCGTCCGGGCTCGGCAAAAACAAGACTGGCCGACGCGCTGGGTGTGTCAGAAAGAAAGCTCTGACCGGGATCTGTGAACGCACTGCAAAATCAAAAAGTTATCGGAAGACTGGACGTTACTTTGACGCTCCGTCAAGAGCACCCGCGATCGTACCGAAGACATCATCGCTGATGGTGGTTCCGAGGGGCACCATGGCCAGAATGATGACCGAACCCAATAGCCCGACGATCAATCCGTATTCGATGGCCGTCGCACCACTTTCGTCGTTCCGAAAGCGGGAGAGCAGCCGCTTGGCTGACGCGTCCAGTTTTGACTTGTTTTTCATCTTCAAACTCCCGCCCGACAGGTTTCTGCCTTGCCTGATATTATACTGCGTCGATCAGGTGCGGAATGAGAGGTTCGTCTGCTGCCGGCATCGGATAGTCTCTCAGTCTTGTTGCCCGCACCCACTTCAGGGCCTGGTCTTCCCTTCCAATCGGAGTTCCAGTCCACTTGCGGCATATGTAAAGTGGCATCAGCAAATGAAAATCTTCATAAGTGTGACTGGCAAAAGTCAGGGGTGCCAGACACGCCTCGTTAACCTCGATTCCGAGCTCTTCACCAAGTTCGCGGATCAGGGTTTCTTCCGGTCTTTCCCCTGCTTCCACTTTCCCCCCGGGAAATTCCCACAATCCCGCCATGGACTTGCCTTCCGGGCGTTGCGCAAGAAGGATGCGCCCGTCCACGTCAACAAGGGCGCAGGCGGCAACTAGGACGATTTTTGTCATGAATTTCGATCCAGTTTTCAACCGGGGAACAAGGAGCCGTTAAGCATGTCAGGGATTACCTTGCGATAACTGCCAAATTCCGATCAACTTCGGTAGTCACCGTTGATCGCGACATATTCTTTGGTCAGGTCGCAGGTCCAGACCCTGGACCGGCCGGAACCGATACCGAGATCCACCCGGATGGAGATGTTTTCCTCTTTCATCACGGCGGACGCAGCTTCTTCGCTGTAGCCGGGATCTCGTTCGCCTTCCACGGCAACACGGACATCGCCGAACCAGATGGCAAGCCTGTCCCGGTCGGCCGGTTCTCCGGCCTTTCCGACCGCCATCACGATCCGCCCCCAGTTTGCATCCTCGCCGGCAACCGCCGTCTTGACGAGCGGCGAATTCGCGATCGCCAGCGCGATCTTCCGGGCGGACGCGTCGCTTTCGGCGCTTTCGACGCTGATCTCGACGAACTTGCGCGCGCCTTCCCCGTCCCGGACGATCTGGTGCGCAAGGTCCTGCATGACCCCGCGCAGCGAAGCCTGCAGGCTTGCGGCCCTCGGATCGTCGATCGAAAGGATCGGCGCAACGCCCTTTTCCGCCGCGCGTCCCGTTGCAAACAGCAGGACGGTGTCCGACGTCGAGGTGTCGCTGTCGACGGTAATTGCGTTGAAACTGCCGTCTGTCTCGGCGCTCAGCATGGCCTGCAAAACGTCCTGCGAGATCGCGGCATCCGTGAAAATGAACGACAGCATCGTCGCCATGTCCGGGGCGATCATTCCGGCTCCCTTGGCAATCCCGCTGATGGTGACCTTCTGATCGCCGAATGCCACGTCACTTGTTGCCACCTTGGGATAGGTGTCGGTCGTCATGATGGCCTTGGCGGCGTCAAGCCAGGCGTTCTGGTCCTGCCCGGACTTCAGGTCTTCGACGACGTCCTGGAATTTTTCGGCCGGAAGCGGCTCTCCGATTACGCCGGTGGACGCGAGGTAAATCTCGTTCACCGCGCAATCGAGCGATCTGGCGACGATGTCGGCGGACAGTTCGACGGCCGCCCTGCCTTTCTTGCCTGTGAAAGCATTGGCATTTCCGGAGTTCACGAGAAGCGCCCGCGCGGTACCCGTCCTGAGCCTGTCCTTGCACCAGTCGACCGGAGCGGATGTGCATTTCGACCGGGTGAAGACACCGGCCACCGTCGTCCCCTCGTCCAGGGTCGCGAGCAGAACGTCTGTCCGGCCCGCATATTTCAGACCTGCCGCTGCGGTGGCAAAGCGGACACCCGGTATCTCCGGCATGTCGGGTGTGGTTTTCGGAGCGAGCGGAGAAACGGTCGTCGACATGACAGCTGTCCCGGTTGGTTGAACGTTCAGCTGTCCTTAGAGAGCGCATTTGGCGAGCGCAAGTCTTTTCGAGAAGACCAGGAAAACGCCAGAACCCGGCGGATGTCACCGCCGGGTCCTCTAGGCCATACCCTCATAAACCGGGCCGCAACGGCGCTGCAAACGGCGATCGGGTGCAAGGAAAGTGCGAAAAGCGGGCTTTCTGCCCGTTTGAGCGCATTGACGCGGCAGGCCGAAACCGTTTCTGCGTCCCTTCGGGATAGGGTACGGCCTAAAGATATGCGAACCGCGTTACTGCGCCGCCTCACCCTGCTGGCTCGGCAGCTGCAGCGCGTCGTCGAGAATTTCCACTTCGGTCGCAGCCTTGAGCTCGGCCATCCTGGCTTCATATTGCTCACGGATGAGCCGCTGGCGCAGCTCCCCGGCAACGGCTTCGAATGCCGGCTTTTCCTGGCGCCGCTTGTCTTCCAGCTTGATCACGTGCCAGCCGAACTGGGTCTGGACCGGTTCCTTGGTGTAAGCGCCGGGCTCTAGTTCGAACACGGCATCCTCGAACGGCTTGACCATTTGTCCCTTGCCGAAATAGCCGAGATCGCCGCCGTTCGGTCCGGAAGGCCCGGTGGACTTTTCCTTGGCGAGTTCCACGAAGTCCGCGCCGCCGTCCAGCTGCTTGATCAGGTCCTCGGCTTCCGCCTTCTCGTTCACCAGAATGTGACGTGCATTGACCTCTTCCGGACCCTCGTAGTCTTTGAATTCTTCCTCGTAGGCCGAATTGAGCACCTCGTCCGTGATCGCCCCGTCGATTTTCTGGGAGATATAGGCATTGCGCAAGGCCTGCAGTTCAAGGAACTCCAGCTGCTTCTTGAAGTCCGGGTCCTGGTCCAGACCGTCCTTGCGTGCAGCCTGTGCAATCAGTTCCATGTCGACGACGACGTCCAGCAGCAGCGCCCGCCACTGATCGGGTGGAAATTGCTGCAATTGCTGGCCAAGGTCTTGTGCGGCAAACGCAATATCGGCTTCCGTGATATCCGCATCGCCGACCCTGGCGACCACGTCACCGGGTTCGGCGGCACTCAGCGAGGCGGATCCGAGCGTCACGGCCAGCATGGAAACGGCGACAGCCTGAACCGGCCTGCGCATCGAAATTCGGAACATGAGAAGTCCTTTACGTATAGGAACAGTAACTTTCATTCCCTCATTCAGGAGGGCGTGGGTACTTTGCCTATTCCAGCGGCGTTGACAAGCATAGAGCCCCCTCTTATCTGTCGGGCGTCCCTGCTTTTGGGCGGGAAGGCATCTTTCAGGCCGCGTTCACCGGCCGGCGCGTTGCGTCTGGCGGGAACGTGGACAGCAATTGAGACGATTTCAAGGGCGCGCGCCATATTGCCATTGTGGGCGCCCCGGGTAGGGAAGGACCGCCACATGGCTGGCCTTGGCGCACTAGCACGTAAGCTTTTCGGATCTGCGAACGACCGGAAGATAAAGACATTTCAAGCAAGGGTCGACGAGATCAACGCTCTCGAGCCGGAAGTTCAGGCCCTGTCCGACGAAGCCCTCAGGGCCCGGACGGAGGAATTCAGGACCCAGCTGAACAACGGCGCGAGCCTTGACGATCTGCTCGCCCCGGCTTTCGCGACCGTGCGCGAGGCCGCCAAGCGCGCCCTCGGCCAGCGTCACTACGATGTGCAGCTGATCGGCGGCATGGTTCTGAATTCCGGCCAGATCGCGGAAATGAGAACCGGTGAAGGCAAGACGCTGGTTGCAACCGCACCGGTCTACCTCAACGCCCTGACGGGCAGGGGCGTCCATGTGGTCACGGTGAACGACTACCTCGCCCAGCGCGACAGCGAATGGATGGGTGAGGTCTACAAGTTTCTCGGTCTGACGGTTGGCTGCATCGTCCACGGTCTTTCCGATGAAGAGCGCCGCGCTGCCTATGAAGCCGACGTGACCTACGGCACCAACAACGAGTTCGGCTTCGACTACCTGCGCGACAACATGAAACACGACCGCGCGTCGATGGTGCAGCGCGATCATTCCTTTGCCATCGTCGATGAGGTCGACTCCATTCTTGTGGACGAGGCGCGGACACCGCTGATCATCTCCGGGCCGCTGGAAGACAGGTCGGAATTCTACAACACGGTCGATGCCTTCATTCCCAGTCTTGAGGAGGAAGACTACGAACTCGACGAGAAGCAGCGCTCGGCAACCTTCACGGAAGCTGGCAACGAGAAGCTCGAGGCCCTGCTCAGCGAAGCCGAACTCCTGAAGGGCGACTCGCTCTATGACGTGGAGAACGTGTCAATCGTTCACCACCTGCAGCAGGCTCTGAAGGCGCACAAGCTCTTCCAGCGCGACAAGGACTACATCGTCCGCAACGACGAAGTTGTCATCATCGACGAGTTCACCGGCCGCATGATGCCCGGCCGGCGCTTTTCCGAAGGCCTCCACCAGGCCCTCGAGGCCCGCGAAAAGGTACGCATCCAGCCAGAAAACCAGACGCTGGCGTCGATCACCTTCCAGAACTATTTCCGTATGTACGACAAGCTCGCCGGCATGACCGGTACGGCCGCAACGGAAGCCGACGAATTTGCCGACATCTACAAGCTCGAGGTCGTCGAGATCCCGACCAACGTCACGGTCAAACGGCTGGACGACGACGACGAGGTGTATCGGACCGTCCAGGAGAAGTTCACGGCCATCGCTCAACTGATCGATGACTGCAAGGAGCGCGGCCAGCCCATCCTTGTCGGCACCACGTCGATCGAGAAGTCCGAATTCCTCGCCGAACTGCTGAAAAAGCACGGCTACAAGCAGATCGATCTCAGCGACCCGGCCGCCTTTGCCGCCGCCCAGAAGAAGGATGACGGCAAGTCCAAGATCTTCTCGGTCCTGAATGCCCGGTATCACGAACAGGAAGCGTTCATCGTTGCCCAGGCCGGACTGCCGGGTGCCGTAACGATCGCGACGAACATGGCCGGCCGCGGAACCGACATCCAGCTCGGCGGCAATGCCGACATGCAGATCGCCATGGAACTCGGGGATATGCCCGAGGGTGAAGAGCGCGCTGAGAAGGAAGCCGCGATCAGGGCCGAGGTTGAAGCGCTCAAGCAAAAGGCTCTCGCAGCGGGCGGTCTCTATGTCATCGGCACCGAGCGCCACGAAAGCCGCCGGATCGACAACCAGCTGCGCGGCCGTTCGGGGCGCCAGGGTGACCCCGGACACTCCAAGTTCTTCCTGTCTCTCCAGGACGACCTGATGCGCATCTTCGGGTCCGAACGCATGGATTCAATGCTGCAGAAACTCGGTTTGGAAGAAGGCGAAGCCATCATCCACCCCTGGATCAACAAGGCCCTGGAAAAGGCCCAGCAGAAGGTCGAGGCCCGCAACTTCGACATCCGCAAGAATCTCCTGAAATTCGACGATGTCATGAACGACCAGCGCAAGGTGGTCTTCGAACAGCGCATCGAACTGATGGATGGAGAGGCGATCCAGGACGCGGTCACCGACATGCGGCACGACGTCATCGACGATCTCGTGGCCGCCCATATCCCGGAAAAGGCCTATCCGGAGCAGTGGGATACGGAAGGCCTTCAGGAAGAGGTCAAGAAATATCTCAACCAGGATCTGCCGGTGAAGGACTGGGCAGCCGAGGAAGGCATTGCCGAGGAAGAGGTCAAGGAACGCCTGCGCCGCACGGCCGATGAGGCCATGGCGCAAAAGGTCGCCAAGTACACGCCCGACATCATGCGCCAGGTCGAGAAGGCCATCCTGCTGCAGACCCTTGACAATCTGTGGCGCGAACATCTGTCCAATCTCGACCACCTGAGATCGGTCGTCGGCTTCCGCGGCTACGCACAGCGCGATCCGCTGCAGGAATACAAGACCGAAGCCTTCACGCTGTTTGAATCGATGCTGGCCCAGCTTCGCCAGATGACGACAGCCCAGTTGCTGCGCGTGGAACTGGTTACCGAGCAGCCGCCGCAAATGCCGGCGCAGCCGGAAATGCACGAGCATCACATCGATCCTCTGACAGGTGAAGACGAGATGGCGCGCGCGGACGCACAGCTGCAGGCCGTGCCTCCGGGCGAGCGTAACCCGGACGACCCCTCGACCTGGGGCAAGGTCGGCCGGAACGAGCTTTGCCCGTGCGGTTCCGGCAAGAAATACAAACACTGCCACGGCGCGCTGACCTGACCCTGTCTTCAGCGCGGACCGTCTTTGAAACCGGCACTCCACCCGAGTGCCGGTTTTGTTTTGGCTGTGCGGAACAACACGGCCGGTGATCTCGCATCAGCACAACGTGTTGTGCGGCACCTGAACATGGTTTACCTTACGTAATCGATCGAGTGGACGGGCTTGGGTTCTCGGTTTCAAGCACAACACGGCGCAGTTCGCCGCCATTTCGAGAGCTGCAATGCCCTGCGACAGCGAGGCCATGCAGAATGGGTACGTTTCACATCGAAATCATCAAACCGTCGCACTACGACGACGACGGCTACGTGCTGCAATGGTGGAAGGCCTGGATACCGTCCAACTCCATGGCATGTCTTTACGCCATCGCACAGGACTGTGCGGACCGGAAGGTGCTCGGAGACGAGACGGTCATCTCGGTCAACGCTTATGATGAAATGACGATGCGGGTGCCGCTGGCAGATATCGTCAGCAAAACGAGGGACGGCGCCGGCTTCGTCTGTCTCGTTGGTGTTCAGTCCAACCAGTTTCCCCGCGCGCTTGATATTGCAAGGCAGCTCCGCAAGGACAACGTGACCGTCATCCTCGGCGGCTTTCACGTTTCCGGCTGCCTGTCGATGCTCAAGGACATGCCATCGGATCTCAGGGAAGCGGTCGATATGGGTATCGTCCTGTTCGCAGGCGAAGCCGAGGAACATTTCGAAAGCCTGCTTGTGGAAGCAAAGGCCGGTACGCTGAAACCCGTCTACAACGTGATGCACGATCTGCCCGGACTGCAAAGCCAGGTGCCGCCGCTTCTGCCGGAATCCATCGTGCGAAAATATGACGGCAGTCTCTCTTCCTTCGATGCCGGACGCGGGTGTCCGTTTCAGTGTTCGTTCTGCACCATCATCAATGTCCAGGGCCGCAAGTCGCGCTGGCGCGATGCGGACGACATCGAAAAACTGATCCGGGCCAACCACGACCAGGGCATCACGTCCTTCTTCATCACCGACGACAATTTCGCGCGCAACAGGAACTGGGAACCCATATTCGATCGCATCATCGAGCTGAAGGAACGCGATGGCATTCGGATCCACTTCCTGATCCAGATCGACACGCTGGCGCACCGGATGCCGGGCTTCGTCGTCAAGGCCGCCCGCGCGGGCTGCACCCATGTCTTCATTGGCCTGGAAAGCATCAATCCGGAAAATCTTGCCCACATGAA
The DNA here is from genome assembly GCF_963669205.1 of uncultured Roseibium sp. Lineage (NCBI taxonomy): Bacteria > Pseudomonadati > Pseudomonadota > Alphaproteobacteria > Hyphomicrobiales > Stappiaceae > Roseibium > uncultured Roseibium sp. The sequence goes on from NZ_OY769915.1 coordinate 5,746,826, forward strand.
GAAAGGCCAGAACCGCATCACGGAGTACCGGAAAATGTTCCAGCTCTGGAAGGAAGCAGGCATCATGACCTATGCCGGTTTCATCATGGGGCTGCCGAACGACACGCCCGAGAGCATTCGCCGCGACATCGGCATCATCCAACGCGAGCTGCCTGTCGACATGCTCGAGTTCACGATGCTCACGCCATTGCCCGGATCGGAAGATCACCAGAAACTCTACGAGAAAGGGGCCTGGCTCGATCCGGACCTCAACAGGTACGACCTGGAACACACCACCTGCGAACACCCCGCCATGAGCGCCGAAGTCTGGCAGCAGACCTACCGGGATATCTGGGACTGGTACTATACAGACGACCATGTCGAAACCATGATGCGCCGCAACGTCGCCTATGGCATCAAGCCGGTCAGGGTGTGGCGGCTCTGCCTGCAGATCTACGGTGCAATGCGTTTCGAAGGGGTTCACCCGCAGCAATGCGGCTACTTGCGCTACAAGGACCCGCGCCAGCGCAGACCCGGGTTCCGCCGCCTGCCCGCCGTTCTTCACTATCCGTCCTTTGCGTTGGAAAGCCTCGTCAAATATGCACGCTTCGGCCTTTACGGGTGGAAGATTCACAAGCTGCGCAAACGGATCCAGAAAGATCCCCGGGGAGCGGAATACACCGATTTCGCCATTCAGCCGGTAACGGATGCCGAAAACGAGGATCTCGAGATCTTCAATCTCAACGACGCGGCAAAGCAGGCCGTTGCCAAGGCCAGGAAACAGAAGGAAATCCTGGACAAAACCCAGCCTAGGGAAAAAACCGCCTCCGCCTGATTGGCATAACGGTGCGGCAGGTTGCAGCGACGGGCAACCACGAACTGTGAAGCGCTTTGCAGGGAGCAAAGCTTGGGCTGGTCTTTTGCACGGATTTGCGGCAGGTTGCGCGGAACACCCTGGCCACAATTCAGATCCGACACCTTGATGAACCAGACGGCTGCCTCGAAAATCTATGTCTCGCGCCGGGAGACAGCAAGACCGGTCGACCCCTTGCTCAGCGTGATTGTCCCCGTCTTCAACGAAGAAGACGTGATCGGTCATTTTCTGGAGGCAACCCGGCCGGTTCTCGAGAAAACCGGGCTCGCTTATGAGTACGTGTTCATCGACGACGGCAGCAGGGATTCCACCGCGGATTACCTGTCCGAAAAACTGAAAAGCGGTCTTCCGGGACGGCTGCTCGGACTGTCGCGTAACTTCGGCAAGGAAGCAGCCCTGTCCGCCGGACTTGAAGCCGTGCGCGGCGACATCGCCGTCATCATGGACGCCGATCTTCAGGACCCTCCGGACCTGATCCTGCAGATGCTGGATGGCTGGCGCGCCGGCTATGACGTGATCTACGGTCTTCGGGTCGACAGGTCTTCAGACACGGTGCTGAAAAGGTCTACTGCCAACATGTTCTACAAGCTGTTCAACCGGCTTGCGAATATCGACATGCCGGCCAATGCCGGAGACTACCGGCTGATTGACCGGACCGTCATTGATGCCCTCCTTCGTCTGCCTGAAAGAAACCGCTTCATGAAGGGTCTGTTTGCCTGGGTCGGCTTTCCGGCCATGGCGATTCCCTATGAAAGGCCCGCGCGCAAGGCCGGCGACGGAAAATTCAACTACTGGAAGCTCTGGAACTTCGCGCTGGACGGATTGACCGGCTTTACGACGCTGCCGTTGCGCGTCTGGTTCTACGGTGGCGCCGCGATATCCTTCGGCGCGTTCGCCTATGCCATCTACCTCACGGTTCGCACGTCCCTGTTCGGCGCGGACCTGCCGGGTTATGCCTCGCTGATGGTGGCGCTCCTGTTCTTCTCAGGTGTCCAGCTGCTTTCCATCGGCATGATCGGCGAATACATCGCGCGCCTCTTCAACGAAGCCAAGCAAAGACCCGTCTACATCCTGCAGGACGTCATCGAGAGCGAGCAACAGGAAGAGGCCGGGACAGGCAAGGAAACCAATGCTGGCTAAGGTGAACCGCGACACCCTGAAGACCGAAGGCGCGGCCGTCGGCAAATTTGCGCTCATCGGCATTCTGGCCACCCTGACCCATGCCGTCGTCGCGTCCTTTTTGTTCGAGGCAGGCTTTCTCGCCGTCGTGCCGTCGAATGTCTGCGGGTTTCTGGCCGCCTTCACGGTGTCCTTCAGCGGCCACTACTTCTGGAGCTTCAGTCACCTGAGGCAAGCGGGAACCATGCTGAAGAGCATGGCCAGGTTCCTGATCATCTCTGTCAGCGGATTCGCGCTTAATTCAACGATCCTCGCCCTGTGGCTCGCATTCGCGCCCTGGCCCGAGATCTACGGCCTCTGGCTTGCGATTGCCGTTGTTCCGGCCTTCTCGTTCGTCGGTGCCAGGTTGTGGGCCTTCACCCACCATCCCGCCGCCTCCTGACCGCCCGTCCTCAAGCCCGCGAAAAGGGAAACAGAATGACCGCTTCGCGCGCCGCACTGCTTTACGCCGCCGGTCTGACGTTGCTGTATGCGCTGGTTCCCTCGCTCACGTTTCCCGGCCCACCGCTCGACGTTGTGGAGGGATTTGCCTGGGGCCGCGAGCTGCAGCTCGGCTACACCAAGCATCCGCCCATGCAGGCCTGGCTGCTTGAAGCGGCCCATCGCCTGACACGCGGCGCCTATGTCGGCGGTTACTGGCTGAGCGCGCTCGCCGCCGCGATCGGGTATCTGTTCATCTGGAAGATCTGCCGGCACCTCGGCTTGAGCGCATGGCAGGGCTTCTGGTCGATCGTGCTGACCAGCGTCTCGTTCTACTTCACGCTGCCGATGCCCGAGTTCAACCCGAACATCCTGCAGATCCCTGTCTGGACGGGCATGATCCTCCTGTTCCTGCGGGTGCTCGAAACAGGACGTCTCGCCGACTGGCTGTTGCTGGGCGCTTTGGCCGCGTTCGGTCTTTACACGAAGTATTTCGTCTTGCTGCTCATCGGCACGATCGGACTTTACGTACTTGTCTTCCGCGATGCCAGGCGGGTGCTTGCGACACCCGGTCCGTGGCTCTGCGCACTGACCGGTCTGGTCTTGCTGGTGCCTCATATCCTCTGGCTGCTCGACACCGATTTCCTGACGCTCCAATACGCCGCGAGCCGCAGCAAGCCGGCCTCCTCGATCATCGGCCATCTGTGGAACCCGCTCAACTTCCTGCTTGCCCAGATCGGCAATCACGCGGGGATCCTCCTCGTCATGATCGCCGGGTTCGGATGGCTGGGCCTGAAGACGTTCCGTTCCGGATGGAACCGGAGCTTCTTGCGTGCATCCGCGCAAGAAGACCGGTTTCTGCTCTGGTTCGCCTTCGTGCCGCTGGTGGCCGTCCTGTTGGCCTCGGCGGTGACCGGAAACGAATTCGAACACATGTGGGGCACGCCGATGTTTGTCCTGTCTGGTGTCGTGGCCGTCCGGTTCGCCGCTCTTCCTGCGCTCTGGCCACACCCGCGCCGTGCTCTGGCGGCGGCCATCGCGATCCAGGCGACCTTCCTGTCGGTGATCTTCGGCCAGGCGGTTCTGGAGCCTTACTGGAAACAGAAACAGACGCGCATCCACTATCCCGCACGCGCGGTTGCTGAAGAAATGGCCCGGATCTGGAAAGAGGACCAGAACACCGAACTCGCCTATGTGGCCGGCGACATGTGGTCCGCTGCCAATGTCACCCTGCATGCCCCCGGCAGGCCGTCGATGTTCTACCTCCACAGCCGGACGCTCAGCCCGTGGATCGACATCGACGACGTGCAGGACAAGGGACTGATGATCGTCTGGCGCGGTGACCGGGACAGGCCCTTGCGGGAGTTTCTGGAATTTTATCCAGACGCCGTCCGCCAGGGCAGCAGGACATTCAGCTATCTGTCCGATGCCGAAATTCCGCAGGTTACCGTAAACTGGCTCATCATCCCCCCGGGCAAAGTGGCCGAAGCTCCCGTGAATTAACGGCATTCAGCGCCACGCTCCAACTGGAAACCGTGGGCAAAGACCACTACGTTGGCCCAATGATCAGTATGGCGAAAATCGACGACATCGAGGACTGGCTCATCGGCCAGGCGCTCGGGTCACCGGACCTTGCGGAGATGTTTGCACAGATGTGCGAGCGTATGCGCAGATGCGACGTCCCGATCGACCGTGCGATGATGGCCTGGTCCACGCTGCATCCTCTGATCGAGGCCGAAGTCGTTGTCTGGGAAAGCGGCAGCGAACTGCAGCACGACCTGATCGCGCATTCCGAGGAAGAGACCGAAGAATGGCTGAAGAGCCCGGTGCGCGCCGTTCTCGTCAATCAGGAGCCCCGGTTCAGACGGCGGCTGGCCAAGTCCAACGCCCCTCAGGAATTTCCGTTGCTGACCCGGCTGAGCGATGCCGGCTATACCGACTACCTTGTCTTGCCCACGAAATTCGATCTGCCGGTCACGAATGAGGACTACCCCACCACCGGCATCATCGTCAGCTGGTCGACACGGCACGAAACGGGCTTCGGAGACGATGCCCTCTCGGCCATCGAATACATCCAGAAACGGCTTGCGCTCGCCGCACGCGCGACCATCGAAAGCCAGATCAGCCGGACGATCGCCGAAACCTATCTCGGCAAGAACGCCGGCAACAAGGTGCTGAGCGGACAGATCCGGCATGGTGACGGCGAAACGCTGGATGCGGTGATATACTACAGCGACATGCGCCGCTCCACGGCGATCGCCGAGGAACTTGGTCCCGATGCCTATCTGAACTGGCTGAACACCTATTTCGAAGCGACCGCAGGGGCAATCCTCGACAACCAGGGGGAAGTTCTCGATTTCATCGGCGATGCCGTGCTGGGTGTCTTTCCGCTCGACACGCAGGGCCTCGACAGGGCCGGCGCTCTGGCGATAAGGGCGGCGGACGAGACGCGGAAACGGTTGAAGGCCATCAATAACGACCAATCGAACATCATGGAAATGCAGGCAGGCGTCGCCTTGTCCGTGGGATCGGTCATGTTCGGCAATATCGGCGTGCCCAGCCGCTTGACCTTTTCCGTCATCGGGCAGACGGTGCATGCCGCCGCGCGCATCGAGAGTCTCACGAAAACCGCGGGGTCCGATGTTCTCATGACCGAGGACGTCGCGAGACTTTGCGGTGCGCGCGCAATGCCCGTCGGGTCGTTCGAGCTGAGCGGCTTCACGGACCCGCAACCGCTTTTCGCGCTCTCATGAGCGCGCCCGCCACTGCGTTTCTGCGCAAATTCGGAAATTTCCGATTGAGGCCTGGACCGAGGACAAACAGACAGACATGACCGATCTACGCCCGGCACCCCCGCAACATCTACCCTTCAACGACCAGGCCGCCGAAGGCGGCAACGACCAGGAACCGATTATCCTCCTGCACGGTTTCGGCGGAGACCGGCAAACCTGGCTGAACATTCAGACGGCGCTCGCGGGCAAGAAACGATCGCTCGCCTTCGACCTACCCGGACACGGGCAGGCGCTCGACTGGCCACGCATCGGCAATGCCGGGATCGCCGCAAAGGCGGTCGCGCAATCGCTGGAAACGCTGAATCTGGATCGGGTTCACCTCGTCGGGCATTCCATGGGCGGTGCGGTCGCCGCACTTGTCGCGCTCAACGACCCCGACAGGATCGCAAGCCTCACTTTGCTGGCACCCGGCGGCTTCGGTCCGGAGATCAATCACCGCCTGCTGCGGCGATACGCAACGACCACCGACACGGCGGGTATGGAAGTGCTGCTGGAACAGTTCTTCGGGTGGGAATACCGGCTCCCCAAGTACCTGGCCAAAACCGTCGCCGAGAGCCGGTCAAAACCCGGCGCAACCGCAACGCTCGAAGCCATCGTGGACGAAATCATCGACGGCGCAGTTCAAAAAACGCTGCCGAGAGACGAACTGGCTGCCCTGCAGATGCCGATGAAGGTGATATGGGGCACGCAGGACCGGGTCTTGCCGACCCGCCAGGCACACAAGCTACCCGGCATCGTCGCGACCCACATATTCGAGCGGGTCGGGCACATGCCGCACCTGGAGATCCCGCGGGACGTAACACGGCTCATCCTGCAAAATGCGGGTGCCGTCTGACACCCACCAAATGTCGGGGGTCAGGCGTCCGGCAGCAGACCCTCGCGCCAGTCTTCGCCGATGACGCGGCGCGCCAGCATGTGCGAGCGCGGGAAATTGATGCTGTCGACCGCGATGAGCTTGCCGCCGCTCAGATAGGCAACATAGAACTTGTGCTCTTCGGGTGACCCGACAACCACCGTGTCGTCATAGCCTTCCGACAGGCCCGCGATCTGCAGTTTTACGTCGTATTGATCCGACCAGAACCACGGAAGCGGATCATAGTCGACATCCTCGCCCAGCAGCGACTGGGCCGCGGCCTTTGCCTGATCGATGGCGTTTTGAACGCTCTCCATGCGCACGGAGCGCTGATACCGGTTGGAATAGAAGCGCGTGCAGTCGCCGACCGCGTAGATGTCCGGATCGCTGGTCTGGCCCGAACCGTCCACCAGAACGCCATTGTCGGTTTCAAGGCCGGCCTCTGTGGCCAGATGATCGTTCGGCTCTGCCCCCACGGCGATAAGCACGAGTTCGGCAGGAACGAGTTCTCCGCCCTTGAGCCTCACGCCGGAGACCGCGCTGTCGCCTTCCAGGCCCTCAACACCGGTCTCCAGCCGGAGATCGATACCGTTGTCGCGATGCAGTTTGGCGAAATAGTCCGAGACCGCCTGGCTCACCACCCGTTTCATCGGCCGGTCCTGCGCTTCGATGACACTCACCGACTTGCCCATAGCCTTTGCGACCGCGGCGACCTCCAGACCAATATAGCCCGCTCCGATGATCGCGACACTGCTGCTTGTCTTCATTCCCTCGCGGATCGCGTCGACATCCGCAATCGAACGCAGGGTTGCAACACCCGTCTTGTCGGCGCCTGCAAGCGGCAGGGAACGCGCATTCGTGCCGGTCGCCAGAACGAGTTTGCCGTAGGGGAGGCTATCGCCGTTTGCCAGATCCAGCCGCTTGGCCGCGCGGTCGATCGCGACCACTTTCGTATTCGGTATGTGGTCGATCCTGTTTGTCTCGAAGAATGCGGGCGGGCGAAGCCAAAGTCCCTCGGCGCCCACGTCCCCCGAGAGGTATTTCTTGGAAAGTGGCGGGCGCTGGTAGGGTGGATGCGGTTCCTCGCCGATCAGGCGCAAGGGTCCCTCAAAGCCGCCCTGGCGGAGCGAATGAGCAAGCTGTGAACCGGCCTGGCCGGCTCCGATGATGACGATTTCTTCCTGCATTCCGTAGCGCCTTCTCAATGCAAATGTCGTCGTCACTGGGGCAACCGGAGTTCAATTGCAAGTCGCTGAACATCCAAAGTTGACCGTTTCCGGAGTGATCGAGCATCCTTGTGCGTTCGATTGAACAAACGATGCTCTAGCACGAAGATTATCGCTCCGCCAGAAGGGCGAAATGACGCGATGAGGTCAAAGCCGGAATGCGGCAAAATCGCATGCATTTGGCACTTCCGATGCACTCGGGCACGGTCCGTTGAAGACCTGGTTCTGAAATGGAGATTGCGCGCCGCGCGAAGGCGGAATATGTCACTCCTTCACCCGGCACGTTTTCGACCCTGCGGGACGCAGGACCATCGGTGTGCGCTGACGGATTTCAATGGACGCATTTCGGCGCCGCTCTCCTTTTGAGGCCAACTTGAATTATCTGACAAAAGCCGCGCCGGTGATCTTCGTCCTGCTGTGGTCGACCGGTTTCATCGGGTCGAAACTCGGCGCGCCTTACATCGATCCGATGGTTTTCCTCACGGTCCGGTTCTTTGCCGTCTTGCCGATCCTTCTGGTGCTCGCCCTCTTTCTGACGAAGACGTGGCCCGTAACGCCGATGGCCATTCTCCACTGCCTCGTCACGGGCATGCTGGTGCACGGGATCTATCTCGGGGGCATTTTCTGGGCCATCAAGCAGGGCATGCCCGCCGGTGCCTCCTCGATCATTGTCGGCTTGCAGCCGGTCCTGACAGCGCTTATCGCGGTACTGCTGCTCAGTGAAACGATTTCCAGGAAACACTGGGGCAGCATGGTGATCGGTGGTGTCGGCCTGCTGCTGGTTCTCGGGCCGAAATTCGATATAAGCGGCACCGGCATCACGGCCATCACGGTCGCCGTCGCCCTGTTCTCCGTGGCCGCGATCAGTCTCGGCACAGTCTACCAGAAGCGTTTCGCCGTGAAGACGGACCTTCTGGCGGCAACAATCTGGCAGTATGTCGGCGCACTGCTGGTGACGACGCCGCTGTCCATGTTCGAGAGCTGGCACATCGTCTGGTCTGGTGAGCTTGTTTTCGCGCTTGTCTGGCTGGTGCTGGTTCTGTCGGTCGGCGCGGTTCTGCTGTTGATGCTGCTGATCCGCGAGGGGGCCGTTTCACAGGTGGCAAGCCTTTTCTATCTCGTGCCGGTGGCAACGGCGGTCGAGAGCTACTTCCTCTTCAACGAAACGCTGACGCTGGTTCAGATCGCAGGCATGGCCCTCATCATCGGCGCCGTCCTGGTGATCCGGCAGACCCCGAAAAAGGCCTGAAGAAAACGCAAGTGTCGACCGTCAGGCCTCGGTCGCGACAGCAGCGGCCCGCTCCTTGACGCGTTTACGGAAACGGCGCTGCCGGGAGATCGCCGCGTTGAGCTCACCGCCCAGAATGAAAACAAGCGAGCAGATATAGAGAAAGATCAGGGCGGTCATGATGCCGGCAAGACCGCCATAGGTGGAGACGTAATTCGCAAAGCTAGCCAGATAGGCCCCGAAGGCGCTGCCCGCGATGATCCACATGACCAGCGTTGCCAGAACGCCCGGCCACAGATCCTGAAATGACCTCTTGCCAGCCGGCAACAGCCAGTGTGTCACGAACAGGCCAATGACAAGCAGCGACCCGGCGAGCGAATAGCGGGCGACGTTGATGGAGAGCAGGAAAGTCTCGACCTGGGGGGCATAGGCTTCAAGGGCGTCCAGGGCCAGCGGCGCGAGGACAACGAGGAAGGTGTAGGCCAGCAGGATCGCAGCGCCGAGCAGCACAAGTCCGAGCGATTGCAGCCGCAGGAAGAAGATCGAGCGATGCTCCATCTGCCTGTAGGCCCGGTTGAGCGCGGTCCGAAGCGCCTCGACGCCGTTGGAGGCAAACCAGAGCGCGGCGATCGCGCCAAAGGTCAACAGGTCACCGCGCGGCACGGTCAGGACATTGTGGATCTCGCGCACGACAGGGGCGGCCACCGATTCCGGCCAGGCGTCGAAAATCAGGTCCGAGGCCGTATCCGCCGCGCCCGTCATGCCGAAGAAGGCGGACAGCGACGCGATGAAGATCAGCATCGGGAAAATGGCAAGCAGGCCGGACAGCGCGACATGACTTGCCATCGCGAAGCCATCGTCGCGCGAAAAATGCCCGATCGCATCCTTGAGAACCGAATAGACAGCCAGAAAGCCCTGTTGCACGCCCATAACCTGATCTGGCCTTCGTCACGCCCGACAGTCAAGAGAAGACTGTGAATTCACCCCCCTCCGAAAGAAGAACAAATTCCGGCTCGACAAATGAGTGTGTGCGACGCAACATAGCTTCAACAAAAAGCGCTTCAGCGCAACAAATGAAAACGGAGATCGCCCATGTCCACTGCAGCCCTGACGGCGGCAGAAACGCCAGAGAGCCTTGCCGAACAGACCGCTGCGGCGGTCGACACCCTTGACCGCCTGCTTGATCTTGCAGCGCAGCGCGTGCGCGTGCTGGTGACCGCTGACGGGCGTGTCTCCTCACGCCTGATGGAACAGGAACAGCGCGCGACCCACGGCCTGGCATGGTTGGCGACCTATGTGGAATCGCTGCGCCAGCTTGACGCCTATGCGCAGCGCCTGAGCGAACAGGGCAAGTTCGGCATTCTGGAAGAACGGATCGTCCAGCTCGGATTTGCCGAATACCTGGCACAGATTTTCGGCGGCATACCGATGAACCAGGGTGAGTTCGTCCGTCTCGCGGATCTCGGCATCAGCACCGGCGAGGCGGCGGACCACCGCACACCGGACATCGACGCGCTGATCGAAACCGGCAACACGCCGGCGATCCGAGGCGAGATCGCGGCTCTGATCCGCGACCAGGCCGGGCACTCCACCTTCGGCGAACCCGGTCTCGACGAGACCATGGAGCAGATCCGCAACGAGATGCGGAAGTTCGCCGAAGACACAGTCACGCCGCATGCCCACGAGTGGCACCTGAAGAACGAGTACATTCCGCTTGAAGTGGTCGAACAGATGTCCGAGCTCGGCGTCTTCGGCCTCACCATTCCGGAGGAATACGGCGGTCTCGGGCTCGGAAAGGAGGCCATGTGCGTGGTCTCCGAGGAACTCTCGCGCGCCTATATCGGCGTCGGTTCCCTGGGCACCCGCTCCGAAATCGCGGCCGAACTTATCCTGTGCGGAGGCACGGAGGAGCAGAAACAGCACTGGCTGCCGAAAATCGCATCGGGCGAAATCCTGCCGACAGCCGTCTTTACCGAACCCAACACCGGATCTGATCTCGCCTCTTTGAAGACCCGCGCCGTAAAGGACGGCGACAGCTGGAAGATTTCCGGCAACAAGACCTGGATCACCCATCCGGTGCGCGCGGACATCATGACGCTGCTGGCCCGCACCAATCCGGATGAGCCCGGTTACAAGGGTCTTTCCATGTTCATCGCGGAAAAGCCGCGCGGCACGGACGAGGAGCCGTTCCCGGCAGAAGGCATGAGCGGCGGCGAGATCGAGGTGCTCGGCTATCGCGGCATGAAGGAATACGAGATCGCGTTCGACGGCTTTGAGGTCGCCGGAGGCAATCTGCTCGGCCAGGTCGAGGGCGAAGGCTTCAAGCAGCTGATGCAGACTTTCGAAGGCGCGCGTATCCAGACGGCCGCAAGAGCGCTCGGCGTTGCCCAGAGCGCGCTGGACCTCGGCCTGCGCTATGCGGAAGAGCGTGTCCAGTTCGGCAAGTCCCTGATCCACTTCCCGCGTGTCGCGGACAAGCTGGCGCTCATGACCGCCGAACTGATGATTGCCCGTCAGCTGACCTATTTCTCGTCCTGGCAGAAGGATTCCGGCAAGCGCTGTGACCTGGAAGCCGGCATGGCCAAGCTCCTGGGTGCGCGCGTTGCCTGGGCGGCTGCCGACAACGCGCTTCAGATCCACGGCGGCAACGGCTTTGCACTGGAATACGCGGTCTCCCGCGTCCTGTGCGACGCCCGCATCCTCAACATCTTCGAGGGCGCCGCGGAAATCCAGGCCCAGGTGATCGCCCGCCGCCTGCTCGAAACCCGCGGCAACCAGTAAATACACACCGGAAAGGACGGCCTGCCCGTCCTCTCCTCTCCCGGAAGCCGGCAGACAGGCATCGGACGTATTTGCGCAAAACCGGCTTTTCTGTTGAACTCCTCACCTGATTCACCACATGTATAGCTGGCAGAAAACGGGAGACCACACCAATGACCTCCTCTTTTTCATTTGAGGATCTTGGGTTCGAGCCCGAGTATCTGGGTCCGGAAGACGAGCAGAAAACCAACGTTCGGCAGAAATTGCTCGCAACGGCGAAGAAGGCTGCCCGTCAGGTTCCGTTCATGGAAGACGTGGTAGCCGGTTACTATTGTGCGCTGGATCCGGCGACACCGGCCAAGGTACGTGCCACCCTTCTGGCGGCCCTTGCCTATTTTGTGCTTCCGATCGACACGATTCCCGATTTCCTGATCGGCGTCGGCTTCGGCGACGATGCCACCGTTCTGATGGCGGCGATCGCGATGATCCGCGGCCACATGCGCGACGACCACTATCACGCCGCCCGGGAAGCCCTCAAGGACGAGGAACTTTAGACGTTTTTCTGAGCACGGTGTGACCTAGGGTCCTGCCCCCTAAGGCTCTGAAGCACTTTGCGGATCGGTGGTTTTTGGCAACCACCAGCATCCGGACGTCCGCCCCGCGATGATCCAGTAGACAAGACCTGCGAAAAAACCTGCTGCAAGGGCGATGACGCTGCCCGGCCTGATGCCGCCGACTTCCGCCTCCGGCCCGAGTGTCCAGATGACAAAGCCGATCGCTCCGCCGGCTGCAAGGTGAAACACGATCCCCCTGAGACGCGCGAATTCGGCGATCGCGATGGCGATGCCCGCCGGCACCATCGCTGCTGCCCCAGTGACACTGGCCGCGACAAGACCTGTGCCGACCATGGCGCCGAAGGCGACCGGATTTTCACCGGGATGAGCCGCCTGAAAGAAACCCCAGGCCAGAAACAGACCGCTGGCAACGAGCGCGAGCACGAACCCGGCAACGATTTTAAGGAGTTGAAGCAGGAATTTTCCGCCGTCCAAGTCTCTTGTCTCCTTTAAATCTTCGGGGAAATCCTTACTTGAGGCATTGTCTTGCGAATTACAACAGGCGCTGCACGCGCACCAGCGGGAAGAAATGTGCATCAGCGGCTGCCCGCGAGTAATCCGAGACCGGAGAAACCACCGATTTCGGTTGACTTCCTGCCGGTTTCGCAGGATTTTATGTAGCAGCGCTAGGACATATGCAGCAGAAACCTTGGTACATGGGTCCCGAGGTTTTTTGTGCATCAAAAAGAGCCATGACCTGGCGCTCAGTTGAAACGTTAGAGGAGTTAGCGACCATTCGCCGTCCGTTCCGCGCCCCGCCTCCTACAAAGGAAGGCCCGCGCACAAACCAAGAAATTCGCGTTCGCGAAGTCCAGTTGATTGATCATGAAGGCGCCAACCGTGGCGTGATACCGACCGAAGAAGCGATGGATATCGCCCTTGATGCAGGTCTGGATCTCGTTGAAATACAGCCGAACGCAAATCCCCCCGTCTGCAAGATCCTCGATTATGGCCGGTACAAGTACCAGGCCCAGAAGAAGGCTGCGGAAGCCCGCAAGAAGCAGAAGACCGTCGAGATCAAGGAGATCAAGATGCGTCCGAACATCGACACGCACGACTACGAAGTGAAGATGAAGAACATGCTGCGCTTCTTCAACGACGGCGACAAGGTGAAGGTGACGCTCCGCTTCCGTGGCCGCGAAATGGCGCACCAGGATCTGGGCATGAACCTCTTGAACAAGGTCCGCGAAGAAACTTCCGAGATTGCGAAGGTGGAGTCCGCTCCAAAGCTTGAAGGCCGCCAGATGGTCATGGTGCTGGCACCGATCAAGTAAATCGCGACGCGCCATTCTGGAATCAAAAAACCCCGCGAATTGCGGGGTTTTTTATTGTCACATCTCTGCTCGCTAGCCCTGTTGGGACAACCGAAATGAGTGAGAGATATCTTAGCGTTTCATCCGGCGCCGCGCTGCAAACCCCAGTCCGGCGAGGCCGGTGAGCAGGAGTACCGCTCCAGCGGGCAGCGGCACCATCGTCGGCGTTCCTTTATAGTAGATCGACGCGTGAGACAGGTCCTTAGACGATGTCCACGATCCAGTCAGCGGGTCATTGACGGAAAGGTCGAGCAGAAAGGCGCCAAAACCGTTTCCTGCAACAAGGGTGATCACGACGTGAGACAAACCGGCGAGCGTATCTATCGTCCAGTTGCCGCTCTTGTTTCCATTGATCGGAGCGGATGTAAACTCAATCGTTCCATCCCCATTGTTGTCGTCGTTCTTCTCGGAAAGGACCCAACCCGTCATGCCGAAGAGAGAGTAGGTTGGCGTGATCGTGTTCGTGTCATTCGCTGCTTCGCAGTAAGCCATTGTTGAATGGGTCAGCGAAAGCGACGCGCCTGAATTCCCACCGCCTCCGGTCACTGTGCAGCCCATCGTCACCGCTTGCGCGGACAAGGTCGAAAGCCCAAATGTTGCGAATGCAAGCGTAAACAGGCCTGCCAAAGCGCGTTTGAAAATACGCATACTCATATCTCCCAAAGTACGTAGGGTTTACGAGACGTAAAAAAGGCAGGCGCGTCAAATTAAATATCATTAATTTTCAGCGCATTACGGAAAAATACAACCAAAAACATCTTTAGGGTTGCATCATGTGGCTTGCGCAGTTGGTAAAACTGTCATCTTCGAGAACTGAGCCAGATGGACAGCACTAACCCACATCAACCCATTCGCCGCGCTCCGCCGAAGCGAAGATGGCGTCGATGATCTTCATGTTCTGTATCGCGTCCTCAACTCCGTAGGTGAGCACTTTTTCGCCCAGGATCGCACGGCCGAACAGGTCGGCAAGCTCGGCATACTGATCGCAGGGCGCGATGGTCTCGGGCGCAAGGGCGCCATCGCCGAGTTTGGACCCGTCATCCAGCCGCACTTCCACCGCCTCGCCCTGGGGCGCATTGAAGGGAATGAGGATTTCAAGGCGCTTTTTCGAGCCGACCAGTTGCAGCCTCTGGAACGGGGTCAACTGGGTCGACACGGTGAAGGTGAGCTGGCGGCCCGCGCCGAAATCCATCATCGCGCTGGTGATGCGGTCCGTCCCGAAATCCGGGTCGCGATCGATCAGCGAGACCACGCGCTCGGGCTCCGCCTCGAAGAAGTAGCGCCCGGCCAGCATGGTGTAGCAGCCGATATCCATCAGCGCCCCGCCGCCCATGTCCGCCCTGTTGCGGATGTTGCCCGGGTCGGCATTGAAGAAACTGAAGAACCCCTGGATGGCGTGAAGCTCGCCCAGTTCGCCGGAGCGGACGATGTCCCGCGCCCGGATCCATTGCGGGTGCGCCCGGACCATGAAGCCTTCCGCGACCAGCCTGTCCTTCGGAAGATCGAGAAGGGCGGCCGCTTCATCCGCGCTCAACGCCATCGGTTTTTCGCACAGGACGTGTTTTCCGGCCTCGACGGCCTGGGCCGTCACCGGAACATGCATGTGGTTGGGGAGCGGATTGTAGATCGCATCGATGTCCGGATCGGCAAAAAGTTCTTCGTAGGACCCGTAGGCCTTTTCGATGCCGAGATCCGAGGCAACCTGTTTCGCGCGGTCAAGGTCGCGCGATGCGATGGCGGCGGCAACCCCTGTCTGGGATGCCCTGATGCCGGGAATGACCTTCTCCCTGCCGATCTTTGCTGTCGAGATGATTCCCCAGCGGACCCTGTTGCCGTCCATTTTGTTGTTCTCCGAATAAAGAGGTGCAATCGCCAGTTGGCACGAAAAAATCCCGGCCCGCAAGGCCGGGACAATTCGCAAAGTAACGTTGCGTATTTATAAACCTAGAATTTCTCGGGCACGTAGAGATGCTCCGGCAGAACCTTGCGTTCGTAGTCCGGATTGGAGCGCCGCTCCGGCAGGCTGACCGGGTCGTGCGGCACGTCTTCGTATGGCAGCTGCGACAGGAGATGGCTGATGCAATTCAGCCGTGCCTGTTTCTTGTCGTTACCTTCGACGATGAACCAGGGAGCCTCCGGTATGTTGGTGCGCTCGAAGGTCTCTTCCTTCGCCTTGGTGTAGTCTTCCCAGCGGACACGCGATTCCAGATCCATCGGCGAGAGTTTCCACTGTTTGAGCGGATCGTGAATGCGCATCAGGAATCGCAATTGCTGTTCCTCGTCCGTGATGGAAAACCAGTACTTGATCAGCCGGATGCCCGATCGGACGATCATGCGCTCGAACTCGGGAACGTCGTTGAAGAACTGCTCGACCTGGTCTTCGCTGGCAAATCCCATCACGCGCTCGACGCCGGACCTGTTGTACCAGGAGCGGTCAAACATGACGATTTCGCCGGCCGCCGGCAGATGCGGTACATAACGCTGGAAATACCACTGGGATTTCTCGCGCTCGGTCGGCGCCGGAAGGGCAACTACACGGGCAACACGCGGGTTGAGCCGCTGGGTGATGCGTTTGATGACGCCGCCTTTCCCAGCCGCATCGCGGCCTTCGAAGACGACAACGATCTTCTCGCCGGTATGCTGCACCCAGTCCTGGAGTTTCACCAGTTCAGCCTGAAGCCTGAGAAGTTCGTGAAAGTAGGTGTTCCGGTCGATGGTCGACTTGTGCCTCTTGTCCGAGATGAACTCAAGATCCCTGGCGATCAGGTTGTCGTCGATCTCCATTTCAAGTTCTTCATCGAGGGAGTCCGTCCATTCGGCCTCTACCCAGCTCTTTGCACTTTCGTCACTCATCTACCGGTCCTTTGAATTTTCCCGATCATCGAAACTCATCCAGAGTGTGAACAGCCTAAGCATGTAAGTTTTTTGACAGTCTGGCCAGTTCGGCGGCGATAAATCACTGACCTGTATCAACAGGACCATTCTTCGCTTGTAAATGAATGAACGTTCATTTATGTAAAGATCGTGGAGGATGCAATGGCAACACATGCTGCCAAGACAGCAAGCCGGCCGAAAGGCCTGGAAACGGCAAAGCGCGTGCGCAAGGCAGCCCTGAAGCGTTTCGCCAATGCCGGATATGCCGCCGTTTCCATGCGGGAGATCGCGGCAGACGTCGGCGTCAGGCCCGGCGCGCTCTACAACCATTTCCCGACCAAGCAGGACATCCTGAAGGACCTGATGCTGAGCCACATGTCCGAATTGCTGGCCGCGTGGGAGATGACGGACTTTCCGGACACCATGGATCCGCTGGAGCGCTTCGTCCGTTTTCACATCGGTTATCACCTGGAACGTGCCGACGAAGTCTTCATCTCCTACATGGAGCTTCGCAACCTGGAGCCGGATAACTTCAAGGTCATCGAACGCGAGCGCCGCCGCTACGAAGCCGTCCTGACATCGATCCTGGAGGAAGGCTCCGCCGCAGGCCGTTACAGGGCCGACGATGCCAGGGTCGCGACCCGGGCGATCATCGCCATGCTGACCGGCATTCCGACCTGGTACCGGGAAGGCGGCCGGATCGGCAAGACCGAGCTTGAAGACCTTTACCTGAACATGGTGCGCAAAGCCGTTGCTCCCGAAAGAACAGACCGCCAAACGGAGGCCGGATGACATGAGCATCCTGAAATCGAGCCTGTCACCGAAAAGCAGTGACTTCGAAGCCAACAGATCCGCGCACGAAGCGGCGATGGAAACCGTCAGGACGGCGGCCAGGGCGGCTCTCGACGGCGGTGGTGACACCGCCCGCCAGCGCCACGTGTCCAGGGGCAAGATCTTGCCGCGGGAACGCGTTTCGCGGCTGCTCGATCCGGGCTCGCCTTTTCTGGAAGTCGGCATGCTCGCGGCGCATGACATGTATGACGGCGCGGCCCCGTCCGCCGGGATGATCGCGGGCATCGGCCGGGTCGAGGGCCAGGAGGTCATGATCCTGGCCAACGATGCGACCGTGAAGGGCGGCACCTACTATCCAATGTCGGTCAAGAAACATCTGCGCGCCCAGGAAATCGCCGCGGAAAACAATCTCCCCTGCATTTACCTCGTGGACTCCGGTGGTGCCAATCTACCCAACCAGGACGAAGTTTTCCCGGACCGGGATCATTTCGGCCGCATCTTCTACAATCAGGCAAACATGTCCGCGAAGGGCATTGCCCAGATCGCTGTCGTGATGGGGAGTTGCACGGCCGGTGGCGCTTATGTGCCCGCCATGTCCGACGAGACCATCATCGTCAAGAACCAGGGCACGATCTTCCTCGCGGGCCCACCGCTGGTGAAGGCGGCAACCGGTGAGGAAGTCACGGCCGAGGATCTCGGCGGCGGTGACGTGCACACGCGGCTCTCGGGCGTCGCCGACCATCTGGCGCGCGACGATGCCCATGCGCTGGCGCTTGCCCGCCGTGCCGTTGCCAGCCTGAACCGGACCAAGACGGATCAGCTGGCGCTGCAGACCCCCGAAGATCCCCTCTACGATCCGGAAGAAATCCTGGGTGTTGTCCCGGCCGGCCTCAAGACGCCGTACGACATTCGCGAAGTCATTGCCCGCGTGGTCGACGGATCGCGCTTTGATGAATTCAAGGCACGCTACGGCACCACGCTCGTTTGCGGTTTTGCCCATATCCACGGCATGCCGGTCGGCATCGTCGCCAACAACGGCGTGCTCTTTTCCGAAAGCGCGGTCAAGGGTGCGCATTTCGTCGAACTCTGCTCCCAGCGCAAGGTGCCGCTTGTGTTCCTTCAGAACATCACCGGTTTCATGGTCGGACAGAAATATGAAAGCGGCGGCATCGCCAAGGACGGTGCCAAGCTGGTGACCGCGGTCGCCACCACCTCCGTTCCCAAGATCACGATGCTCGTCGGCGGCTCGTTCGGCGCCGGCAATTATGGCATGTGCGGCCGGGCCTATTCGCCCCGTTTCATGTGGACGTGGCCGAGCTCCCGCATTTCGGTCATGGGCGGCGAGCAGGCTGCGGGCGTTCTGGCGACCGTCCGCCGCGACGGCATCGAACGCAAGGGCGGTAGCTGGACGGCCGAAGAGGAGCTGTCCTTCAAGCAGCCGATCATCGACCAGTTCGAGGAACAGGGGCATCCGCTCTATGCCACCGCCCGACTTTGGGACGACGGCATTGTCGACCCGCGCAAGACCCGCGACATACTGGGCCTCTCCCTGTCGGCGGCGCTCAACGCACCGATAGACGACACCCGCTTCGGTCTCTTCAGGATGTGATGCCATGAGCCGGATCGAGACACACGTCGGTAACATCACCCGGCTGAAGGTCGACGCCATCGTCAACGCGGCAAATTCCTCACTGCTCGGCGGCGGAGGGGTGGATGGCGCCATTCACCGGGCCGCCGGACCGGGCCTCCTCCGGGAATGCCGCCTATTGAACGGCTGCAAGACCGGAGACGCCAAGATCACCGCCGGATACGAATTACCGGCAAGACATGTCATTCACACCGTCGGCCCGGTCTGGCATGGCGGTACCGAAGGCGAACCCGGACTGCTTGCCAGCTGTTACGAAACCAGCCTCCGCCTTGCCGCGGCCAACAACTGCCGAACCGTCGCCTTTCCGGCGATTTCGACCGGTATCTTCGGCTATCCCGCAGAGCTGGCGGCTGAAACGGCCGTTGGAACCATCCGGGACACCCTGGAAGAATTGCCGGAAATCGAAACGGTCACGCTGGTTGCATTCGATGATGCGGCCCATGCCCACCTGCTCAAGGCGCTGGAGAGGAAAGAAGACTGATGTTCAAGAAAATCCTCATAGCCAATCGCGGCGAGATTGCCTGCCGCGTCATCGAAACGGCCAAACGCCTCGGCATCCGGACCGTCGCGGTCTATTCGGACGCCGACGCAAACGCCAAGCACGTTGCCATGGCGGACGAAGCCTTCCATATTGGTCCGGCCCCGGTGGGCGAGAGTTATCTGAAGAGCAAGAGACTTATCGAAGCCTGCCGGAAAAGCGGCGCGGAAGCGGTTCACCCGGGCTACGGCTTTCTTTCCGAAAACCCCGACTTCGTCGAAGCGCTCGGCAAAGCAGGCATTGCCTTCATCGGCCCGAGCGCCAGGTCCATCCGCGCCATGGGTCTGAAGGACGCGGCCAAGGCCCTGATGGAAGAGGCGGGCGTTCCGGTCGTTCCCGGCTATCACGGGGAGAGCCAGGATGCGGAGTTCCTGAAAGCCCGGGCAGACGAAATCGGCTACCCCGTCCTGATCAAGGCGCGCGCGGGCGGTGGCGGCAAGGGCATGCGCCGCGTCGACGATCCGAAGGATTTCGGCAGCGCCCTCACCGGCGCCCAGCGCGAAGGCGAGGCAAGTTTCGGCGACGGGCGCGTCCTGATCGAGAAGTATCTCACCAAACCGCGTCATATCGAGATACAGGTCTTCGGCGACAGCCACGGCAACGCCGTTCATCTGTTCGAGCGCGATTGTTCCCTGCAAAGACGCCATCAGAAAGTGATCGAGGAAGCACCCGCACCTGACATGCCGGACGAGATGCGCGCGGCCATGGGAGAGGCTGCGGTGCGCGCTGCGAAGGCGATCGACTATTCCGGCGCGGGAACGATCGAATTCATTGCCGATGTTTCGGACGGATTGCGGTCCGACCGGTTCTACTTCATGGAAATGAACACCCGGCTTCAGGTGGAGCATCCGGTGACGGAACTGATCACCGGGGAAGACCTCGTTGAATGGCAACTGCGTGTCGCCTCCGGCGAGGCCTTGCCCAGGACGCAGGAACAACTCTCCTTTTCCGGCTGGGCCTTCGAAGCGCGGCTCTACGCGGAAGACGCGCCGAAAGGATTTTTGCCCGCCATCGGCACGCTGGAGCATCTGGCGCTTCCAGACGCAATTGCCCGCGTCGACAGCGGTGTGCGATCCGGCGACGAGATCACACCCTATTACGACCCGATGATTGCCAAGGTCATCGTTCACGGCCCGACCCGGGACGCCGCACTGGGCAAACTGCTGGCGGCCCTTGAGGCGACGGAAGTGGCCGGCTGCGTGACCAACGCCGCCTTCCTTTCGGCGCTGTGCCGCCATGCCGGATTCGCCAGGGGCGATGTCGATACGGGACTGATCGACCGGGATCTGGCAGACCTCATCGAAGTCCCGGATGCTCCGGAAGACGCGGTCGCGCTCGCCGCACTTGCGGCGCTCGGTCTCACCCGTCCGGCGGAAGGCAAGGATCCGTTCGAAACACTCGCCGGATGGCGCATCTGGAGCGCCTCGCGGCAGTTCGCTCTTTTGGAGATCGGCGGAGAGCGGCGCGACATCGAAGTTCGCGTCCTCGGAAACCGTCGCTTTGCGGTGCATCTTCAGGACCAGGTCAAGACGTATGAGATTGTCAGGGTCGATGGTCACGCATTGACCTATGATTGCGACGGCCACAGGGCGGTCGCCAAGGTGATTGTCGGCGAACACGATCTGACCGTATTCCAGAACGGCTACGCGTTTTCGATCGGCTTGCCCGACCGGCTCAGCGGCGACGAAGATGCGGCCGGCGCGGGCGATCAGGTGATTGCGCCGATGCCGGGTCTCGTGAAAGTCGTCTTTGCGAATGCGGGAGATGATGTCATCAAGGACCAGCCGCTGCTCATCCTTGAAGCAATGAAAATGGAACACACGCTGAAGGCCCCTCGCGATGGCATCGTCGGCGAGCTTCTTGTCGCAGAAGGTGAACAGGTAACGGACGGCACAGTTCTTCTTGCCTTGAAGGAGGAAGCCGATGCTGCCGCATGACGCGCAGAGCTACGCGGATCTCTGCGCGCGTTTTTCCTGGGACATACCCGAACGTTTCAACATCGGAACAGCGATCTGCGATGTCTGGGCAGAGCGCGAGCCGTCCCGCGACGCGCTGATCTATGTCGAGGAAGGCGGCGATACCGCCGCCTACACCTATGCAGATCTTAAACGGCTGTCCAACCAGCTGGCCAATCTTCTGGTCAGTGTTGGCGTTCACCCGGGAGACCGTGTCGGCGTGTTGCTGCCGCAGCGGCCGGAGACAGCATATGCGCATATCGCGTCCCTGAAAGCCGGAGCGATCTCGATCCCGCTCTTTACTCTTTTCGGCGAGGAAGCGCTCGAATACCGGCTGCGCGATTCGGGCGCGAAAGTCGTAATCACGGACAGGAACGGTGCCGCGAAACTGGAACCGCTGAGAGACCGTCTGCCGCATCTGAGCGCCATCTTCTGCGTCGACGGTGAAGACAGCGGCGCCGACGATCTGGCAAGCCGCATGGCCGGACACATGACGGAGTTCGAGCCATTTGACACCGGCCCGGATGATCCCGCCATCATCATTTACACGTCCGGAACCACCGGACAGCCCAAGGGCGCACTCCACGGCCACAGGGTCCTGCTCGGCCACCTGCCCGGTGTGGAGATGAGTCATGACTTCCTCGGTCAGCCCGGAGACCGCATCTGGACACCTGCCGACTGGGCCTGGATCGGCGGCCTGCTTGATGTGCTGATGCCCGCGCTTTTTCTTGGCGTCCCCGTCGTCGCCTGCCGTTTCAGGAAGTTCACGGCGGAAAGCGCCTTCCAGCTTCTTGCGGACCAGAAGATCCGCAACACATTCCTGCCGCCCACGGCCCTGAAAATGATGCGCCAGGTGCCGGATGCCGAAAAGCGATGGCAGCTTGATTTGCGGTCGGTGGCCTCCGGCGGCGAAACGCTTGGCGCGGAGCTGATCGACTGGGGCCGGCAGACCTTCGGACTGACCATCAACGAGTTCTACGGCCAGACCGAATGCAACATGATCGTCTCGAGCTGCAGCAGGCTCATGCCTGCACGGCCGGGCATCATGGGCCGCGCGGTGCCGGGGCATCGCGTCGCCATCGTTGACGATCACGGCGAACCGCTGCCGGCGAACACGCTCGGCAACATTGCCGTCAACCGGCCCGACCCGGTGATGTTCCTGAAATACTGGAACAACGACACGGCAACGTCGGAGAAATTCGCCGGCGACTGGATGCTGACCGGAGACACGGGCCTGGAAGACGACGACGGATGGCTGCATTTCATCGGCCGGGACGATGATGTCATCACGTCTTCCGGCTACCGGATCGGACCCGGCGAAATCGAGGACTGTCTGCTCCGCCACCCGGCCGTAGCGATGGCAGGGGTTGTCGGCAAGCCGGATCCCCGGCGCACCGAGATCGTCAAGGCGTTCATCGTGCTGAAGGGCGGCGTCGAGCCAACCGGCACGCTCGCCGGCGACATCGCCGAATTCGTCAAGACCCGCCTCGCAGCACATGAATACCCGCGCGAGGTTGCCTTCGTGGACACCCTGCCCATGACCACGACCGGAAAGGTTATCCGGCGCGAGTTGCGGGCACGCGCAGAGCGGGAGGGGTGAGCAAGTGGATCAACGCCCGGACAATCCTCAATTGTCATCCCTGCGTAGGCAGGGATCCAGTACTCACTGTGTCTCACCTCCCGCGCAAAGGCCTTGGATTACTGGTTCCCGGCTCTCGCTCCACTCGGCCGGGACGACAAGTCTGGAAAGACAATCGTTTAATATTTTTTCTCCCTAATGAGCACCAACATGCCCGAATTCGTCACAATCTTCGAAATGGGTCCGCGCGACGGACTGCAGAACGAAAAGCAGTTTGTCCCGACCGAACGCAAGATCGAACTGGTCGATCGCCTGTCGGACTGCGGCTTCCGCAAGATTGAAGTCACCAGCTTCGTCAGCCCCAAATGGGTGCCGCAAATGGCCGATGCGCAGGACGTCATGGACGGGATCTACCGGCATCCGGCCGTGGTCTACTCCGTCCTGACCCCGAACGTGAAAGGCTACACGGCTGCCCGCAAGGCATCAGCCGACGAGGTTGCAATCTTCGGATCGGCCTCGGAAGGCTTTTCAAGGAAGAACATCAACTGCTCGGTTGCCGAAAGCATCGAACGGTTCAAACCTCTGCTCAAGAAAGCCGAGCAGGACGAGATGCCCGTACGCGGCTATGTCTCCTGCGTCACCGATTGTCCGTATGACGGACCGACGCCGCCGCAGAAGGTCGCGGACGTTGCCGGCCAGTTGCTCGAACTCGGCTGCTACGAGATCTCCCTCGGCGACACGATCGGTGCAGGCACCCCGGAAACGATCGGAAAAATGCTGGACGCTGTCCTGGCGGCCGTACCGGCTGACCGGTTGGCAGGTCACTACCACGACACCAAGGGCCTGGCGCTTGCCAACATCGAGGTCAGCCTTGAACGCGGTGTGCGCGTCTTCGACAGCGCGATTGCCGGTCTCGGCGGCTGCCCCTATGCGCCGGGCGCCAGGGGCAATGTCGCGACCGAAGCCGTGATCGCGCTTGTCGCGGAAAGGGGTTTTGAAACAGGTATCAGATCCGATCGGCTGGAGGCCGTCACGGACTATGCGCGCAGCCTGAGGAGCATGGAGCCATGACCTTTGAAACCATATCGATTGCGCAGGATGATCGCGGCGTCGCGACCCTGACACTCAACCGTCCGGACAAACACAATTCCATGTCCGCACAGATGATTGCCGAACTCACCAGGGCCGCCGCACAGCTTGCCGGGGCGAACGATATCCGGGCCGTCGTTCTAACCGGCGCCGGCGACAGCTTCTGTGCCGGCGGGGATCTCTCCTGGATGCGCGAGCAATTCGAGGCGGACAGGACAACGCGCATGGCTGAAGCGCGCAAGCTTGCCATGATGCTGAAAGCGCTGAATGAACTGCCCAAACCCCTGATCGGACGCGTTCAGGGACAGGCGTTTGGCGGCGGCGTTGGCCTGATGAGCGTGTGCGACACGGTGGTTGCCGTCGAGACGGCGCGTTTCGGCCTGACCGAGGTGCGGCTGGGCCTGATCCCGGCCACCATCAGTCCTTATGTCCTTGCCCGCATGAGCGAAGGCAAGGCCCGGCGCGTTTTCATGTCGGCGCGGATCTTTTCCGCGGAAGAAGCAAGGGCGCTCGATCTTGTTGCCAATGTCACCGACGAGGCCGGACTGCAGGCCGCCGTCGAAAGGGAAATCAAGCCGTATCTGGGCGCTGCCCCGGCGGCGGTCGCCGCCTCCAAGGCACTTGCCAGGTCACTCGGCCCGGTGATCACCGATGAGGTCATCGAGGATACCATCCGGCGTCTCGCCGATACCTGGGAAACCCCGACAGCTCGCGAGGGTATCTCCGCATTTTTCGAAAAAAGAAAACCGGTCTGGGTGTCCGGCTGAACGCCCGCCGGAGGTGAACATCCGGCCGGCCGTCAGGGCGCTGCCTGACGCCGCGCGTGCTCGATCAAGGCGGCGATGCGCGCAACTTCCACCTGTTCGGTCTTGGGTCCCTCGGGCTCGGGTCCGCCATACATGCGCTCGCGGCGCCTGCGGATCTTCTTGCGCTGCCACTCGCTGATGCCTTCCGGCAGGTCGATGCCGGCCCGGTCCATGCCGATCAGGATCCTCTGCAGATCTGGAATGAGTTCGGACGAAATCGTGAAGGTGCCGGTCACGGGATGTTTGAACACCAGCGTCTTGGTGCTCTCTGCACCGTTCAGGAGCACGGCTTTCTTGTGCCCGATGGAACCGATCGTCGACTGGAACCATGCGACCCAGCCGGAGGCTTCCCAGGCCCGGACCTCGATTTTATTCAGCTCCTCGTAAGGAACCCGTGCGCGCCTGCCGAACTGGGTGAATTCGAAGCCGTTGCCGAAAAACCGGACCCAGGAGGTTTCCTGGCGAACCGCAACGGCGAAAAACAGGAAAGCCATGCAGGCAGGCAAAAGCACCGACAAGGAGATCAGCGCAAGCGCTCCCGATGTGTTTGCCATTCCAAGAATTGCGATCGGGAAGAGCACGATCCCAATCCCGAAACCGATGGCATCCAGGCTCTGTATCGACGGCCTCGAGACGGGTCTGATCGCCCCGGACGGGGCTGCGGGACGCGGCAAGGCAGCGTAGATACCGCCAGAGGCAAGCAGACAGACCAGACAGCTGAGCGGCGACATGAAGTAGAAGCCGCCCACAATGGCCAGCACGCCAAGGCTTAATGGGAGCACGCGTCGTAAAAATTCAATTTTGGCCGTTTTGCCCAAACCGCTCTCCATGCTTTCGAACAGCGAAACCGTAACAAACTGGGGAGACTTACTGATTCTTTCATTGAATCAACTGAGCGGAGCGAAATCAACAAAGAGATCGAGCTATCCAGAAACAATGTAACCGTATTCGTGAAGATGCAGGGCCAAACTAGACTAAATTTGGAACCAAATTGGCTTTCTTTTCGCATTCGTTGTCAGGCAAGCAATTGAAAAGACACCATATATTGTGCGCACCGGCCCGGCTGCAAGGTCTCAGGGCCGCGCCTGTTGAAATTCCGCGTTGATCCAGTCCAGGAAAGCCTCGGAGGCGGGTGTCACCGCATGAGACGCGGGCGGAAACAGGAAATAGGCTTCGGCCAGCGGCGCCGAATGGGCAAAGGGTCTGACCAGGACCCCGGCTTCCAGCAAATCGCCGGCAAGCGTGTTATGCGCCATGGACAGCCCTGCCCCCCGCATCGCGGCGGTAATCGCGATCACGTAGGTCGACGACAGGTTGACGTCGCCGTCCCGGTCGAAGTCCTGTCCCTGCGATTTGAACCAGGTACTCCAGGTCGCCGTTGTGCCTGCACAATCGAAAAGGGTTGCCGAAGCAAGGTCTGGCCGGCCGTCCTGATAATCCGGCGAACAGACCGGAAAACACCGGTCGGTCGCAAGACACTCCGCCGCCGCCGACATGTCCTCGGGGCGGCCGAAACGGATTTCGACCGTCGCGGAAGCCGCGTGCCGTTCCGGATCCCAGATCGGTGTCACGATGTTCAGGACCAGCCAGGGGTGCTGCGCGTAGAGACGCTTCAGACGCGGTGCGAGCCAGAAAACCGAAAACGCCATGTTGCATTGGAGGGTCAGGTTCGCGCCCCGGTCCGCACCGACAAACGCCTGTGTGCTCGTGGCAATCAGGTCAAAGGCCTCGCGAAGACTGGGAAGATAGTTCGCGCCGTCTTCCGTGAGTTCAAGCGCGCGCGTCTTGCGCACGAACAGGTCCCGCCCCAGAAAAGCCTCGAGGCTGCGCACATGCTGACTGACCGCAGACTGGGTCAGGTTGAGTTCCGAGCCGGCCCGCGTGAAACTGAGATGCCGCGCGGACGCTTCGAATGCGCGCAGCCAGGTCAGGGGAGGCAGATTCGACTGAGACATCTGATGCATAACCCATGCATTAATTTTGTTAATGTCATAGCCTCGAAATGTTTGTTTGTCAGCAACTGCCTGCCCTGCGAGGATCAGAACACTTATGAAGGAGAGGTTGAATGTTGAAGCTCGCAGAAAACGCGAACATGAGCCACTGGCAGGAACGGGTGGACATGGCAGCCGCGTTTCGCTGGACGGTCCGGCTGAACATGCATGAAGCGGTCGCGAACCACTTCAGCCTGGCCGTCAACGACGACGGCACGCAGTTCCTGATGAACGCCAACCAGCAGCATTTCAGCCGCATCAAGGCGTCCGACCTCCTGCTCCTGGACGCGAACGACCCGGAGACGATGGAAGCGCCCAACGCGCCCGACCCGACGGCCTGGGGCCTGCACGGTTCCATTCACAGGCTTTGTCCGCATGCCCGTTGCGTCATGCATGTTCATTCCATCCATGCAACGGTGCTCGCCTGTCTGAAAGACAGCACCCTGCCCCCGCTCGACCAGAATGCGGCGACGTTTTACGGCCGCCAGGTTGTCGACGAAGGTTATGGCGGTCTCGCCTTTGAAGATGAAGGCGCGCGCTGTGCCTCCCTGCTGACCGACCCCAAGGTGAAGACCATGATCATGGGCAATCACGGCGTCCTGGTCATCGGCGACACTGTCGCCGATACGTTCAACCGCCTCTACTATTTCGAACGCGCCGCGGAAACCTATATCCGCGCTCTGCAGACCGGCCAGCCGCTGCGGATCATGCCGCACGACGTCGCCGAAAAGACGGCCCGGGAGCTGGAAGACTATCCGGGACAGGCCGATCAGCATCTCAATGAACTGAAGGCCATCCTCGACGGCGAGAAATCCGACTACGCGAGTTGAAGAATGCCCGACTACGTTCCGACAAACGCCGCCTCTTCGGGTGTGAAACTCGACAAGAAAACGCTGAAGGCCATCGCGGCCCGGTCCGACCGGCCCGGTCTCGCTTATCTGGCCCAGTGGAGCGTCGGCCTGCTGATCACCGGCTCGATAGTTTGGTGGTCTGCCGGTACGGTCTGGATGTGGCCCGCCATGCTCGTGCACGGCATCCTGCTGAGCGTTCCAAGCTACGCGATGAGCCACGAAACAGCCCATGGGACCGCGTTCCGCACAAGGTGGCTGAACGAAGCGGTGCTGTGGGTCACGTCGCTGATCTACATGGAAGAGCCGCTGCACCGGCGCTACGCGCACACCAATCACCATACCCATACCTGGCATGTCGGCAAGGACAGCCAGATGCCCTTCGACACGCCGATGGGCTTCGGTGGCTGGATGGCGGAGATTACCGGTTTTGCGCTGTTGCGCTTCCACCTGTCGGTGTTTCTCGGTCTCGCGCTCAGGCGCTACACGCCGGTGATGGTCTCCGTGGCACCGGAAAGCGAATTTCCCAAAATGACCCGCAACGCCCGGATCATGCTGGCGATCTATGCGGCGATCCTGGCGGCTCCCTTTTTCGGGATCTGGTGGCCCGTCTGGCTGCTGGTTGTTCCGCGCATTCTCGGCGCGCCGGTCATGTTGCTGTTCACGCTCATCCAGCACGTCGAACTTCAGGAAAACGCGCCGTCGATCCTGGAAAGCACACGCTCGTTCCGCGGCAGCCCGGTCGCAAATTTCCTCTACATGAACATGAACAATCACGTTGAGCATCATCTCTACCCGCAGGTCCCCTTTCACGGCCTGCCGGCTCTGTCCGAAGCGGTCAGGGATCAGGTGCCGGAACCGGATCCGGGCTTTTTCCGCACCAACTGGGAAGTCCTCCTGGTGACGCTGCGCCGCTCCATGGGCCTGTCGACCAGGGCCATCAGCATTCGCCAGGCGCCGCACATGATCACCGACGGCGGACCGGTGCGCCGCTTCGCCGGGCGCACGATGTGAGAACGTTCGTTCCTCGCAACCGGCTTGCACCGCCTGAATTGCGACCACCAGTCAGTTGCCCCCCGAGACACATTCGACAAGGAGACCCAATGACGACCTGGGTTGACGCCTGCTCCACCGGCGATATCGACGAAAACGACCTCGTCGCCTGGCACCACGACGGCCACCGCTACGCGATCTACAACACCGACAAGGGCTTCTTCGCGACAGATCTGATGTGCACGCACGAGGAAGAAAGCCTCGAAGAAGGTCTCGTGATGGACTGTATCATCGAGTGCCCCCTCCATGGCGGCCGCTTCGACATCCGCACCGGAGAAGCGCTGTCTGCCCCGGTCAGCATCGACCTGAAAACCTATCCGGTGAAAGTGGAAGGCGGGCGGGTATTCGTGGCCCTGGGTTGACAGTCCGTACCCTTGCCCACCCTCGCACGGCGCAGCACGATCACAGAGCGTACGTAACGTAATCTGGATCACAGCCCCGCGCCGCTCACGCTTCTATCGTCCTTGCAGATCGCAACGGCACAAGGTGCCCGGATACGAGGAACCAAGGACATGGAAGTACTGAAAAACCCGCCCTTCATAACGTCTCATCAGGCGAGCGGTTCCAGCGCGGACGCGCCGTCGGATCAGGACACGTTCCAATTCCGCGAGCAGCCGCCCGGCAGCGCAGGCGACCACGACGACTGGATCCCGATCGAAACCATGAGCCCGCCGGTTCATGGTCCCGGACAGTCCGCTGCAGAAGGGGGGCACACCACCTGGATCCCGATCGAGACCATCAACCAGTCGCCCCACAAGCCCGGGCAATCCGGAGGCCAGGAGGACCAGCCCGGCACGCCGATTTTCGAGCTCGGTCAGGACGGACCGATCATATTCGACGATTATTCCTTCTTTTGATTGCCGAACAGGACGGCAGGTCATCGTACTGTCCGCCTCCGACCAAGACCGGGAGGCTTGCATGCCGTCAATCGAAATTCAGGTAGTGGAGGGCGTCTTTTCCGACGAAGAGAAAAGACGGATCATCGAGGATGTAACAGACGCCTTTGCTGGTGTTGCCGGCCAGACGATCAAGGCCGGTACCTCCGTGCGGATACAGGAGATCCGCAGCGGCTCGTGGGGCTACGCCGGCAGGCAGATCACGACCGAGGACGCCCTGGAAATGAAGAGCCGGGGCTGAAGCCTTCTCTGCGGGAAACGGGCAAGTCACGTCCTGCACCCGAATGCCGGCCCTTCGCGACGGCTCCGCGCAATTGCGAAGCTGCCTTTGCACTCGGAGGAGTCAGTCAGACCAGCGACGGCCGGCCAGTTCAAGGCAAAACACTACTTCTTGAAGGCCGATTTCAGTTTTTCCTTCAGGGCATGCGCGCGTCCTGACGCTGACTTCAGCGCGGACGGGTCGCGGCGAAGCATCAGATCGATTTCCCACATGACCCGCTGCGGAGCCTTGTGAATGCGCTGATCCAGAAAGTGCTCGCCCTTGAAGCGCGAACCGGTTCTCGTGTACCCGATCAGCACGAACGGCGCCTCGCGCTGACAGCGATTGGCCTGTTCATAGAGAAATTCCAGGCGCTGCCGGTCCTTTTCCACGCGATCCATCCACTGCCCTTCAAGCTGGCCATTGGCCATCATGGCCAGAAGCGTGCTGGTCTCGGCCTCCGTGATCAGATAGGTACCGAGGATAGGCGCGGCCTCCAGGATCTTTTCGTTGTCGAACACCCTCTGGCGCAGCAGTTTGTTGGCCTTGGTGTATTCCCGGAAATCGCGGATCACCAGGAACAACACCTGGATCAACGTGACTGCCGCCTTGCTGATGCCGATCGCGGGCCCGGTGGCCGCGCCGAGATCGACGAAAAGCCCCGCCGTCTGGGCACCGCCGGCCGTCAGATTGGTGCCCGACATGATCATGTACTGTGTGCGCTTGCGCTCCATGAGCCGCCGGACGGCATCGACCGACTGCATCGGCTGACCCGGTGCAATCAGTTTTGTGCTCACCTTTCCGACCTTGTTGGCATCATACCAGCGCATCGCGCCCTTAATGCCGTTGGTGGCCCCCTTGCCGAGGTTGGTAATCGCGCCCAGGAGCGGCATGCATCCGAGTATTTCGGTGGCAATCTCCGCACCCCCCTCCACAGCCACGGCATCCAGTATGCCGCCTGATTTGAGGATCTGCGTTATTTCGGCGATGATTTCCTGCTGGACGGGCGACGGTTCGCCGTTGTAGCCGGTCTCATAGGTCGGATCGAACTTGCTGCTGTCCGTCATGGCAAGCGTGATGCTTTCCTCGATCCCGGTCATAATCAGCTCACGGACCGAAGTCCTGGCCATTCCGTCGCCGCCTTTCTTGAAGGCCTTCCAGAAACCGCCCTGTTTCGCGCGATGGGTTCCCATCTGTATGCCGGAAGCCGGTCCGCGCCGCGGCTCCGCCTTGACGAAACTCGCCCCCCTGTGCCCACCGGCAATCACGGGTCCGCGTGCGGCGGTTGGACGGGCACCACTCCACGTCGATTTGGGCGGCTCTGTGCGGCCGTGTTCTTCCTCGAACGCATCCAGTTCGCCGGCAAGCGACTTTTTTGCCGCCTTGAGCATCTCCTTGTATTTCGCCTTTGACCCGGGACGCCACTGAAGGTGCGTGTTGTTGAGTACCCGGGCGCTCAGCCCGTTTGCCGCCTCAACGACGACCTCGCGCATCGCTTCCATATCGGCGTGAGACAGTTCATTCATGGGCAACCGGTCCTGACCTTGGGGAATTGTCCCGAGCAGACTAATGGGTCGTGCCGGACCGTCAAGCGGAATGGAAACAGGCGCGGTCTGCGCACGGCCCACCGGCTGACGGCATCACATCGTTGAAATGCCGTGGGAATTCAGAACAAGACCTGCAGACGGATCCGGCTGGCCGGTCAAAGCTGTCCTGTCAATCCGTTTGGCACCGAGCGTGCTGTGTGCCACTCTCTCTTCAGCCGAACGGAGCGGGACGTCATGCCGGATGACAAGTTGAAGGGATGGAATTATCTGCCTGACGTGCCGCTGAAAACCTCACCTTTTTTCACGTGGCCCCTGAACCCGGTCGAGATGGTGAAATGGGTCTGGAATTCGTGGTTCCTGATCACCGAGAAGCTGATCATCGTCGGCATCGCCTTTGCGTGTTATGTCTGGTTTCAGCCGCCGCTTGAAGACATGAAGACGCTTGAACCCGGCTGGATCGCGCAGATCTACATGCGCAACATCCTGCTGACCCTGATCGTCGCCGGGTCGCTGCATCTCTGGTTCTATACATTTTCAGCACAGGGCCGGAAGCTGAAATTCGACCCGCGCCCGCTGATGATCAACGGCAGGCAGTTCACCCTCGGCGGGCAGGTGCGCGACAACATGGTCTGGACGCTCGGGACCGGCGTGCTGATCTGGACCGCCTTTGAAGCGATCTGCTTCTGGGCGCTGGCCAACGGTTACATGAGACTGATCGCCTTCGAGGCCGATCCGGTCTGGTTCGTCGCGATCTTCTTTCTGATCCCGGTCTGGGAGAGCTTCTATTTCTACCTCATCCACCGGCTGCTCCACGTGCCGTTTCTCTACCGGCACATCCATTCCCTGCACCACCGCAACATCAATGTCGGCCCCTGGTCCGGCATGTCGATGCACCCTGTGGAGCAGGCCATCTTTCTCGGATCTGTGTTCATTCACTTCCTGATCGGTGCCCATCCGGTGCATATCCTGTTCCACCTCCAGTATTATTTCCTGACCGCGATCACGACCCATACCGGCTTCCAGGGGCTCCTGATCAACGACAGCAACCGCCTCTCGCTCGGCACCTTCCATCACCAGATGCATCACCGCTATTTCGAGTGCAATTACGGCAGCCTGGAGATCCCCTGGGACAAGTGGTTCGGCTCCTTCCACGACGGCACCGCGGAAGCCAACGAGCGCATGCAGGCCCGCCGCCGGAAGATGATGGAGTAGTCGGACGTCTGCATCCCGGTCCGCATCAAGCTGCGGACCGCATTGCGACAAAGTGCTCTGCCGGCCAAAAAAGCCCATCGACCAACAGATAAAACAGCCCTCAAGGCGAGGCGATTCAAAGCTTTTCAAAATGCAGTCCGGTTCGCATTCTGAAACATGAACTTTGCATAACCAGACCAATTCCGCCGCTTTCGCTCCACCAGACCACCCTTTCGAGATGGCACCAATGTTGCCACTGATCGAGGTCAGCCACTTGTTTCGGCAGGTGCGTCAGCGCTTCAGGGTCTTTGCACACACTCTCTCTGAACGCGCATGCAACAGCGTTTTCATCGTGTGCGAGAGGGATACTTTAGATGTTCAAGAAATTCATCGGAACCACGCTTGTGGCGATGGTCCTGGCCGGACCGGCGCACGCCCTGACCATGGGCTACACCGAAGGCTCGCGGGATCTTGTCGACGGCACGCAAAAACTGGGCGACGCGTCTTCCAGCCCCCTGGGATCAAATCTTGGCGTATTGGGTTTCGGCGAGTCGGAATACCGTCAGATCGATCTCCATGGCCGGATTGTCGGTGCCACCGACGTTTTTTCCTTCACCGCCACATCGAACTTCATCGTCGAGTTCATATTCGGTCCGATTTCCGTCAAGAACGGCACGAAGACGGTCGATGGCGGTTTCGTCCAGGAGGGCAACACCGGGAACAGGTCCGAATTCGTGCTGGATTTGTCGGACACCTCCGACAGCAGGATGTTTCAGACCAACATCCTGTCCGACGCGGACAACAGGGGCACATCGCTCATCTTCAAGGCGATGGCAGGCACGCCTTACACATTCTCGGTTCAAAACGGACCGGACAACAACCCGAGCGGCGCCGCCACCTATGACATCCGGTTGACGGCTGTCCCCATACCGGCAGCCCTCCCCCTCCTGGCAGGTGGCCTCGGCATTCTCGGCGTCATGGGATGGCGCAGGAAGAAAGCTGCCTGAGTCCGATCAGGAACGAACGATACAAGAGGCGGCCCTTCGCGGCCGCCTTTTTTCATTCAGCTACACGGTCTCCGGGCGCGGTCGCAGATGCTTGTTGCTCACACGCAAGCCTGCATGACACGATGGATGCTGCAGACACATCCGTGTCGCTTGCGCTGAGTCGAGCGAATTTGTGAAACCGGAACGTGAGTGTTCCGGACCAAAAAACCCGGCAATCACATCAAATATTGAGATCGGCAAAGGCTAGAGGCCCACCCGCGCTCAAGAAGCGCGAAGCGCGGTAGCGCAAGAAAACATGGTGCCGCTGATAGGACTCGAACCTACGACCCCATCATTACGAATGACGTGCTCTACCAACTGATCGGCCTGGAGGCCTGCATAGAAGACTGAAGGAATTCAGCTGCTTAGAACAGTCTACGATCTTCTATGCGCTACAGCAAGACCTGAACACAGTGTGCCGACTGTGCCTGCATTGTGCCAAGAGTGTGCCAAGAGTGTGCCAAGAGTGTGCCAAGTGCTCTGGAAAATACAGGTTCGAGCGAAACCCGCGACAATCAGGTTCTTGTACTTTACAGAAAGAGGGGGGGATGCTGCCACCCCGGGGGGCACAGCTAGTGAATACAGCCCATACATTTTTTCCGCCGATGAAATTTGTCAAATCCAGAGAGAACGGTCAGGAAGATCTTCGCGTTGAAAACGTCTTATTTGAGTTGGCAGGGCTTCTAGTAAACGGGTTCAGTGCACACGTCTGAAACCCGCGAGTCGGATAGTACCGGTTGGCGGACTGTTGGTAGAGCTCTGACTGTTCACAGCTTGTTTTTTTCGTCTCACACGTGCTGGTCTTCCTTTTGGATAACCGTCGAGTACCGCCCAAAGCGTTGGCACAGAGCTATCTGCTAATTCGCTGGATAGTAGCCAGCAATCTGTAATAAGTTGAATGAAAACCGAATAGTCTTCGTCCGAGATCTCATATGCGGCTTGGGCTTCTTCCCAGAAGAACAGGAAATCAGGCCTGATCCAGATTGGGACGTTTGAAAAATCCCGATCGATAAGCACATTGTGCAAAACTAATAGGAGCCGTGTCTCTTCTTGTTTCACTGAGGGCTGATGTGTTTCTAACTGCCTAGCAACCTCTACAAGCGTAAGGCGACTTTTTGAAGGGCGACTCGTCCTTAATCTAAAGATTTCTAATGCGCGTTTTGGCGTCCGTAGCTTAGGAATTATTTGGCATAAGTCTTCAACGACAGCTTTTGCAAATTCAATAGGATTCCTTCTTTCAGAGGTAGGATAATGCATCAAACCTAAGCTTTGCCTATACTTCTCCCAATTGAAATCACCATTTTCCTGAACGGAGCTTGAAACGAAATTCAAATGATCGGCAGTACGTTTTGCACTTCGTGGGCACTCAGCAAATATGTCACTTGAGAAACATCCATCGCAAAACTCTCCTAACGTTTCATAGCCATTTGAACGTAACTCATCGACTGTTTTACCAAGCCTAAATTTGGTGAGCGTTATGTCTCGAGTGCTTTCTGGTATATCGCCGAAAAATATGCTGTCCAGACGATCTGAAGCTCTGAATTCTGATGGCATTTGAACTTCGCCCGTAACAATGGCGAGAATGATCGGCAATTCAGTGGAAACATCTGGAATCCCAACTTCCCAGATTTTCGCGAGACCTAAAATGAAACTCTCAAAGGTAACCGTTTCTTGCCCCTCAAAAAAGAATGCAGCCTCCTTCCATTTTGACGCAAACTCTTCACGAAAAAGAATATTTAAGTTTCCGTACTCGTGCCAGAGAAGTCCACCTGCAATTTGCTTTAGAAGCTTCTTTTCCTTTTGCCTAACACGTTCACGAGTAATGACAGGTTTTGAAGCCAAGGCGATTTGTTCCAGCGTTTTCTGCTCGTTTGCGCGTTTTGTAAGCCTATTGAGCAGAATATCGACAAGTACAGGGTCGTCGATCGTACTCGCAACCTCTGCCATTGCTTTTGGGAGCAGTTCGAGAAAGCCGTTGGAGTGTTTCTCCGGCAAATTGGCTGGAATAAGCCGAACGCCAATTAAAGCGGCGTACTGTTCCCAATGAACAGAACCATCTTCTGTTGTGGCGCTTGCGATGTAAGAGAGGTTTTTCTCGATTTTTTGTAAAGTGCTCTTTCCTAGGCCGTAGGAGTTGGGATACTGCATAGGCCAAACTTCAAGCAACTGGCCTAAATCATTAATCCCGTGAGCCCGTAGATTGTTTGTTTTGGAGCCTAGGCGAAGCACGTCTATCGGCAAAGAAGCAGCTTCCTCGCTCATTTCGTCGTACAAAGTTTGTGACGTGTTTTTGGTGTAATCCCCGGCTGCGAAAGTTTCACTCCCGTGTGCCTTGCCGGGTGCCTCGATCTTTTGAATAAAACGAATAAGGTCGCTAAAGAAGAACCTTATTTTTTTTACCCCAATCCCAGGTACTTCATCAATCCCCGCCAGTAGTCTAGCTCTTAGAGTTCTTATGTCTTCTACACCTGCACGACATAGCAGCCCTCCGGCGTTTCCAAAATTTTTTCGAGTAACTTTAGTGGTCAGGAATTTTTCGTTTAGGTTTTGCAATTCGACACAGGTGGCGTTCAAAAAATAAAATTGTCCTTTGCAGGATTTCCAATATTCAATCCAGTCAATATGATTACCATCAATTGTTGAAATTAATCGGTTCAGCGCAGAGACTGCAACATGTGAATGAATGCTATGATTTACATCTGATCCTTGAAAGTAACACATTAATTCACCTATGGTGCTAGTATTACTTTCGTTAAAGTAACGCGTTGTCTTTAGAGGTAGTTGAAGATGTTCGATTGGCAGGTCCATAGCACCATCGTTTAAGCAATCCCTCACTTCTTGTATGTCGAGATCTAACTGTAGTTGGCCTCTCAATGCACTCGGCTCCAGCCAGATAATTTTATGGGCGCCAAATTGGCTGCTTCATTTTGAGCATTATTGCTAACGATATCGATCTTATACAGTGTAGAACAGTCTTGCCCCGTGATTTGAAAGTAGTCGCCGGCGCTCGCTCCAAGCACTTTAAAGAACTTAGTCATGTGGGTGATGCGGTATTCATCACGTGTGCCGTTTGAGTCGTGTAGCTTGTTGTTGTAATAGACATAGCGAAATGACCACTCCCTACCCTTCGCATCGACACAGGCAAGCCATTTGTCCGGATTTTTTGTGGATGCATCAAGTGCAGGCAAAAAGGAAAGAAGTTCGCTTTCACCCTTTGGTACGTGGATACCAGCTTGATGCGCCCCGGACTCGCCAGTGTCATTCGCGGTCAATCGCTTTGTGAAAGTTTTCTCAGACATTTTTCGAATCCGGGCTTATTGAAAGAGCGCGTTTTAGGTCCTTGTGATCTCGAGTTGCTATTGGAATTGCTTCATTGCCTAGATCACGTTTCCACTGTGACCGCTCGATCATCACAGCCTCGACAGTATTTTCGTAAAACAAACGGTAGATTGTAACGGGCTCAGTTTGTCCACGACGATGTGCTCGGGCACTTGCTTGAGCTTCGAGTGCCGGATTCCAAACCTGAGTGTAGTGGATAACGACTGTTGCAGCAGTAATGTTCAGTCCAGAACCTGCAGCCTTTGGGTTCAATACCAAGCAACCCGGACCATCATGATTGGTAAATCCATCTACTATCGATTGACGCTCCAGCTGAGGCGTACTGCCATTAATGGCCTCCCAAAACACATGAGCGCCAGGTGCCAAAGCGTCTTTGATCAAGTCGCCACATCTGTTGAAGACCGAGAAAATTAGTACTTTTCTGTCATTGGAGAATGCCTCTCTTACCAAATCAACGGTCAACTCTAGCTTCGGTGGCTGGATTTCTGAACGAACTAAGCCAACAAGTGCTGCTTTGTCCTCCCACAGGGGGGCGTCAAATTTCGTCGCTTGCAATTTTGGATGGGCGCAAAACATCTGAAGTTGTCCCGTTGCTACCAAGGCTCCTGCAACGGGGTATTTGTCTAGTGCCATCTCTCGCACTTTTTCGTATTCTGCAGCCATCGGTGCATTCATCTCGATTGGTATGTCCACATCGATTCTTTCGGGCAAGTCTCCTGCAACGTCTTCAACTCGCCGCCTCAATACGATGGGCTCTGTAGACCTTTTGAGCATTCGCGCTGACTGCTCTCCATCTGGAAATTCTACTTCGAATTCAATCCGTGAACCCAATAAGCCTGGGATCGCGAAGTCTGCGATTGACCATAGATCAACGAGAGAGTTCTCAACAGGCGTACCAGTCATTGGTATGCATCGACGCCTCGGAATCGAGGTCAGCGCGATCCTCCGCTGAGAATCAGGATTTTTTATTGCTTGTGCTTCATCACAAATTAACCAGCTCCATTCAAATGCACTCAATATAGAAATGTCGTTTACCGCGGTATCGTATGTAGTCAGAACAACTTGGGCGATTTGTAGGTTTTGATACCTGCCTGCTCGATTGGGGCCTCTGTGAACTAAAACTGACAGCTCGGGGGCGAACTTAAAAATCTCTCTTCGCCAATTTGAAATCAGACTAGTGGGACATAAAATTAGAGCCGGCGCGTCGTTCGTTGGAGGACTTAGCAAGAGCAAAGAAATAATCTGAATTGTTTTGCCAAGACCCATTTCGTCAGCCAAAATCAAACCGCCTGTATGACTCAGCGTACTGTGCATCCAAGCAACTCCAGCAGCTTGGTAGGGAAACAAAGAGGCAACTAAACCAGAAATAGAGCCCGGTTTGGTGAAACGAGTCGCCTGAAGCTTTGCAGGCGTCAATACATCGTCGTCAAGTTCAATTTCGATTAGATTTTGGCTCAGTCTCTTGAGTGCCAGTACATCCGGAAAAGACAGTTTTTGAAGATCAAATTCTGTAAAAGTGCTGGAAATTGCATCTACAATGTCATTAGGAAGAGGTCTGATTGTATCTTCGTCGATATACCAGTTATGATTTAAAGAAAGAGCTTCACCGTAGCGAAAATCTCCTTTTATTTTGCGTCGGCCAAAAAGTTTGGCTCTATATCCGTCTTGGTTTTTTTCGATGACAATGACAGGGTCACCTAGCCGTTCAGACACACGGTAGCCGTCAAGTCTTTGCGCCCGAACATATTTAAATTCGCGCGGAAGTGTCGACAGCTCAGAGTTTTTCACTTTCTATCATCTCCATCACTTCGCTTGGCTCGTACGGAACAGGGCGCCGATTGTGTACGACACGATGACAGTTGGGGCAGAGGGGGACTAAATCGGTTGATGGGTCATATGCTCGTGGAGTGCCGAGAGAAGATAGAGGAACAAGGTGATGTACCTCCAGTATTTGCCCCGCTGAACCGTAAATATTTTTTGGGTCAGTTCTACAGATTACACAACTTGACCCGTGTATACGAAGTGCCAGTAGTCTATTTCTCGGGTTTCTCTCTCGCTTTCGCACAATTGCCAAGGATATGTCACCTTCTATCGCACTTGCTTCGTGTTCAGGAAGAGCAGGCATAACTTCAGAGTAACCTATCAGTTCGGCGAAAGCAGCCAAAATTGGGACAACGATTTCTTCACAGGTCTGAACGATTTCATGATCATCCATCAGACCATCGATTCCTTTTTTTTCGGCGAAGATATGGAAATCCCGTCCTTCTACAACCCAGTCATCGCGATTCATGTTGCCTGGAAATTCAACTTTGACTTCTTTTGAAATACTTGACGTTAAGGCGCGAGCTAATTTGACTGCCTCTACATCTGCTTGCCTAATTTGCTTTATGATCTTGCCTGCAGAAGGACCAAACTTCAGTTCGACCCGGTGTCGGCGCAAACCTGACGGACCAAGCGTAACAACCGGCCCACGACTCCTCGTTAAATCCGAAAACCAAATCTCAAGTGAATTTCTAAACCCAGATCTATCTGAGCGCAGGCTTACATCGGCACCGGTACCCGCCTCCAGCGCGACGCGAACAAGTTCTGATTTCTGGTCAATCATCAGTATCTTCGGGCAAACCTTCCAGTTCACGTTCAGATGGAAGACTCACATCCTTTAATAGGCGCTTCAAGTTGACCGCCACATCATCGCGAATATCCTCAAAAACTGCATCTAATTCTGGATTCTTGTGATCTAATTCCGCTGTTGCGAGTGCCCAGAGCAGAAGGTCCATTCCCTCGACTGAATATCCTGCATTTGCTGCTCGAAGGTAGATTTTCTGGTAAAAATCATGGTGTTTGTTTATTCGAACTGCAGCGACGTGGTCTTCATCGGTTGCACTTCTCAATGCAGGCTCCCAAAGACCTCCTGAGTGCATGTCTTCTACAGCTTCAATGTGGACACTATCTGGACTGACATCATTTTGGACTGGTGCCTTTAGCTTAATTTTGGGTCCAAACCTATTAGAGATAACAGCCGTATTGTTTTGAGCCTGTGCGGAGACAACGGAAGGCTTTTTCACGTTCGGGTTTTTTTCGACGCTTTTGTTTGAGCTCGTGTGATCTATGCCTCGTTTTGCGGCACTCTTTCTTGTAAGCCTACGATTCTTAGCATCAGCCTCACGCCGCACGGGTCCTATGACTTGTTTGACGCGTGTCTCGAGTGCGGGGTCAAGCAGGATACGCGACTTTTTGACGTCCACCATAAATGCTTCATCAAGCTCGTGGGTAAAGTCGAGCTCAATGCGTAGCAGCGACATGTGGGGCTCCATGGCACCCCAACCTTGAATTCCTAACCAACCTCCGGTTTGAATAAGCCTATTTTCACGAAAAACGTAGAACCCTTGCCCCTTATTCGAGTGGCGGATAACTTTCTTCTGTTCCTCGGTGCAATCGTTGCTGTGCGGCAAAATCCAAGCCTTTAAGGTGGCTTGTTCTACGGTTCCATCTTCTAGAATACACTCAAGCACACTCTGGTTCGGGCCCAGTACCTGGTCGGATCCCTCAGGGTAAAATGGATTCCAACCCACCAGGCGAGTTCCGTTCACGAAAATTGAAACGTTCGAAGTTCTGTTGTCGGCTGTGTCTAAAAACCTGTGATGCACGAGCTCCAGATGAGTCGCCAGATTTTCGGTGACACGTTTGACTGCGGCCTTTTCTTTCGCTCCTCCGGGTTCGTCATAGTGTTTTTGAAGTAGTCGATCACAACGAGACCAAATAACCAAAGTACCTTTTGGTCCACAAAATTCCTCAAATGCCTCAAATTCATCAGAAGTGACATCTTCTCGAAGCATATCCCAAGAATTAGTATCACTAACGTGATCCAAGTCCCAAGTTAATTTAGCCAATTTGTCTTCTGGATTGCTCTTCGAGAGCACTGTGAATCTTAAACACACTGAGCTTGATGCGGTCTTAAGGCCTAGGCCGAATTTCCCAAGACTTGCTAAGTTTTCTCTCGCCTTAGCTCCATAGCGCATAGCGTCATAAAGTTGCTCGAAGTCCATTCCGTCGCCATCATCGCCGAAATAGACGAACTTCCTACCTTCTGGTGTGAGTACAACCTCGATAGTTATGGTGGAGGCATTTGCAGCAATCGAATTGTCGACAATATCCGCTGCTGCTGTATTGAAGTTGTAACCAGTGTCTCGAAGGCCGTGGATTAGTCGAGGGGCGTCGGGAGGATTGTTTAAGCTAACCATTGTGCGTTCCAAAATTCTGTATATTTGTGCAAGTTAGCACATGCAACCAGAACGATAATGACTTTAATCAATCATTGATCTGCTATGCAACAGCCGCAATGTCAATTTCAGGAGCAGCGCTTTCGAGCCATTTACAAAGTGAATCAAGCACCTCCGAATGAGGGGCCCGCCCTGATCCCTTAAGAGCGCACTCCCATATGGTAGCAACACGCCAACCCTCCTCCCGAAGGATACGAATGTTTCTGAGGTCTCTAGAACGATTAGCCTCAAGTTTTGAGCGCCAGAAGCTCTCCCTTGTTCGAGGCCACTTGAACAAATGACATTTGTGAAGATGCCAAAAGCAGCCGTTTACAAAAACAACGGCACTATATTTTCTAAGTGTTATATCCGGACATCCAGAAATCCTCTTATCATGCAGTCGAAACCGATAACCTCGTGCATGTAGCCCCCGCCTAACAATAAGTTCTGGCTTGGTATTGATGCCTTTAATCGCAGCCATGTTTCGACTGCGAGCGAGGTCCACAACGTTTTCACGCGATTTTTCGTGAGGCATGGATGTTCACATGTTCTGGATGCACTATGTGTTCATGCATGAGTCTTGCAACTTCGGAAAAAACCGGGACAGCAACAGAATTTCCAAACTGTTTGTAGGCCTGAGTGTCAGATACTGGAATTTTGAAACTATCGTCAAACCCCATCAATCGTGCACACTCGCGGGGAGTAAGCCTACGGGGATTATTTCCTTTTCCCCGCGATACCAAGATCTCTGATCCATCTTTATAATACCTGGCCGACAACGTACGCGCGATGCATCCATCTTCAACTAGTCCGAATCCAAAACCATTACCCTTAGCCCGATGCTTT
Source organism: uncultured Roseibium sp. (assembly GCF_963669205.1). Lineage (NCBI taxonomy): Bacteria > Pseudomonadati > Pseudomonadota > Alphaproteobacteria > Hyphomicrobiales > Stappiaceae > Roseibium > uncultured Roseibium sp. The sequence continues at coordinate 5,788,620 of NZ_OY769915.1, forward strand.
TCTGCGTAAGCTTGAAGGTAATTCCAAAGTTTATTTGAGAGCGTATATTTTTCACTCACAATAGCGTCTGCACCGATAGTATAGTGTTTCTCAGGGCGCTCTGTACCGTTCTCTGGGTGAAGAATATGGCGCATAAGCTTCTCACCACGACTTGGCAGGACGACGTCATCAAAGCTAAATTCGACCTGTTTTCGAAAGCCTACAATGACAATTCGCTCTCTATGTTGGGGCAAAAAGTGCGCGGCATCGATCACACGAGGTTCTGGCACAAAATACCCTAAATCGTCACGAAGCTTGCGCATTATGATCTCAAATGTTTTTCCTCCATCGTGACTCTTAAGGTTCTTTACGTTTTCTAAAAGGAACGCCCTTGGCTTATGATTTTTCAAGATACGCAATACGTCAAAAAAAAGCGTACCTTGTGTTTCATCCAGAAAACCATGAGCTCGTCCCAGCGAATTTTTTTTTGACACTCCAGCGATGGAGAATGGTTGGCAGGGAAATCCAGCGACCAAAACATCATGATCTGGAATCTCGTCGAGATCTACATCGCGGATATCTCCAACAACTGGTCTGTTGTCACGGAAATTGGCATGATAAGTCTGTTGGGCAAAGCGGTCCCACTCGGATGTGAAGACACAACGTCCGCCAATCGACTCCATTGCTTTTCTCAATCCTCCAATCCCGGCAAAGAGATCGATAAAACGGAATTCAGAGAGAGCTTTCGAAGATTGCCCGCTTTGTAACTGAATTTTCAGGAGCTTTAGAACACTCTCACGAGGACGTTCATCTCCCCTTTTCCAACGATAAACATGTCCTTCGGAGTAACCAAGCGCCTCTGCGGCCTCAGCTGCTGACCAACCAATTCGCTGAAGCATCATCGCAAATTCAGTCATTTCATCACCCTTGAAGATAGAATCTGGGAATCATTCTGACTTTATGGCGTAAAAGTTACCTGTGTGTAAGAACGTAAAAGGAACAAAGCTGTGGAGTAATGAGATTGTGTTATTCGTGCCGAAAAGGCCAGTAGTTGTTCAGCTACTCGACAAGAAAATATTGCTGGGAGCGTTCATTGCCGTTTTTGGTCTCCTGACTGCTGGCGCACTGCTTTCCCGAATCTTAAGCAACAACAGGCAAGTCCAAAGTTTTTTCGAGAGACTTTCGCTCCTCGTCATGATCGTCGCTGGGATTTACATCTTTCTGGACACTGCAACTGACATATATTGCCTAGGACCCAAAGCGGCGATGTTGATCATTTGATGGATAAAAAGTTCAGCAAACAATTCGAGAAATCTAGTCGTCGCGAGGAATACGCCGAGTACGTTTTCCTAGGTTCACTTGTACAAGAGGCATGGAAACGAGATGTCGACCTGACGATCCTACGCAGTCAAACAGATGCAGACGGTTATGACGTTGTACTGGAGACCGATGAGGTTACCCGCCACATTCAGCTGAAGACTAGTGGAAAAGATGCTCAAACAAAACGACAGAAGTTGAGCCTCAAGCTCAGTCGGCGACCTTCTGGATGCGTCGTGTGGATCATATTAGATCCGGAGACACTCGAAGTAAGTCACTTTCTTTGGTATGGAGGAATGCCTGGCCAACCGCTGCCAGACTTGGGGACTAAGATCGCAAAACACAACAAGGCCAACGCACAGGGTGTCAAGGCTGAGCGGCCAAATCATCGAGAACTACCTCGAAGTCAGTTTACAAAGCTGCAAACAGTAGCTGCGCTCTTCGACGTGCTGTTTGGTGATTGATCTGACTGTCGCTGAAGGAAGGAAGCGATGCTACTCTGGACCCTAAGAGAGATTCATTTTCTGATTATTTCTTTCGTGATTGCCACAGCCAACACTGGGTACGTTCAAGCGCAATCAGCTGGCGAGTACAGTATCTGCTCCGGCCCTAACAGAGCGAAAAGGAAAGCTACGTGCCTGGTCGATGGCGATACCGGGTGGGAGCAAGGGAAGAAGTGGCGTCTCGAAAGCGTAGACACACCTGAATACAAGCAACATGCTGAATGTGCAGCGGAAGTTGAGTATGCAAGGATTGTCACTCTTCGAGTGTTGGAGTTAATGCGCACTGGATATGAGGTTGAGTGGACCGGCAAAAAGGGCAAATTAGATCGGCATCTGGTGCGAATAAAAGTTTCTGGTGGAAAGGATCTCGGCGAGATACTTTTGTCTGAAGGGCTTGCTCAGAGATGGCCGAATGACACCAATCCGTGGTGCGAATGAATATCGTGCTCTTTCCTTCCAGAACAAGAAAATTTTTGAAGGTTATCCTAATCGGTTCTGTCTCCAATTGAAGCTGTTTCTCCTTTTTTTCAAGTAAGCTTCGCGCATCTAATCATTGAGTTACTTGTCTCGAGCGGCACCTACGATTGCTTGTTGCTTGTACTTTAAAGAATGAGGGGCGGGGGTGGGATGCAGACACGCGGAGGATATAGATCCTGAATATACCAACCAATATTTTTCGCCAGTGGGGTTTGTCAGGTTTATCTGAGCCTGGTAACATCCAAGGTTTCCCGTTTTCCCATAGCCCTCGGCATACTGAAGATTGCATCATCGTTTCAGCTATGCATTCGAACTAGGTTACTTAGCGAAATCGGACATTTGTTCGGATCAGACAAATTGGCCTAAGCGCATACTCTGGCGTCTTCCGAGACAGCTAAGCGAACAACTCAATTTTAGATATAGCTTATGCATCTTGCTCCCGCAAAAGTTTTGCTGCAAACTCAGAAATATTGTTATTGTAGACCGCATAGCCCACAGTAAGGGAGGAGTAATTGTCAAGCAACAAAAATTCCTGGTCAAGGATAATGGATGGAGTTGGGAGCAATTTTAAAAGAGATTGGCCATATTTAATTGCCGCTTCTCGGATAAATAGCGTTCTTTCCGTTGCCACACTGTTCTCTGTTATCGCAATAATTACAAGACTATCCAACTTGGAGGATCTAGGTGCGAAAGCACTGTATGTTTTTCTATCCGCTGCAGCTACATACTTACTGGCGATTGCCATCATTAAGTTGAAAGCGCCCGCAATATTGCAAGAGTTTCCAAACTATAGCGATTTCAAAGCACAAGAAAATTCCCACAGATGGATCCTCTGGGAGTTTTTTTATGGCATCCAAGCTCTCAAGGCAGGATTTAGATTGTTACCTCAAACAATCTTTAAGAGACTTAGCGTGAACGTCAATAGTATTTCTCGATCCGGAATGCCGACAAAAAAAGCATTTGAAAAATTCGCTCGCGAAGAAGAAATTATAGTGCGCAATAAGGAAAAAAAGGATGAGAAGTATATTATAAAATTATATGAACCCGTGAATTTTGGTCGAGATTTACTTATTGGATTCTCAACACTAGATGAGGAGAAAGTCGAAAAGAAGTACGTATTGCCTATCCGTGAAGATGATCCTCATCTCGAAGCGAAAAGCAAAGAGTTGTTTTGGATTCTCTTTACGGACGCGGCCAAAGAAAACCCGGGAATCCGCAGCGTCGCCTGGTTTCTGGTGAAATTGTCAGGATTTCTTTTAATCTTATCAGTAGTTCTTGCAGTTTATAATGTAGTCTTTGTTGATAAAGACGAAGTAATAAATAATTGTTGTGTGCATTTAATTGTAACTGATGTTTGAATTTTTGCTAAAGAGGGGGTCATTTTGAAAAAATCAACTAATACATACAAACACGCATTAAGTGTTACGGGTCAGATTTACTTTTGCTCAGCACCCATCAGGCTAGATTCTTACGATACCTGTCAACTCGGATGCACATATTGCTTTTCTAGAAAGCGGTCAAGGAACTGGGCTCTAAGCGGTATTCATCATGCCAACCCAAAGGCATTTCGAGCACGGTTGGAACGTGTATCACGCGGTGTAATCCGATCCGCTGCTGATGAATTTTTGCAATCAAGAGTGCCGCTGCAGTTGGGTGGTCTGCAAGACCCCTTTACTCCAATTGAAGCTCAATCAGGTGTGACTCTTGAGCTTCTGCGAGCGTTGCGTGATTACCGGTACCCGACACTAATAAGTACCAAGGGCTCTATTTTTATGTCGGAGCCATATCTCAGCATTCTTAGAGAAATGAATGTTGTTGTGAGGTTTTCGGTGGCGGGAATTGCAGAACACTTGCGTCGATTTGTGGAGCCTCGCACTGGGAGTTTTGATGCCGTCGCTCAGAATATCAATTTGTTGTCACGTGTAGGGGTCGCTTGTGGCATTAGGTTCCAGCCAGTTTTCCCAGGATTTGAAAGTGATGTGTTGCGCATGGCAAGCAAAGCAGCCGACGCTGGAGTTCGCCAAATCTCATTTGAGTATCTCAAGTTGCCAAATGAATTGATTGACAACGAAATCGCAAGTACGAGCAAATTGTTAGGGTACGACATAGCGCAAAAAATGAAAAATCTTGGCATCCGAAAAATTGGACCAGACTGGAGCTTGGTACCCCAAGTTAAGAAACCGTTCGTCCGAAAAGCTCGGCGGCTTTGTCATTCACTTGGTGTCGGCTTTGGCGCAGGAGACACAGAGTTCATTCCTTGGAGCGACGGCGAGGGTTGTTGTGGTGCAATGGACCTTACTCAAAAGTCCGCAAATCATTTTAAGGCAAATTTCGTTGGCGTAATTCGGCAAGCTCTGAAAAGTTGTGACAATAAAGTTCAATTCAGCTCGTTGTTGGAACTGTGGTCCCCAAAGGAGTCAGTAGGAAATTATATGGACTGGCGAGTGCGCATACCAGAAAGCGAAAGAAACGGGCGTTCAGATTGGCTTGCACACATGGCTAAACGTTGGAACGGAGGGCGGAGTCCCTACTCTCCTGCTTTCTTCGACGGTGTTTCAGCTACACAAGACTACGATGATGCAGGATTTAAAGTGTACGACGCCTCACAGCTTGCAAAGGAGCTTTCGAGCTAGGCTTGAGCAATATCGTTTGCGTTTTTTCCGAGGATATTCAGCACGGCAACACACCCATCATTTAGGGTATGTGTAATAGAACTTGCCAGCGCATTGATCATTGCATGATCGTGAACATTCCCTACTGGTTCTCTCACAATTACGATTGGCACCTGCAACGCGTCTGCCCAAAAGAGTTCACCGATAGAACCGATAGATGAGTGATCAGCGCTAAGAAAGTTAGCCAGGATAACATCCGCCGAGCCGATAAGCCGTTTATTTCGATTGACTACCAAACGCCCATGCATTTGCCTTGCAAGAGCTTCTTGAGGTCCCTCACTAAGTCTGTATGACAACGAAGAATTGTAGGGCAGCGATGCCGGATCAATCACGTCTGCATCGCACGAAATAAGCTCTCTAGCTTTTTCGCGCCAGCTAAGGATGGCGTCGTCTGTAGATCCAGTGATCGGGCCAGTCAAATATACCTTCATGCTATGATCATACCAAACCTCAGCATGCGCGGCAACGCGTGCAGACAAAACCTCACAAGTCTTGATGACATTTTGCATCGGAAAACGCGATAGATTTCGAATTGATAAACGAGGAGTTAGGAAAAATTGCGCAGCACTCTATAATCAGGTTTCGATGAGAGCGTTCATCGCCGTTTGTAGTCCCTTGATTGCTGGAGCGCTGCTTTCCAGAAGCTTGAGCAAGAACCGGAAAGTTAAACGCTTTTTCGAAAACTATCATCATTCGAAATACTCGCCGTTGGGATTTACATCCTTCACGATACAACTTCCTCGTTTACGCATTGATTGTCACAGCCATCTACGCATCTATTTTTGGGCCAAATACCGTGAATGTGCATTCGGCAGTGATGCGCCACGCCCTTTTCTTGGTTGGATAATGCTTCTTGAAGAATGTGACAGGTCAAACACTCCGATGAATGACAAAGAGCCCCACTTTCCCGTTGACCCAGTTTTCAAGGGAGCTTCCTACACAGGAATACGACCTTCTTTGCAAACGGCTCGTACGAGAAGGACTCTATACCAGCGCGACTTTCCTGGCATCACCACACTCCGCAGTAGAAGGCGGTACATGCCGGCATCTGAGCGACCTTACCTCGCCGCAAACCTTCGTCACCGAGTTTGCTAGACATATTGCAGCGGTGGTTGCGCGACCTTTGCGGGCACATTTGCAATCTAATCTTCATCAAAAAGTTGCTATACTTTTTGCTTCGGGACCTAAACATGCACGCTCGACAAGCCAGAGAGAATTGTGGCTTCCGCAACATAAGCTTGATAATTTAAACGCAAACAGTGGACGCCGTGAGCCATAGTGAGCGTTACTGGATTTCGAATTTTCCCTCTGCTATCTAGCTCGACCTTGCCTTCACGCGGCCAAATCGATCTGGATTTGATTTCGAAAATTAGCCCTACCCACTGACCATCCATATGCAGCCCAATTTGAAGAAGAAGGTAAATAGTTCAATAAATACATATAAATAGCCGTGCACGCCGATTTACTCCTTGAGCAGTGCACCCGCACGGTTTCCGCGAACGGCACTCAGTGAGCGTTTATTTGAATCCTAGGGCCTATCCATTGAACCATTGTCGTGTGTGACCCCATTCTTCGCCTTTGTGGCCCACGAAATCCCATCTGCGCTGATTGTATCTCGCATATTCGACCGAATGGACAAGGTCACTAAAGTTCTCGGAGATATGGCGAACGCCTAAATGGTGGCGCAGTTCATCTTCTTCATCGGTCAGCTCTTCAATCCAAACGGGGTCCGTTTCTAACTGAACCTCGTGTCCCATCATTTCAGCGTAGACTTCATGCATCGTGTGTTTGAGTATTTCTTCGTGACCTGTGCGGACGATGAAACTGTCATGCACCGGGAGAACCAACTGGTCTTCATTAATCATTCTCAACATAACAGTTTCAGCAATGTCTGAGTCGATACGCTGCAATTCAATACCGATACCCGTGTTGAAGTAGTCGGCAATCGGAGCATGCTTCTCTCGCAGCGCCTCCATTATTTGTTCGAATGTCCACCCTTCAGGCATTTCTCTTTGTCGAGGTCGTCGGATTTGCCCTTCAGCGTTTATTAGCTTGAAAAAGGTCGTTTTGATTAGTTTGCGATATTCGTTCGGGATGCCATCTATGAGGTAAGCGTCATTCGGGAGTTCGAGATCTTCCCTAGCGTAGAGCATCGCTGCTTGCATGTTGGAGTAATCGATCTCTGAAACTGGATGCCAGTTAATCGTAATGAATTTTCTGTACCGACTCTTAATCTGCTGCCACCAGCCTCCGTAGAACCTGCCTCCATTATCGAAAGTCTCATTGTTGAAGACCCGGTAGAGCTTCCTCTGTATGGCGAGATTAAATGGCGTTCGAAGGTTTGTTCGTTCACCCGGAGCACCATTCTCGTCGACAGCACGGTTGGTCAATGCAGTTGGTAGCTCATCATCTGGAATGCAGAGATCGATCCAGTGATCTTCAAGACAGGAATTTATCGAGTGTAGATTCGAGGTCATACGCTCAACATCTTCGTGGTGAGGGGGCTCAATTAGTTCCTTCTGTTCGTTCTTCATTCTGACGATAGGGAGAGGAGCCCTTTGGAAGAGATGCAGGGAATCAATTGAGTTTATGTCATTGATAAAATTAGTGTTCCTAGTAATACCCGGAGTAACATCTTCCCCGATTGATCCTTCCGTGGTTCCTGGTGGTGAGAGAGCCACCAGCAGACTTTCACGGGCACGACATCGGGTGACCATTCCTCCGGGAGAACCTTCCCCGGATCTATTGAAATTGCCCCCGCGAACCTCAATAAACCTATTGTCTCTCAGAAAACCAAAACATCTCCGGAGCGCACGAGTACCGATGCTATTAGGGTTGTATGGGGAGGATCGATAGAAGCCATTACTCCTTCCAACCAAGCAATAAGCTCTGGCATCGGTCAGATGAAATTGCAGAAGGTTAGAGAGAAGGAAGCTGAGGGCGTTCTTAAGGTTACGAAGATTGGTCCGATTCCTCGTCAAGCCTTCAGCAGACAAGACCTGATCAACCAATGAATCGACAATAACATCAAAGTCACCGGAGAGCTGGAGAGTTAAGTCTGCCCAATTCCCATTATGGAGGTCATCGCCTGTCTCACACCGGGTATCGGTTTCATGATTGGTCATCGAACAAAAAAAGCCCATAAGCAGCAGTGGTCGGTCTGCTCCTGAGGGTAGCCTGCAAAACAAAATACACAAAACTGTGCTTCGAGAGCCTAGTGTCTGAAACCGTCCATGCCGTCCTAAGTGTCCATCATCCGACAGCTCCCAGCTTCTTCGCCAATCTCGTCATGTCAGCATGTGCATACCGCATAAGCATCTTCATGTCCCTGTGACCTGAGATCGAAGCTACCTCTGGTACCGTCAGACCCATTTCGAAAAACCTACTAATCGCCTCATGTCTGAGGTCATGGAAGCGAAGGTCTTCTATATCTGACTTTGCCAACATCCGCTCCCAAGACATCCTTAAGGCATTGGCGGTAAGAGGGAAAACCTTCTCTACCTCGCTAGTCATTCCTTGCAAGAGTGAAAGAGCTCCCGGTGTAAGGGGAATGGTCCGTGAATAGCCGTTCTTTGACTCAAGGATGGTCACTGAGCGCCGTTTAAGGTCCACTTGGTCCCAATACAACCCAAGAATCTCGCCCCTTCTCATACCAGTTTCTATGGCGAATATGACGACCTTCTCTATTAGCGGATTCTGACGTGTTCTGGCTGCCTGGAGAAGCTTTTCGTATTCTCCTTCCTTTAGCCTGCGTTCCCGCCTGTTGTCCCTAGCCTTCAGTCTCAACTTTTCGACAGGGTTCTCTTGGATCGGAATACCCCACTCTGTCTTGGCGACCTCGAAGGCGTGACTGATGGGTGCCAGTTGCCGTTTCAGACTTATGGGAGCAATGGTCTTCAACCGTTCGTCACGGTAGGCGGCAAAGTCAGCTGAAGTCAGGACATCAAGTCGCTTAGAACAGATCGGGTGCCTTAGAAACGCACTCAGGAAATAGGTTTCAACCGACTGCTTTTTGTGTGGCACCACCTCATCCAGATAGCGAGATACGATGTAAGCGAGGGTGTACTTTTTCAGGTCGGCTTTAGTGCTCTCCAGTTCTCCTCGGTCTGCTTCAAGCTCCCTTTCTCGAGCCCATTCCATCGCGTCCTTGTGCTGCTGAAAGCTCTTTGTCCTTGTCGGAAATCCTTGCCGCCTGACTTGAACGTGATATTTGCCAGAGCGTTTCCTGATCGTCGCCATAATTGAACCTGCTGTGCCCAGACTGTGCCAAGCAGCTTTGTCCAATCGGATTTCTATGATGTCGAAAGAGCAAAATAGACAATAAAATCAATGTCTAAGAGTGGTGCCGCTGATAGGACTCGAACCTACGACCCCATCATTACGAATGACGTGCTCTACCAACTGAGCTACAGCGGCGTTTCCCGGTAGCGGGAAGGGCGCGCGTGGTGCGCGCGGGCTCGATCAAGATCGAGTGGGCCGCTAATTACCGGAGCTTGAGGCCAGATGCAAGAGGCATCTGGCAGGTTCCCGGCGGGACACCCGAAATTGTTTTTGAATGGCGCTGGTCACGCCTCCCTGTAGCGGCCCGACCAACCGGAACCTCAGTTGAAGAAGCGCGGCCGGGCGGTCTTGTCGGCCTTGTCCTTGTCGTCCTCGTCGGTGCCGGGGTCGTCCGGCATGCGTTTCAGTGGAAACTGGATGGGACCGTTGCTTTCCTCAGGCGTTTCCGCAGCGTCAGACTCTGCCTTTTTCCCGCTATCCGGTTTTGAACTTCCCGCTTCCGGTTCTGCAGGCGCGTCTTTCTTGTCCCCACCCTTGTCGGCATCTCCCTTATCCGCATCCGCCTTTACGGCATCGGCGTCTTCGCCGGCTTTCCCGGACGGTTCGGACTTGGCCTCAGGCTCGGCCTCGGCCGGCTTTGCAGTTTCCTGGGCGTCCGGGCTGCTGGCCGCCTCCGCCTTCGGCGCGGCATCGGGCAGGTTACTCAGGGCTGGACTGTAGCGCACGTCGTCTGTCGTGCCTTCGAAACCGTGCTTCGCGCTTGTATCTGCTGCGGGCGTGGAGGATGCCGGTTGGGCGGTTTCCGGAGCTGCCGCGGCTGCTTCAACGGCAGGCTCCGCCTTGAGCTCCACGGTCTTCGGCGCATCGGCAGCCGCCACCTCTTCGGTGGCATCGCCTGCTGCCGGAACCGGTTCCGGGGACTGCGCGGGAGCCGGATCGGCCGCGGGGACTGCCGCCGGCAGAACCGGGGCTTCGAAAAGGCTGTCCTCGATGAGCTCGCCTTCTTCCTCGATCGCGCTGCCGGGAGACGTCCACTGGAAGGCGTCCAGCTTGCCGGTAACCGGTGAAACCGGCTGCCATTCCGCGGAAACAATCCCGTCCGCAACCCAGGCCTTGTCCTGAGGCGCTTTGAGCGCGCGCGCTAGCCAGTCCCGCATGCGGCCCCGGTCGCCATGTTCGGCTTCCTCGACTTCGGCCATGAGCAGGAAGGCGGATCGCGTCGGTTCGGACTGCAGAAGCTTTTTCAGCTGCGTCCGCGCATCCTCGAATTCCCGCGCCTCGATGGCCGCCCGCGCAATCGCCAATGCGCCTTCCGGTGTGTTGGTGCGCTGTGCGGACAGGGACTTCACCCGCTTCAGCCTGTCGACGGCCGAGTCGCCGGTGCGCACATGCGCATAGGTCTCCGCAAGCTCCGGATGGGGGGACAGGCGCCAGGTGGCTTCCAGCACCTTCGCCGCCTTGCGGATATCGCCGCGGCGCGTCGCCAGGCGCGAGGTCAGAACGGCGGCGGGCACGAGGTCGAGCGCCAGGCCGTGGGCTTCCTTCGCCAGCGAGAACGCCCGTTCCGGTTCGCCGCCTTCGAGCTTCTGCGCCAGGGCTGTCAGGATGACGGCCCGCTGACGGCGATAGCTCTTCTTGTCGACAAGCTTGGCGGCATAATTGCTTTCCAGCGTCTTGAGCGCTTCGTCCCAATGATGGGCAACGGCCTGGTAGCCGAGAACGGCCTTGCCGGCCCACTCCAGGCCCGGCGATGTCCTGGCCGCTTCTTCCGCGTAGTGGCGGGCGGCAATTGGCTCTCCCTGGCGTTCCGCCTCGACGAAGAGGCCGTGAAGGCCGAGCGCCTTGGTTTCCGGTTCATCCAGCATTGCCTCGAAGCGCAGGCGTGCCTCGTCATCCTTGCCGGCAAGCTGCGCGGTCTGGGCCAGCAGAAGCTTGGCGGCAGGCTCTTCAGGCAACAGCTTGTCCGCATCCAGTCCGTAGCGCCGTGCAAGCTTCGCGTTGCCGGTACCGAGTGCGATCAGGCCGTGGGACAGCGCCGTATAGCCCTTGTCCTTGCGGCGGCGGCGAAAGAACCTGCCGGCGATCTGCGGCGACTGAAGGATTGTCCGGATCACCCAGATGACGAGCAGAAAGGCAATGAGCGCGACACCGGCAACGAGCGCGACGACGACCGGCGGCTGTTCCCAGACATATCCGTTCCAGCTGATGGAAATGGTCCCGGGCACGTCCGCCAACCAGGCGAACCCGGCAGCCAGGGCAAACAGCAGGAGGAAGAACAAAAAGACGCGGATCATGTAGCTCGCTCCCAAGCGTCGCCGGGCGACTCCGGCTCAAAACAACAACGGCACGGACGGCCGACCGGCGGCCGCCGCTTAACTGTCCTTCGCAGCAAGCGCATTGAGCACTTCCTGTGAAGCCTTTTCCGTAAGCCCGTCCACCTGAACACGGGCCTCGGCACGGGCGACCCAATCGCTTCCGGCAGCCTTGGCGGCGTCGGGAAGGTCCTGATACGCGGCAATCGCCCCTGAAAGGTTCCCATTGGAAACAGCATTTTCCATCCGCCGCAAGGCCGCCTCGGGTCCCGTGCCGTCCGCATCGCCCGGACCGCGCACGGCGACGATGGACCTGGCGCTTGCGAGCAGACTGTCGAGAACGTCGTCAGAGTGATCCGGTTCCGAGAAGGTCTGATAGATATTCCTGGCGACCGGCGGGAACTGGGCAATCAGCACCGACACCGGTTCGACACCGGTCTCGGCATGTGCCTCCAGCGCCTTGACATCGATATCCGCCGGCAGTCCGGCCTTGACCGCCGCGAGTTCGGTTTCGTACGGACGGCCTGAATCCACCGCCGACTTGAGAGCCGAGACGGACAGGGCGCGGGCGGCGACTTCGCGGGCGGTCGCGTCACCCATGGTGCCTTCGACGTGCTGCAGCCGTTTCGACAGTGCATCCAGCTCCGCCCGGATGCTCTCCAGAGCTGCCGTGTTGGCCGCGCCGACGGAACTGATGTCGGACGACAGGCTGGACAGCGTCTCCGTCGCGCGCGCCTGGCTGTCGGCAAGGGTCTTGAGGGAGACGTCCGATGTCGACACGGCAGTCTGCGCCGCCTTCGCCGTGGCCTCCGCGTTCTGGAGACGGTTTTCGACATCTGCAAACTGCGTTTTCAGGCCGCCCAGTTCCGTTTCGAGCCCGGAGACGGAACCGGTCAGCTTGTCGGCTTCGCCCGTGGTCGCCGCGGCTTCGGTTTCAAGCTTGGAGAGGCGGTCTTCCAGGGGGCTCAGATCGACGGACGCCTGTTGTCCCGTCGCGCCTTCAAGCGCATCCAGCCTGCTTTCCAGCGGCTTCAGGTCGACTGACGCAGCCCCGGTGGCCGCACCTCCGGCAGACGCAACTTCGCTGCGCAGGCTTTCGAAGTCCTGTTTCAGGGCCTCGATCGCCGGCGTCACATCCGACGCGGCGGAAGAAGCGGCGCTTTCAAGTGAACTTTCCAGCGCGGACACCTTGGTTTCAAGCGCTGCGATCGCCTGCCCGGCGGACGGGTCCGCCGCAGTCGTGCCGAGTTCGCCGAGCTTCTGCTCGAGATCAGCGATTTTTTGTTCCGCGGCGGACAGGGCACTGGTGACCTGCTGGTCCTGTTCCGGCGTCAGCTTCAGGATCCCGGCCTGGTGAAGACCGAAACCGCCACCGAGCACGATGATACCGCCGATCACGGCTGCAATCAGAACACCGAAAGCGCCGACACCGCCGCTCTCTTCGGGTGCAGGCGGGGTCGAAAACGACGACCCGGAGGGCTTTGCGGAAGAAGACGTGGTGGACGTCGACCTCGCCGATGCGCTCGCACCGGATGAGGCAGAGGCGGAGGCGGACGTTGCGCCAGCGCCCGACTTGACGGTGCGCGGCGCGGTCGATGATGCCGGGGAAGATTTCGGTGCGCCGGTACCCGGTGTTTTCGCGGAAGACGATGCCCCCGTCGGCGCAGCTCCAGCAGCTGCAGCGGTTCCGGCGGGTCCGGCCGTGGTTTTGCTGCCGGTCGGCGCGCTTGTGCCAGTCGGACCCGGTTTCGCGCCGGCAGGCCGTGTGCTGTCCTGTTTGGTGTCCGCCGCTTTCGCGTCAGCCGACGCTGTGACACCGGTTTTGGGAATGCCCGACGACGGAGACCCCGCGCCCGCGCTGCCGGCCTTTTCGTTCACTTTTTCGGCCTTGAGATCGATCGTCACCGGGCGCTTCGCACCGGCTCCCGAAGCTGTGGATGGCTTGTCGCCGCTGCCGGGTTTGTCGGCAGAACCGGATCCGCTTCCGCCTGATGAGGATGCACCGCCAGAAGATTTTTTGTCCGTCGCCATCTGCTCTCCTCCTGAACCTTCCGGTCACACTATACACACCTGATGACGAAGCGGAACTGCCTCGACACAGACTTTTTCGCGCTGCAAAACAACGACTCCACCGGATCTGGTTAACACGCTCCTAAGACCAGTTCCAATAATGCCTTTTCGCTCGGCACGTCAGCTGCTTCAACGCACATATGCCCAGATAAGGGCTCTGCAGCCTGTTGCGAGATCGCAAAGACACATAACTCCGAAAAAACGGCTTCGGGACAGCTTGATCTGAGCAGTTGCAAGAGCGTCTCCGCTGTCCGCCGCGAGTAAACCAGCACCCCGTTGTAGCCGCCTTCGCACAAGCGCTCGCGGACGTCATCGGCAAGCGCTCCGGCGGCGGCCATCCGATAGACGACCACGGTTTCGCTGCCGATGCCGTTTTCGCGCAGAACGGCATCGATATCGCCGCTCCGGTCCTGCGCGGCTGGGTAGAGAACATTGCCACCGTCAAACGTCCGACGTTTTGAGACGAGGAGCTCACCGAGCGACGATAGGTCGCCGGACGCCGAAAGCACGCTGGTAAACCCGGCTGCGCGGCATGCGGCCGCCGTCGCATCGCCGACGGTAAACACCGGCAGGTTTCGCAACTGCTCCAGTTGCTGATGCCCAGCAAGCGCATCCAGCGCCCTGCGGCTGGTAAAGACCAGCGCAGAAACGGCCTCAAGATCCAGTTGAGCCGGAGCCCCGGCCTGAAATGCCAAAAGCGGAGCCTCGTCGGCAACATGGCCGGCTGCGCGGATCAGGTCGGCTGTCCGTGCGCACTCGGGTTGCGGCCGTGTCACCAGGAAACGCATGTCTTCAGTGACCTGACAGGAAGCCGGGGCCCATGCGCTCCTTGAGGGCCTCGCCGACAGAAACACCGATGGACACCGCGTTTTCCATTGGTCCGTCTTCCTCGGCCTCGTGATATGCGCTGCCGTCCGGTTTCAGCACGATGCCCCTGAACCTGAGGGTTCCCTCCGCAATGGTTGCAAGCCCTCCAATCGGCGTCCGGCAGGATCCGTCGAGAACACCGAGAAAGGCGCGCTCGGCTTCAAGACGGATCTGCGTTTCCGGATCGTGGATGGGAGCGAGCTTGTCGAGTGTCGCCGTGTCGTCTTCCCGGCTTTCGATGCAGATCGCGCCTTGTCCGACCGCGGGCAGGAAGTCATCGATCCCGAGCATGCTGGTGATTTCCGCCTCAAGCCCGAGCCGCTTCAGACCGGCCGCGGCAAGAAGCGTCGCGTCAACGGCGCCATCCGCGAGTTTTTTCAGACGGGTCTGCAGATTGCCGCGATACATCACCACATCGATGTCGGGTCTCAGCCGCTTGATCATGGCCTGCCGGCGCAGTGAACTCGAGCCGACCACCGCGCCGTGCGGCAGCGCCTTGAGCGACGCCGCCTTGGGTGAGAGAAACGCATCCCGGACATCCTCCCGCGGAAGGAAGGCGGTCAGGGCCAGGCCGTCCGGCAGAACCGTTGGCATGTCCTTGGAAGAATGCACGGCGATATCGATGCGTTTGTCGAGCAGCGCTTCCTCGATCTCCTTGGTGAACAGCCCCTTGCCGCCCACTTCGGACAATGGCCTGTCCTGAATGCGGTCGCCCGATGTCTTGATCACCACGATTTCGAACGCGTCGTCCCCAAGCCCGTGCGCGGCTTTGAGCCGATCTCTGGTTTCATGCGCCTGTGCCAGCGCAAGCGCACTACCCCGGGTACCGATTCGCAAAGGATTTGATTGCAAGGTTAACCGTCCAGATGTTACGCCCGGCAGAAATAAGCTGGACGCGGGATGAATGGTGCCTGACCCTAGCACAGGCCGTGATCACTAAACCAATGACTTCAGTCAATTCAAATAGCAATGCGACGAATCTGACCGTTCTTGGCATTGAAACCAGCTGCGACGAGACGGCGGCCGCAATTGTCCGCGGGCCTGCGGACCGGGAGATCCTGTCCAACACAATTCGCTCGCAGATCGACGAACATACGGAGTTCGGCGGCGTCGTCCCCGAAATCGCCGCCCGCGCGCATATCGAGATCCTCGACAGGATCGTCGCAGAGGCCATGCGCGAGGCAGACTGCGGCTGGGATGACATAGACGCGGTCGCGGCAACGGCAGGGCCGGGCCTGATCGGCGGAGTGATCGTCGGCTTCATGACCGCAAAGGCAATCGCGATGGCCGCGGGCAAGACACTGATCGGCGTCAACCATCTGGAAGGCCACGCGCTCACGGCGCGCCTTACGGACGATCTGGATTTTCCGTTTCTGCTCTTGCTGGTCTCCGGCGGCCACAGCCAGTTTCTTCTCGTTCGCGGTGTTGGCGACTACGAGCGGCTCGGAACGACGATCGACGATGCCATCGGCGAAGCCTTCGACAAGACCGCCAAACTGCTTGGCCTTCCCTATCCGGGCGGCCCGCATGTCGAAAAGATGGCCGCAAGAGGCGATGCCGCCCGCTTCCGCCTGCCGCGCCCCCTGCTCGACAGGCCCAGCCTGGACATGTCCTTTGCCGGATTGAAGACCGCGTTGCGCACCCAGGCCAAGAAGCTCGAACCGGTAGACGATCAGACGGTTGCAGATCTGTGTGCCGCGTTCCAGCTGGCTGTCGCGGACGTCCTGGCCGCACGGACGAAATCAGCACTTGACCTCTTCCGCACCCGCCACCCCGGCATCGCTCCGGTCATCGTTGTGGCGGGCGGTGTCGCCGCCAACCAGGAAATCCGCAAGGCCCTTACCGTTGCCGCCAGCGAGGCTGGCGCAAGGTTCGTCGCACCGCCGATGCGGCTGTGCACCGACAATGCCGCGATGATCGCCTGGGCCGGAATAGAACGGCTGCGTGCCGGACCCGTCGACGACATGGACCTGTCTCCCCGTCCCCGGTGGCCGCTGGATTCAGAACGGGCTGGCATTCTGGGTGCCGGCAAAAAGGGTGCGAAGGCCTGACCGTTTCCGCTTGTCCGCGAATTCTTGCCCCGAACACAAACTTGCCCTTTTAGACATGCAGGGAGCCTGTTAGATCAACGGATGTGCGGTCGGATTCGATCGGACATGTTCTGAACAGCGCTTTCCCTCGCAAAGGAACCCGGCGGCATGGACGTCTACCACAAGGCTTACGTTTACCTGACTTGCGGCACGGACCTGCTCGTTTTTTCGGAGCCGGACTTCCCGCATGTCGGGTTGCAGGTTCCAGGTGGCACGCTCGACCCTGGGGAAAGTTATCTGCAAGCGGCCCGTCGGGAGTTTCGCGAAGAGACAGGACTTTCGTTGGATATCGCGCTCGAATCGTTCGCCGATCAGGATCGGATCCTGAAGAATGTCCCCGATTGCCTCGATGGATTGCATCGGCGGCGGCATTTTCACGGAACCGTTCGGGAAAAGGCTGCCGAAGAGTGGGAACATTTCGAATCCTCTCCGAGCGCGGGTGGCCCTCCGATCCGGTTCCGCCTGTTCTGGATCGACTTGTTCGCGAGCGATGTGACCCAGGAGGCCCGGTTCTTCGAAGGGTTTGGAGCACAGCTTGAGACATTACGGTCGCGCATGGAAGGGCAGAGCAATGGGCGCCATTAAGACAGTCGGCGTCATCGGCGGTGGTGCCTGGGGAACGGCCCTCGCCCTGACGGCAGCGCGCGCGGGGCGTGACGTCAGGCTCTGGGCACGCGACCCGGAGACGGTGTCGACAATACGCTCACGGCGGCAGAACACACGCTACCTGCCGGGAATTACCTTTGACGAGGATCTCAACGCGACCGAGTCTTTGGAAGACATAGCGGGCGCGGATGCCATTTTACTCGTCACCCCGGCGCAGACGACGCGCGGTGTGCTCGCGGCCCTGAAGAAAACAGGCGCCGTCTCGGGTCCTGTCGTTCTGTGCGCCAAGGGCATCGAGCAAACGTCAGGCAAGCTTCTGTCCCGCGTGATGAACGAGGAACTGCCGGGTGTCGAGCCCGGTGTCCTGTCGGGTCCGAGCTTTGCCGACGATGTTGCCCGCGGTCTGCCGACGGCCGTCACGGTGGCCGCGAATTCGGCCAAGACCGCCCTGAGCCTGTGCGAAGCGCTCCAGTCCGCCTGTTTCCGGCCCTATGCCTCGATCGATATCCTGGGGGCCCAGATCGGCGGGTCGCTGAAGAATGTGCTCGCGATCGCCTGCGGAGCCGTCGTCGGCAGGAAGCTGGGCGCAAGTGCGCAGGCAGCGCTGACCGCCCGGGGCTTTGCCGAGCTGACCCGGCTGGGCACCGCGATGGGCGCACAGGGCGAGACCCTGACCGGCCTGTCCGGCCTCGGCGATCTCGTGCTGACCTGCTCGTCGACCCAGTCGCGGAATTTTTCATTTGGCCTGAGGCTGGGAGAAGGCTTCATGGCCTCGGAGCTGATCTCCGCCGGCGGCAAGCTCGCGGAAGGCGCCTATTCGGCGCGGGTCGCGGTCAAGCTGGCACAGAAACACGGCATCGACGTCCCGATCTGCGAGACGGTCGCGCGGATGATCGACGAAGACCTCTCGATAGACGACGCGCTCAACACCCTGATGGCGCGTCCGCTGAAGGCGGAGACGGAAAGCCTGTGACACACCCAATCCGGCATTGAGTTTATGACAACTCGGCCCTAGGTTCGCACAAAGTGCCGTCAACCAGGAACCTCAACCATGCTCTATGCCCTGATATGCACCGACAAGCCCGGTGCCCTGCAAACACGTCTCGACAATCGCGACAGCCACATCGCCTTTCTCAAGGGCCTCGGTAACGGTCTCAAGGCGGCCGGCCCGTTCCTTGATGACGACGGCAACATGTCCGGCTCTCTGGTCGTGATTGAAGCGGCGAACAGGGACGAAGCCCTCGCCATTTCGCAGGAAGACCCCTACGCCATCGCCGGTCTGTTCGAAAGCGTCGAGATCCGGCCGTGGAACTGGGTGATCAAGAACCCGGAGGTCAGCTAAGTGCAGTACTGGTTGATCAAATCCGAACCGGACAAATGGTCCTGGGAACAGCAGAAAGCTAGGGGCGATGCCGGCGAACAGTGGGACGGCATCAGGAACTACCAGGCACGCAACAACATGCGCACGATGGAAATCGGTGACAGGGCGTTTTTCTATCACTCCAACATCGGCAAGGAAGTCGTCGGCGTCGTTGAAGTCTGCAGCGGCATTCATCCGGACACCACGACCGATGATCCGCGCTGGGAATGCGTGGACTTCAAGGCCGTTTGCGACATGCCGAAGCCGGTGACGCTTGCCGATGTAAAGGCGGAGCCGCGTCTCGAGAAGATGGCACTGGTCGCCAACACGCGCCTGTCGGTTCAGCCGGTCACCAAAGACGAGTGGAATATCGTCTGCGAGATGGGCGGGCTGAAAGACCCGGCGTAAGCGAACGCGCAGACGGTGAATGCACGCGGCGCGCCTCCCTCTCCCCGTGGGAGAGGGCTGGGGTGAGGGAGCAAACACTCTTTGCCAAGAAACAGCACCCCTCACCCGATGCGTTAAAGCAGTCTCTTCCCACGGAAGTGGTGGCTGGCGCACATTTCAAACGGTAAGCCCCATGCCGCCCATTGAGGACCCAGCCGCGTTCATACGCCGGGAAACCACGGTCAAGCCCGTTCCGCATGCGGAGGAAATCAGGCTTCACGTCGCGGACGAGGCGATGGAACTCTGGCAGAAGACGGAGGAGGACCTTGGCGCGCTTGGCCTCGATCCGCCGTTCTGGGCTTTTGCCTGGGCAGGTGGCCAGGGACTGGCACGTTATATCCTCGACACACCGTCACTGGTCATGGGAAAGACCGTGCTCGATTTCGCCTGCGGCTCCGGACTGGTTGGCATTGCGGCGATGATGGCGGGTGCGAAGTCGTGCCGCGCTGTCGATATCGATCCGTTCGCCATTGCAGCTGCGCGTCTCAATGCCGGCCTGAACGGTGTCCGGCTCGATCTCGACATAACCGATCTGACACGGCAAGCCACGCCTTCGGTCGATGTCGTTTTCTGCGGCGATGTTTTCTATGACCGGCAAATGGCCGATGCTGTCGCAGGCTTTCTGGACCGGCTGATCGATGCCGGCATCGACGTTCTGGTCGGCGACCCGGGCAGATCCTATCTGCCCAAGGAGCGTCTAACCGAGCTTGGCGCTTACAAGGTTCCCGTCGTCGGTGCGCTGGAAGACAATGAAATCAAGAAAACCTCTGTGTACCGCGTTGGAAAAAGCTGACGGCTCACGTCGCAATTTCACCGTGAGAATTCTTTTCTCACAACGATCTACAGAAGTTTTTGCCGTTCGGGTCTTCCCCTTTGCGCTTCTTGCGATAGGTTAGCCCCACAAAGAGTTTACAGCATTCCTCCCAGGAGCCCTCCATGCCCATCGTTAACCGACTTGCCGACCTCGCTGACGAGATCACGGCCTGGCGCCGCGACTTCCACGAGAACCCGGAAGTTCTCTATGAAACCGTCAGGACCGCTGGCAAGGTCGCCGAACTTCTGGAGAGTTTCGGAGTGGACGAGGTGACGACCGGTATCGGCAGGACAGGCGTCGTCGGCGTGATCAAGGGCCGCAATGGCGGCACCGGACGGACCGTCGGTTTGCGCGCAGACATGGACGCCTTGCCGATCGAAGAGGAAACCGGGAAACCCTACGCCTCGAAGGTCCAGGGCAAGATGCACGCCTGCGGCCATGACGGCCATACCGCCATGCTGCTCGGCGCGGCAAAATATCTGTCCGAGACCCGGAATTTCGACGGCACCGTCGTGGTGATCTTCCAGCCCGCCGAAGAGGGCGGCGCAGGCGCCAAGGCCATGATCGACGACGGCCTGATGACCCGCTGGCCGATGGACGAAGTCTACGGCATGCACAACTATCCGGGAATGCCGGTCGGCGAATTCGCCATCTGCAAGGGCCCGATCATGGCCGCAACCGACGAGTTCCGGATCACGGTCACCGGCAAGGGCGGCCATGCCGCAAAACCGCACCAGACCGTCGATCCGGTGGTTGTCGGCTCCAAGATCGTGTCTGCGCTGCAGACCATTGCCAGCCGGAACGCCAATCCGCTCGATTCCGTCGTGGTCTCGGTCACCGTGTTCAACGCCGGCAGCGCGTTCAACGTCATCCCGCAGGACGCGGTCCTGCGCGGCACCGTCCGCAGCCTCAACGCGGACATGCGGGACCTGGCGGAAAGACGCATGGGCGACATCGTCACGTCGATCGCGGCGGCCTTCGACGCAACCGCCAAGCTCGAGTTCCGGCGCGGCTATCCCGTGACGCGGAACCACGACGACCAGACGGATTTCGCGGCCGAGATCGCGGAGGGCATTGCCGGTCACGGCAAGGTCAACCGGAGCATTGAGCCGATGATGGGCGGCGAGGACTTTTCCTACATGCTCGAAGAGCGCCCCGGCGCGTTCATCTTCGCCGGCAACGGCGACACCGCCGGTCTTCACCATCCCGGATATGACTTCAACGACGACCTCATTCCGGTCGGCTGTTCCTATTGGGTCAAACTCGTGGAAACAGCCCTGCCGGCAAAGGCCGCCTGACGGCGTCACCGGCTTTACAGGCGTAACGCACTCTCCCGGTCATTGCAGGGTCCGACCCTGCAATCCATGCCATTGCCTCTGCCCGATCACCGGGGCCGCGTATCGGCATGGATTCCATGATCAGGTCCATTGCTGTCCGGTTTAGCTCGGAATTGATTGAGCGAGGCCATCTCGAGTCACTGAACTTGTCATTCCGGCTGAAGCGCAGCGGAAGGCCGGAAACCAGTAATCACCTGATTTTCCGTCGTGTTTCATTCTCTGGCCACATCGGGTACTGGGTCCCGGTCTTGCCGCTTTCACGGCAAACCGGGACGACAAATCGGGGGAACAATTCCGTATCTCGATTTAGGGCCGCACTGAACTATGCTGCTTTCTCAACGACATAAGTTCGACAGTGTTTTCTAGACCGGACAGCAGTGGATCAGGTCATGGCATGACACGGTGGCGCGGGTCATCCAGGCAGCACCAACCCTGTGGTCATTGCAGGGCGCGACCCTGCAATCCATGCCATTACCTCTCCCCGATCATCGGGGCCGCGTATCGGCATGGATGCCATGATCAGGTCATGGCATGACGGCGTACGTGGGCTTTTTGGCATTGCATTCACCTGAGGTCATTGCAGGGCTCGACCCACTGCTGTCCGGTTTAGCTCGGACTTGATCTAGCGAGGCGATCCCAGCCTATGAGCTTGTCATTCCGGCTGAAGCGCAGCGGAAGGCCGGAACCCAGTAACCACGGGATTTTCCGTCTTGTTTCAGTCTCCGGCCGAAACGAGTACTGGGTCCCGGTCTTGCCGCTATCACGGCAAACCGGGACGACAAATCGGGGGAACAATTCCGTATCCCGATTTGGCGCCGCACGGAACTATGCCGCTCTCGCAACGACATAAGGTCGACAGTACTTTTTAAACCGGACAGCAGTGGGCTCGACCCTGCAATCCATACCGTTGCCTATCCACCAAGTAGGAGGACAGCGGCAAACGGATCGGTTTCAGCCGATTTGTCACAATCGGCGGCCGACGGGATGACGGCAGCCGGGTTTCCCTATATGACTGACGCCGGTTCCGGCCGCCGTTTTCTTTTGGGCATTTCGACATGACACCTCAACATTTCAAGCTTCCTTTCCTCGCGTCCTACGTGCTGGTTGGTGCGGTGGTCGGTGTCCTTGTCATCCATCCCCTCAACCTTGTGGTCGTCTGGTGGGAACTGGCCCGCTTTTCCGAGACGGCCCCCGATCTGATCGAGTTCCTGTCGGCGCGGCTCTGGGTGCTGCTGTTGCCGCGTCACCTGGATGTCGCCGTTGCCTACACGCTTCTCGGCGCGGTCGTCGGGCTTGCCTTTGGCATTTTCAGCCGCAACTACATGCGCACCTCCGAAGCCTACCGGTCCCTGCGGCAGGAACAGACGGCGCACATTCCAAGCATCATGCAAAAGGGCGAAACGGACGGCGTCGAGTTCAAGTCGTCGCTGCGCTGGGACATGAAGGAAAACCGCATCAACCGGGGGCTGGAAAAGGTTATCGCCAAGACCATTGCCGGATTTTTTAACGCCGATGGCGGCTATCTTCTGGTCGGCGTCGACGACGACGGCAACGCGCTCGGTCTCGAAAAGGATCTTTCGACCCTCAAGAGCCCTGATCTCGATGCCTTTGAGCGCACGGTCAACGATATCGTCTCCAAGAACCTTGGCGGCGATCTCTGCCCGTCCATTCACACCGTTTTTGCACATGTTGACAGCAGGGATGTCGCGATGATCATCATTCGCCCGGCTCCTCGCGCCGTATACATGGAAGAGGGTAAATCCTCGGTCTTCTATGTGCGAAGCGGAAATTCCACGCGCCAGCTCGATGTGCGCGAGGCCCTGAACTACGCAAGATCGAGGTGGTCCTGATCCGATGGACATCCTGGCAGCGGTCCTCCCCGGTGAGCTCGGTTCCCTTTCGATCGCCACGTTGATCCTATCCAGCTTCTTCACATCCGCCCTCACCGCCGCCGTTGGCCTGGGCGGCGGCATCGCCCTGATCGCGATCATGGCGAACCTGATGCCGGCCAGCGCGCTGGTGCCGGTCCACGGCGCGGTTCAGATCGGCTCCAACGGCGGACGCGCGCTCGTGCAGCTCAAGCATGTCGACTGGTCGATATTCGCCTGGTTCACGATCGGTGCGATCTTCGGAGCAGCGCTCGGCGGCGCGATTGCCGTTGAACTGCCGTCCTCCATCCTCAGGGCCGGGATCGGCTGTTTCGTACTCTGGGTGATCTGGATCAAGCCGCCGAAATTCGACAAGGTCCAGAAACGGGCGATGGCGGCTGCCGGGTTCGCTTCGACATTCCTGTCCATGTTCTTCGGTGCCGCCGGCCCGATCGGCGGCGCAGTGTTGTCGACGCTCGGCCTGACGCGCCACGGCTATGTCGCCAACCAGGCGGTCACTGCCCTCGTCATGCATGTCTTCAAGATCGTCGCCTTCGGCGCACTGGGATTTGCCTTCGCGCCCTGGGCCGGGCTGATCGTGCTGATGATCTTCAGCGGCTTTCTCGGAACGCTCGCCGGATCGCGCCTCCTCGGCAAGATGGATGAAAAGACGTTCAAGACCGGTTTCAAATGGGTCATGACCGCCCTTGCGCTGAACCTCTTCTGGCAGGCAGGCCGTGGTCTGATCTGACGGCCTCCCTCGGAATCCCGTGACGCTTGACGGTTCCCGCACGCACGCTTGAGTTATTCGCAACTGGCCACGCCTTGAAAGACGGGGCGCGACGCGGTAACTGAGCGCAACTGTTTTCAACAATGCGGGATGGAACATTCATGGCTTCTCACAGTCTTCTGCTTCTGCCGGGTGACGGCATCGGTGCCGAAATCATGAAGGAAGTGGAAAAGGTAATCGACTGGTTCAACACCAACACCGATATGACTTTCGACACAACCGAGGGCCATGTGGGCGGCGCTGCCTACGACAAGCATGGACAGGCGATTTCCGACGAGGACATGGCCAAGGCACTTGCAGCGGATGCCGTGATCTTCGGCGCCGTTGGCGGACCGAAATGGGACAAGGTCCCCTACGATGTCCGCCCGGAGGCCGGTCTGCTCCGCCTGCGCAAGGAAATGGAACTGTTCGCGAACCTGCGCCCGGCGATCTGCTATCCCGCGCTTGCCGACGCGTCTTCGCTGAAGCCCGAAGTGGTCGAGGGCCTCGACATCCTGATCGTGCGTGAATTGACCGGCGGTGTCTATTTTGGCGAACCGAAGGAAATCACCGACCTTGGCAACGGCCAGAAGCGCGGTGTCGATACGCAGGTCTACGACACCTACGAGATCGAGCGCATTTCCAGGGTCGCCTTCGAACTGGCGCGCACGCGCAACAACAAGGTCACGTCCATGGAAAAGCGGAACGTGATGAAGTCCGGCGTTCTGTGGAACGAGGTCGTCACCCAGACCCACACGAACGGCTATGAAGACGTCGAACTGGACCACATGCTGGCCGATGCCGGCGGCATGCAGCTCGTCCGCTGGCCGAAGCAGTTCGACGTCATCGTCACGGACAACCTGTTCGGCGACATGCTCTCCGACGTTGCCGCCATGCTGACCGGTTCGCTCGGCATGCTGCCGTCGGCCTCGCTCGGCGCACCGGATCCGGTCACCGGCAAGCGCAAGGCGCTTTACGAGCCGGTTCACGGCTCCGCGCCGGACATCGCCGGCACCGGCGCTGCCAACCCGATCGCCATGATTGCCAGTTTCGCGATGGCGCTGCGTTATTCCTTTGAGGAAGTCGACGCGGCCAACAAGGTCGAAAAGGCAATCGAGGCCGCACTTGAAAAGGGCATCCGCACCAAGGACATCGCCAAGGACGGCGATACCGTTGTCACCACGTCCGAAATGGGCGACATCATCCTTGCGGAACTGAACGCACTCAGCGCCTGATCCGACGACGAGATTGCAAAAAAGACCGCCTGCGGGTATCCCGTGGGCGGTCGAACTGCTGGAAACGTCTCTCTTCGTCATCCCGGCCAAGTGCAACGCGAGCCGGGATCGGGGCGCCCGGTACTTTCGGCTCACCGATCCCGGATCTCCGCAATGCTGCGTCCGGGAAGACGATGGTAGGTTCGTTGCCGGGGAAAAAATCACCGGCACTCAGTCACAATAGGGTACGGACCCATGATCGACGACAAAATCGCACCTTTCCTCGGCACCTGGATCCTGGACTCCGATGAAAGCGAATTCGACCAGGGCGAACCGCCGCAAAGCGCCACGCTCCGGATCGAGGACAATTTCGGCATGGTCTCCTTCACCATGAACCAGATTTCCGCGGAAGGTGAAGAAAGCAGCGACACGTTCGAGGCCGTCCCCGACGGTCCGGAAGTCAAACTCGGCAAGAGCGGGCTCGTCGATGCGATGCGGCTTGTGTTCCAGGGCGACAGGAACCTGATATCCGAAGCCCGCCGCGGCGGCCTGACCATCATGAAGGCGGACCGGGAACTCTCCGACGACGGCCGCACGCTGACCGTAACGCAGACCGTCCATCTCGTTGATGTCGCCAGCTTCACCAACACCTCCGTCTATCGCAAGGCACAATAGGCAGATGCAGCAGACCATCGGCGCGATTGCACTTCTTGTCCCGGACTACGATGCCGCCATCGCCTTTTATGTCGGAAAGCTCGGGTTTGATCTGATCGAGGACACGCACCTGTCGGAAACCAGACGCTGGGTGCTGGTCGCCCCCCCGGGCAGCAGCGAAACCCGGCTTCTGCTCGCTCAGGCCGACGGCCAGGACCAGGTGAACGCCATCGGCAACCAGACCGGCGGGCGCGTGTTCCTGTTCCTGCACACCGATGATTTCGACCGCGACCACGGGCGCATGCTCGCAAACGACGTCGAATTCCTGGAAAGCCCGCGCGCAGAGGTCTACGGCAAGGTCGCCGTCTTCCGGGATCCCTTTGGCAACAAGTGGGACCTGATCGAACGCTCTTGAGCCGGCCAGGCACGGCATGGCAGCCTGATGCAGCCTAGCCGCGTTTCACGATCAGCAAGGACAGACCGATCGTGACGACGCCGATCCCGAGCCATTCCTGAAAGCCAGGCGTTTCCCCGAGAACGGGGATCGCGAGAACAGCCGCGGAGGCCGGAACGGCGGCCGAGAAACCCGCCGTTGCCGTCGGGCCGAGATGCGTTGCCGCCAGCGCGAACAGGATCACGGCCACGAAACCGGGCCCCAGACCCTGATAAGCGGCCTGGAACACGATGCTTGAAAGACTTGCCTCGGCGATGCCGGAGGGCAGGAAAAGCAGCCAGACAGGTATGAACAGGACCGCATTCGGGACATTGACCAGAACCAGCGCCTGGCGCGGTGTGATCTGCCAATGGCGCACGCCGAAAATATAGACTGAAAGTACCGCCGAAGCGGCCAGAAACAGGCCGATGCCGGCAGCCACGTTTTTACCGCCTTGCATGAGCCCGGTGCTTCCCACAAGCACCGCCCCGGCAACAATCACAGCAATGCCGGTGACTTGCATTCTGCTAGGGAAACTCGCCGCAAACACCGCGACCAGCGCAGCGGTGAAGACAGGCAGCGCGCCGTTGGCGAAAACACCTGCATAGGCTGCGGATGCCTCGCTCAGTCCCCAATACATCAGCATCGAATAGATGATACCGGGCCCGCACAGCGACATCAGCGCAACGGCGTGGAACGGCAGATTGCGTGGCCACCACTTGATGGCAAAGGGAAGCGTGACCGTGCCCGCGACCAGAAACCGGAGCCCGGTCATGTCCGCAGGGGTGAGACTTGTCGTGACCCCGGCACGCGAAAACACGATGAAGCCTGACCAGATGAAGAGCACCCCGACGGCGCTCGCAATCCCGAGATTGCGGTTCTGGATGGCAGCAGATTGACTATTCAATTCCAGGCGCACCTTTCGGGGAAGAACGGCAACTGCGGGGCGGATGCCCTGAAAGACGGCGGCAGCACAGCGTCAGCGGATTCAACAAGCGACTTCGAGTTACCTCAATAAAGCGATTGCACGCGATTGCAACCACTTGCGGCCAGTTCGATGAGCCGGTTTCCTGGTCCTCGGATCCCCCGAAAGGCCGCATGTTTTCGTGTTTTTGCGTCTCTTCATGAAATCTCCAGGTTCTCCTCATGTGGACCTCAAGCAAGCCTTGCTGCGCTGATCTACCTTTTCGGGGTCGCCCCTGCAGAACGCGGTGGGAGAGAGAACCGCCCGGACGGAAAGGTTTTCCCGCGCGATCAAGTCAGACAATTCCGCATAATGCGGCCGGAAGGAAATACACATGCACCCTCATCCTGGATCCCGTCTCACCTTCGACAAGCCCGGGCGGGGCCGCGTCTACAGCAGCATTCTGGAAACCATCGGAAACACACCGCTCGTGCGGATCGGACGCCTGGCGGCCGATGCCGGATGCAAAGCGGAAGTTCTGGCCAAGCTGGAATTCTTCAACCCGGTTGCCAGCGTCAAGGACAGGATCGCCGTCGCATTACTGGAGGCAATGGAAGCCGGGGGCACCATCGGACCGGGCAGTGTCATTGTCGAACCGACTTCGGGCAACACCGGTATCGGGCTCGCGTTCGCATGCGCGGCTAAGGGGTATCGCTGCATCCTGACGATGCCGGACGGTTTTTCTCTCGAACGGCGCAAGATGATCAGGCTGTTCGGCGCCGAGCTTGTCCTGACGCCGCGCGACGGCGGAATGAACGCCGCCATCCAAAAGGCAAATGAAATCGCGGCGCAGACAGAAGGCGCCGTGATGCCCGGGCAGTTCGTCAACCCTGCGAACCCGGGCGTTCATCGCAGAACCACGGCGGAAGAGATCTGGAACGACACCAGCGGCGTGGTTGACGCTGTTGTCATGGGGGTCGGCACCGGCGGCACCCTGACGGGTGTCGCCGACATACTCAAGACGCGCAATCGGGAAATCCGGGTCATCGCCGTTGAACCGGAAGACAGCCCGGTCCTCTCCGGCGGGACGCACGCCCAGCACCCGATTCAGGGCATCGGAGCCGGATTTGTACCCGACGTGCTGGAAATGGAACTGATCAACGAAGTCATGACCGTCAGCAACGAAAGCGCCATGGAAACAGCCAGGTCGCTGGCGTTGTACGAAGGCATCCCCGCAGGCATCTCGTCCGGTGCGGCCATGTATTGCGCCCTGAAGGTTGCCCGGCGCGAGCAGATGAAAGGCAGGACGATTGTGACGGTTCTGCCGAGTGGCGCGGAACGGTATCTGTCGACAGGCCTTTTCGAGGATTACGGCGAACAGCGGGAATCCGTGCTCGACGTGTATCGGGACCAGACATCGTTTGACTCTACGTAATATCGCGTGGAAGTCTTGCTCCTGTCACAATCGACAAGGGGTCAGTTTATGTGCAGCCGGAGAAAGTGCACCGCGTAACTGGAGATCATCCGGACAGCAAAGCACCACGCCCGATGACCCGCCACCGAGAGAACGGAACATGGAACGAAAGCTGATAACAATCGTCGCGATGGATGTGGTTGGCTACAGCCGCATGATGGAGCGCGACGAGGAACAGACGCTGCGCCAGTTGAATGAGATCCGCGCCTCGGTCGTCGATCCCTCGGTCGCCCGCCATTTCGGGCGCACCGTCAAGACGATGGGCGACGGCGCCCTTCTGGAGTTCGCCAGCGTCGTCAGCGCGCTCCAATGCGCCATCGAGATCCAAAAGGATCTCGCAGGCAAGAATTCGGAGCGACGTGGGCCGAGCCAACTCAGCTACCGGATCGGTATCCACCTGGGCGATATCATTGCCGAGGGCGACGACATATACGGCGACGGCGTCAATGTTGCCGCTCGTCTTGAAACGCTGGCGCAACCGGGTGGCATCGTGCTGTCCAAGCAGGTGCACGATCATATCGGAGGCCGCGTTCCGGCCGAGTTCACACCGCTCGGGGAACAGCATGTGAAAAACATCAGCCGGCCGATCGAAGCCTACAGCGTCGATCCATCCGGCAAGGAAACGCCGCCGGGCAATCTCCGCTTCGGGGCCTATGAACTGGACCCTGACCGGTTCGAGCTTCGTCGCGACGGCAATCCGGTCGCGGTCGAACCGCAGGTTTTCGATCTCATATGCTACCTGGCCCGGAACAGCGAGCGCACGGTGACGAAGGAAGAGATCTTTTCCAGGCTATGGGGCGACCGGTTCGTGTCCGATTCCGCACTCAGCAGCCAGATCAAGATGGCGCGGAAAGTTCTGGGCGACGACGGCACCGCGCAGCACACCATTCGCACGATCCACGGACGCGGTTTCCGCTTTGTCGCCGCACTCAGTCAGCCGGAGGAAAAACCGGCGCAAAAAAGCGTCCAGGTGCCCGAGGCCGTGACCTACAAGATGGCAACGATGAAACCGTCCGTCGCCATCCTGCCGTTCATCAACCTGAACACCGAGCCCTCCGAAGATTATCTTGCCGACGGTATCACCGAGGACATCACGACGGCGCTTTCCAAGAACCGCTGGCTCACGGTGATCGCGCGCAATTCGACCTTCTCCTTCCGGAATTCGGCTGACGGCATCCGGGTGATCGGCGAGAAGCTCGGTGCGAGTTACATTGTCACCGGCAGCGTCCGCAAGGCAGGTCAGCGCGTGCGCATAACCGTTCAGCTTGTCGACGCCGGCACCGAGAACAGCGTCTGGTCGGAGCGTTTCGACCGGGACATGAAGGACATTTTCGACCTGCAGGACGAGATCACCGAACTGGTGGCTTCGCGCATCGAATCCGAACTCGGCATGACCGAGCAGCGCAAGGCGGAACGCCGTCCCAGGAAGAACCTCGGGGCGTGGGATCTCTACCAGCTTGGCGTTGCCGAGTTCTACAAGTTCACGCCCGAGGCCAACCAGCGTTGCCAGGACCTGCTCCGCCAGTCGCTTGACCTCGATCCCGACTTCGCAAGCGCCCACTCGAGGCTCGCCTATGCGATCGTTCTCAGCATGGTCTATTTCGATGCCGCGCCCGACGACGACCGGATGGACGAAGCCCTGATCGCGGCCAAACGGGCGCTGGAACTGGACGATCAGGACGCCAACAGCTTCTTCACCATCGGCAGGGTGTACCTGGCGCGCCGTGAATATGATCTTGCGATCGACGCGCTGGAACACGCGGTCGAGCTCAATCCGTACCTCGCGGTCACCTATTGCGGCCTCGGAGACTCGCTCGCTTACGAGGGACGTCTGGACGAGGCCATCGAGCAGTTCGAGATCGCCATACGCCTGAGCCCGCACGACCCGTTCCGGTGGGCGTTTTATTCCTACCGCTCGCTGGCCCATCTGTTCAGGGGAGAATTCGAGGACGCTGTCAGCTGGGCACGCAAGTCGGTCCAGATCCCGAATGCGCAATACTGGGCGAAGGCCCATCTCGTCGCCGCACTCGGTCTTATGGGAGAGAAGGATCAGGCGGCACGCGCCATTCGCGAGCTGACCAGACTCAAACCGGAATTCTCGATCGACTTTGCCAGGGAGCATCTGTTCTACCTGAAGAAGGAAGACCAGATAGAGACTTACATGGACGGCCTGCGCAAGGCAGGTTTGCGCGAACGCGCCTGATCGGCACCAATCGACGTTTCGGGAAGCAGAGCCGGATCGGGCAGACGGATCGCGCCGTCTGCCCGACAGGATGGCAAGCTATTCTGCGGGCACCACGGCTCTTTCCCGCAGACCGTCGCGGTAGAGCGCCTTGCCCAGCGCAACACACATCAGGCCCATGACCATCGTGAACGGCAGGGCACCGATGATCATCGCGCTTTTCAGCGCTTCCATCGGATCTGCACCGCCATTGGTCTTTCCGGCGATCAGCAATGTTCCGATCACAAGTGTCAGAATGACGCCCCAGACGATCCGGTGCTTGATGCCGGTCTGCTGTTCTCCGCCGGACATGATCGTGTTCATCACGAGAATGCCGGAATCGGCAGACGTCACCAGGAAGGTCAGGATCAGGACGACACACATCACGGTGATGGCGGCCAGGAACCCTCCGGACAGCATCTGCCCGAGCGTGACGAACAGTTTCGCCGTATTGGAGGCCCCGATGATCGCGCCATCCGCGCCGCCTGTCAGTTCCAGATCGATGGCCGTTCCGCCAAGGATCGTCATCCAGGCGAAACAGACAAGAGCCGGCGCAATGACGCAACCGATGATGAATTCGCGCACCGAACGGCCCTTCGAGATGCGGGCGAGAAACAGCCCCACGAAGGGCGAGAACGCGATCCACCAGGCCCAGTAGAACGTGGTCCAGCCGGCCTGCCAGCCGAACTGGCGTCCGGGTTCCCCGGCCGCATAGGCGGCGGCAAGCACGTTTTCCGGCAACGCTGCGGCATCGCCTTCAAGCCCCGACTTGAACGCGTCGAACGATCCCCAGGCGTTTGTCGCACCCGCGCGCAAGGCGTCCGCAAACGGAGCGGCCTCCGGCGGCAGCCCCGCGGCAAATTCGGCCGGTGACTGCGGGCCGAACGCCCCGAAGCTCAGCGATACATAGTGAAGGATGTAGTCGGCGAACGCGGAGGCGTAGGTCGTCATCGCGAACAGGAACGAGCCGAAGATCACGAAGGTCAAGAGCAGGATGATCGACAGCACCAGATTGAGATTGGACAGGTATTTGACACCGCGTCCGACACCGGAAACGGCAGAGATGATCGAGAGCCCCATGATCACGACGAGACCGGTGACCAGGCCGACCGTTCCAGGTGCGGGCGCATCGCCGGACGTGTCCATCATCCACTGCATGCCCGTGATGGCGTAAAGACCGTCTATGAACTGCGACACGCCGAAGCCGATGGTGACCGAGACGCCGAGGATGGTGGCTACCACGCCGAGAACGTCGACGACATGACCGAGAAACCCGTTCATGAGACGGCCGAACAACGGCGTCAGCGCGGTCCGGATGGTCAGCGGCATTCCGCGTGTATAAGCGTAGTAAGCCAGCGAAAGCCCTGTCACCACGTAGATCGCCCAGGCATGAAAGCCGTAGTGAAGGAACGTGTACCGGTACCCGGATTGAACCGCGTTCTCGCTGTTGGCGGCAACGTCACCGGCCAGCACGACCGGGTTCGATCCCCAAAGGCCAAGTGGCTCCGCCGTGGCAAAGACCATGAGACCGACCCCGAGGCCTGCACCGAACATCATCGAAAACCAGGAAAATGTCGAAAATTCGGGAGCTTCGCCCGGCGTTCCCATCACCCGGCTGCCCGTGCGCGGCAGGATGGCGATCACCAGAAGAAAGAACGAGAACAGCCCGACGATGACGATGTAGAAACCGTTGAAGTCCTCCAGAAGCCGCCAGTTGAGGCTTCCCAGAACACCGTTTGCGTTTGCGGGCCAGACCAGCGCCCAGAGCACGAGCGCCACCATGATCGCCTTGCTGAGAAGTGCGATCTCGACGCTGTGGCCGTCGTAGAAGCCGCCGGCGGACTTCTTGATCTGAAGATCGGTAAAAGGTTGTTTGATTGACATGTGTGACCTCCTGTTCACATGTGCCGTGACTGTCCGGGTGGCGTGATGCCGGCAGCTCCCCGGTTGGCCGCCGGGCTGTTCAGGTGAGAAGGGCTTCGATCTTTGCGAGCGTTGCGGCATTGACGGCAACGCCGTCTCCCCGTGCCGCCAATCGCCTGGACCGCCGCCCGTCGCCGGGAAGGTGTGCTCCCTCCTGAAACCGGATCGCTTCGACCAGTTCCGATACAATTGCGTTGAAGCTGCCTCTGGACGTCACGCCCGGGTCGATTGCGATGAAGCACTGCCCTGTCCGCGGCGGACCGCCGGCGGTTCCCGAAAAGGGCGAAGCATTTGTCCCGAGCGTCGCTCCGGCGAGCGCGGCGGCCATGACTTCCGTCAGCAGCGCAATCCCGACGCCTTTGTAGCCGCCCGACGGCGCCATCGATCCCTTGAGCCCGACATTGGGGTCGGTGGTCGGATTGCCCTCGCTATCGAGCGCCCAGCCGATCGGGATCGGTTTGCCCTCGCGCGCATGTTTCATGACCTCGCTCTTGGCGATCGTGCTGGCGCTCTGGTCGATCAGCAGCGCGGGCTGACCATCGGCGCCTGGAACCGCGACGGAAAACGGGTTTGTGCCGACGACGGGTTTTGCGCCGCCGGACGGCGCGATGGACGCCGGTGCATTCGTGAATCCGAGCCCGACCAGTCCCTCTTGGGCCAGCCGGAACGTGTGATAGCCGAGGACCCCGCAGTTGTAGCTGTTCCGGATCGTCAGAACGGCGATGCCCTGCTCACGAGCCGCCGGGACAAGGGTGTCAAATCCCAGGTCGATCGCGGCGTGCGCAAATCCCGTCGCAGCATCGACGGCAACAACGCCGGGCCTCGGCCGCGCAAGCACCGGCTCCGCCTTGCCGTCAACCTTGCCGCAGCGAACGTGTTCACAATAGATCGGGATATAGGCCAGGCCGTGACTGGCGACCCCGTCCGCCTCCGTTGCCGCGGTGGCCAGCGCCAGCGCCCGGGCGCCCTTTTCCGCCGTACCCGCCGCCACGAGCGCACGGAAGGAAAGGTCTTCGATTTCGGCAAGCGAGAGTGTCCGCGTCTCGGTCATGATTGCACCTCATCAGTCATTGTCGGAGAGGCCCGCACCCGCGCCCAGAAGACGCGATTCACGGGTAGCCGGCGCGTAGGTACGGTGCGCGAGCACCGCAAGCCGGTCCCAGCTGTCCGGATCAGGGCACATCTGCGCGCTGCGCGGCCGCCGGGAAGACATCGTTTCGCGCGCGCGAACACGTATCTGCTCTGCAAGGTCCGGGAGCATGTCGGGGCAAAGCAGGATGTCGCCGTCGGTCTCCGCAACATGACCATCCATCTCGACCGTCAGACAGCAGGTCAGCTCAGCAGCCGCGTTCGCTGCGAATGGCAGGATGAACAAGGGCACCGCCACCCGTTCCATTTCCACCGGAGCGGTGCGTAGCCTGCGTGCGCAGTCGGACAGGAATGCGCCCGTCATGAGCGGACACAGATCTCTTGCGCCGCGCCAGGTCTCGCCCGCGGCAAGCGGCCGATGATCCCCTGAATCTGCAAGGTCCTTGTCAAGCAGCACGGCAAGCGCGGCGACACCGTCATGGCCATTGCGGCAAAGCCAGCGGGTTGCCTTGGACGCTTCTTCAGCAAGGCCCCAGGAATAGCCGGCCCCGCGTGCGGCACGTTTCGCTGTCGCCTCGATCTCGTTCAGGGATCGTTTCATCCGCCCGGCTCCGGATAGACCCAGAGGTCAGCATTTGCCGTGGTGAGGTCTTCGGGATAGGGCGCACCTGCATACATGCAGATCCGTACCCATCGGTCGGAGCGGGGATCAAAATGCGTTGCACCGAAAAACGACAGTTTCGCACGCAGCATGTCGATCGGCATGACCGAAGCGCTGATCGTGTTGTCGCGGATTTCCCCGTAAGGCGCGACACGCCCCATCTGCGCCCGCCTGACCGTGTGACGGTGCTCCGGATGTTGCAGGAGAAACCGGGCGACCGCATCTGCCGGGTCCCATGCCTCCAGTGCGGCAAACGCGGCAGCCGCATCGCGCGCCGGCGCAAGGGGTTGTTCATAAGCGGCGATCGGTTCCTCGAACCGTTCACCCATGCGAGGTTCCAGCTTTTCCTCCGAAACATACCACGCGCGCGCGCAGTTGGCGGGATCACTCCAGTCAAGGTCCAGTGCCCAGTTGAAGCTCTCCTGCAGGAGCGCCCTGACTGCGCTCACCTGCATCGAGCCGTCGATGCGGAATGCATCCGGGTTGCCATCAGCCATGCAACTCGCCAATCCGTCGACGAGCGCGCCATGGGGTTCGAGGATGAGCGAGGCGACAAGTTCCTGCCCCTCTTCGCTCAACGATCTCTCCGACCACTCGATCAGGGCATTCCAGGGATGTTGCGCAGTCGAATCCCAATTCGAAAGATGCTGCGACAAGAGCTGGAGGTCAGTTTTCAGCCGTAAGAGTTTTTCAAGCTGCACCGGATGCTCGGACCGCCAGAGTTCGGCGGAAACCGCGCTTCGTTTGACAAGTTGCCTGAAGAGTTCCGCGTCATCGGGACTCGCCTGCGCCACGGCACGCACGCGGGATATCGCCTCCTCGCGTACCATCATCCAGTTATTGAAGAGGATCGGGTGATTGATGATGAAAGGCGCCATGCCGAGACCCGTGGAATTTCCGATCCCTAGCGATCGCGCGACGGCCGGGTCAAGCGGAACGGCCTGCGTCCCGCCAAGACTTCCGGCCATGTGTTCCACGAGATCGCGGACGAATGTCCGTGTCAGGTAGACGGACAGCATTTCAGCCTGGAACGGCACCTGCATTTCCTCGCGGCCCGCAATCGCCTCCCGGTCGGCAGCTCCGAATTTGCCCGAGCCGTAAACTGCGGTTGTACGCATCAGGTAGCCGACGTCCCTGATCTGCTCAGGCGCGGGCTGCAGTCCCGATGCCAGACGGTCGACAACATGCGTCCAGAGCCGTACCGAGCGGTTCGCGCGGGAGAGCGACAATTCACGTTCGCTGACACGCCCGGCTTCCTGCAACGGGACATTTTCGGCCAGCCGCTCGATGTCCTCTCCGGTCGGAATACCGTCGAAGAGCGCGAAGGTCGCATCCC
Source organism: uncultured Roseibium sp. (assembly GCF_963669205.1). Taxonomy (NCBI): domain Bacteria; kingdom Pseudomonadati; phylum Pseudomonadota; class Alphaproteobacteria; order Hyphomicrobiales; family Stappiaceae; genus Roseibium; species uncultured Roseibium sp. The sequence continues at coordinate 5,824,298 of NZ_OY769915.1, forward strand.
AGGCATCGGCAATCACGCGGTCGGAGCGCCTGTCGGCCGGAAGATCGTGGGCGAAGGCGATCAGCGAATAGGCACGCTCCGGGCCTTTCGCCGTATAGACCGCCCGCCCCACGCCGTTGCTGTCGATGTCGAACAGGGAACGCGAAAACTGCCAGTTCTCACGCGCCATGCGGCGCGTCAGGATCCGCATGAAGCTGAGACGGGACTGGTGCAACGAGCCGAGACGGCTGAGCCGCATGACCGTTGCCGGATCCCGCCGACCGCTGTGCGGTGGAGCCGGGTTCATCGGGATATGCTCCCGAAGTTTTCGGCGAAGAAACGGTACCAGTTTTCTCCCATGATGCCCGATATCTCGGCATCGTTCATCCCGACTGAGCGAAGACCGTCTTCAATATTGCCAAAATCCCGGTTGTCGCGAAACCAGCCCGGCATATCCGGGAACCCGGGCTTGGCAGCCGAGCCCTCACCGTAGTCGATTTCCTTGCTCCAACGGCCCACCCGCATCCATTCGACCACGCTGTCGGGCTGGTCCTGACACAGGTCCGTGCCGAGGCCGAGATGCTGGGAGCCGTATTTGTCGGCTGTCCGGGCGATCATCTCGCAAAAGCTCTCGAGTGTGCACTCGGACTTGTCCTTTAGGTGGTGCGGGTAGATCGAAAACCCCAGCATGCCGCCATTTCCGGTGACTGCCCGAAGGACATCTTCGCGCTTGTTCCTGAGCGCCGGCGCCCACTCGTGTGGATTGGCATGCGTGATTGCGATCGGCCGCTCGGACATCTCCGCCGCTTCGATTGTCGAGCGGTCGGCCGAGTGGCTCATGTCGACGACCAGGCCGACCCGGTTCATCTCCTTGATGACCTGCCGCCCCATGCGGGTGATGCCGGTGTCCTCGTTCTCATAGCAGCCTGTCGCAAGCAGCGACTGGTTGTTGTAGGTGAGCTGCATGAACCGTGCACCCAGTGTGTGCACGATCTCCACCAGCCCGATATCGTCCTCGATCGGCGACGGATTCTGGAAACCGAAAAAGACGGCCGTGCGCCCGGTCCGCCGCGCCTCATCGATATCCGAGGCCCATGCGCCCTTCATGATGAGATCGGGAAACTGCTCGAACCAGCGGTTCCACTTCTCGAAATTAAGCACGGTTTCCCGGAAATTTTCGTGGTAGGCGACCGTCACATGGATCGCGTCGACGCCGCCTTCGCGCAGTTGCCGGAAGATCTTTTCCGACCAGTCGGCGTATTGCAGCGCGTCGATCCGCATCAGTCCGGGCTCCCCGCGCTGATATAGGCGGTCTTGACCGTCGTGTAGAATTCCGCTGCCGCCTTGCCCTGTTCGCGCGGACCGTACGAACTGTCCCCCCGGCCGCCGAACGGGACGTGGTAATCCGTTCCGGCGGTCGGCAGATTGACGGTCACGACCCCGGTGCGCGCGTTGCGGCGGAAGTGGTTGGCCCTGGCGAGGCTCTTGGTGACGATCCCCGATGTAAGCCCGAAATGCGTGTCGTTGACGGTCGCCAGTGCCTCGTCGTAACTGCCGACCCGGATCACGCTCGTGAGCGGCGCGAACATTTCTTCACGGTTGATGCGCATATCATTGGTCGTGTTCAAAAACACACCCGGTGACATGTAGTAGCCTTCGTGCGGGCGCTCCAGCCGCACACCGCCACAGGCGAGTTCGGCTCCCTCGGACTTGCCCAGCGCGGCGTAGTCGAGGTTCTCCTGAAGCTGCTCACCACTCACGACCGGTCCCATCCGGGTTCCCTCTTCAAGCGCGTGGCCGACGGTCATCGCCTTGGCGCCAGCCACCAGTTTATCGGCAAAGGCATCATGCACACGCTCGTGAACGACCAGTCTCGAAGAAGCGGTGCATTTTTGCCCGGTTCCGCCAAAAGCACCGCCGAGCGCGAGGGTGACGGCAAGATCGAGATCTGCGTCATCCATGACGGCCAGGGCGTTCTTCGAGCCCATCTCCATCTGCACCTTGGTCAGGTTCCGGATGGCCGATCCGGCGATTCCCTTTCCGACCTCAACCGACCCGGTAAACGAGATCGCATCCACCTGCGGGCTCTCCACCAGGCGCTGACCGATGGAGCGGCCGGACCCCATGACAAGACTGAACAGGCCTTTCGGAATATCCTGCCGTTCGATGATTTCGGTCAGGGCAACGGCCGATGCGGGCGTCAGGTTCGCCGGTTTCCAGACAACCGCATTGCCGTAGCACAGCGCCGGAGCGATCTTCCAGGAGGCCGTCGCGGTCGGGAAATTCCAGGGGGAAATGACCGCCACGACACCCACGGGCTCACGGCGCACGTCGATTTCGACCCCGTCGCGGACGCTGTCTGCATTCTCGCCGATCTGGCGCAGGCATTCGCCCGCATAATAGGTGAAGAACTGTCCGGCCCGATAAACCTCTCCCCTGCCTTCGGCAAGGGGTTTGCCTTCCTCGCGTGAGAGCAGCCTCCCGAGTTCTTCGGCGCGGGCCATCAGCTCGGAGCCGATGTTCATCAGCACCGCTTGCTTTCGCTCCAGACCGTAGGACGCCCATTCGGCTTGCGCGGTGCGGGCACGCTCCAGCGTGAGATCCAATTGATCCGGACCTGCCTGCGCATACAGCCCGATCAGGTCGCTCAGATCGGACGGATTCCGGTTTTCTATTTCGCTTGTGCCGGCCTGCCAGGTGCCGGCAATCAGGTTGAGGTGTGTCACGACGGGTTCCAGGTCCAGAAAATCTGTTGTCAAACAGCATGGACACTCGGACCGATATCAGTCAAACTCAATTAACTTAATCTAACTTCAGAAAAATTGAAACGTGTTCATCAAGATCGAAATGCTGCGCTGTTTTTGCACCGTGGCCCAGACCGGCAGTCTCGCCGAGGCAGCCAACCGGCTCGGCCGGACCCAGTCCGCGGTGTCGATGACGCTGAAACAGCTGGAGGACCATTTGGGCAAGCGACTGTTCGAAGGCGAGCGCAAAAATCGCCTGTCTCCCCTGGGCGAGCAGGTATTTGAGCTTTCACTCAGGCAAGTGCGCCAGTTCGAGCAGACTGTGCGCAGCATTGAAGCTGCGGCGGACGCCTCACAGGGACTGATCCGCATCGTTTCCGTTCCCTCGGTCGCGGCAATCCTGTTTCCGGCGGTACTGGAACACATGACCCGGATGTTCCCGGGCGTGAAGGTCGAACTACGGGACACGGACACGCAACAGGTGCTGGATGCGCTCGCCCAGGGCAAGGCCGATGTCGGCATCGCGTCGGGGCATCATCCGCTCAACGGTGTCACGTCAACACCGCTGTTCGAAGACAGGTTCGGTCTCGTTTGTGCCGCCGATCATCCGTTGATGACGCGCAGCGTCCCGCCACGAATTGCGGATGTCGTCGACGCCCCCTTCATCCGCAACGCCTTGTGCGATCTGATCAAGACGCCGCGTCTTGTCGAAGCGATCCGGAACACCGAAGTCACGATCCACAACACTCATTCGCTGATCACGATGGTCAGAACGGGCGCCTGGGTCACTGTGCTGCCGGAAACCGTTGCCCGTTTCATTCCAGATTCGACGGCTTTCAGGCCGATCTCGGATCTGCCCGACAAGCGTGAGGTCTATCTCCATGTCCGGGAACGGACGCGTTTCAGGGACCTGACGAAGGAATGCGCCGACTTCATTCTGGGGACCGGCCTGGCCTGAGGGGCAGACCCGTTTAAGCCGCTGCCACGTCGTTCAGGAAGTCCCTGATCTCGTTGCGCAGATCCTCGGTCCGTTTAACCACATGGCTGGTCCGGCTTCCCATTTCAGCGGCGGCAGAACTTGATTGCTGAGCGATCTGCTCCACCTGCGCCATGTCGCCGACGACCGACCTTGTCTGGTCCGCCGCTTCAAGAACATTGCCCTTGATTGCGTCCGTCGACTGCCGCTTGCTCTCCAGATCACCCGCAATCTGCGTAGTGCAATTCGTAACATCGCCGATATCGGCAATGATCTTCTCGATAGCGTCAACCACGCGGTCCGTGCGCTCCTGAACCAGCGCGACCTGGCCGGTAATCTGTTCCGTTGCCGAAGCTGTTTGCCCCGCAAGCGTCTTGACCTCGCCGGCAACCACTTCGAATCCCTTGCCCGCGTCGCCTGCGCGTGCCGCCTCGATGGTCGCATTGAGCGCCAGGAGGTTGGTCTGGTCCGCGATCGCGTTGATCAGTGACACGATCTCGCCGATGGACTTCGAGATTTCCGAAAGACTTTCGATCTCGGCGTTCGCCGCAGTGGCATTCCGGTTCGCGGCTTCCGCGATGCCGGTCGCGTCCTGCGCCTGACGGCTGATCGCCGTTATGTCGTTCGCCAGCACTTCGGTCGCCTCGGCAACCGCGTCAACATTCTGCGATGCACCGGAAGACGCAGCAGCCGTATCGCGCGCGCGCTGGTCGGCGTTCTGGGCAACATCCTCAAGTGTTCCGGAAGTGTGTTTCATGTCCGCGAGCGCGTCGTTCACCTCCGACAGGAGATCAGTCATCCGGGTCCTGAAACCTTCGATGAGCGCTTCGACGCGCTCCTGGCGTTCCGCCGTGGCCTGCCCTTCGAGGCGCTGGCGTTCCTCCGTCAGCTCGATCGTCCGGTCGCGAAAATATCCGACTGCGCGGGCTATATCCGAGATCTCGGTATGGCCGTAGGCAAACGGAAGTTCATTTTCCAGCCCGTTCGAGTCGGCCAGGTTCCGGATGCCGTTATTGAGCGCGTGGATGCAATAAAGAATCGACTTGCTGAAATGCCAGGCAACACCGAATGCGAGCAGAAAAACCACCCCGAGGGCAATCGCAACGCCCCACATGCGCAGTTTCGATTGCCAAACCATCGTCTCCAGCCTGGACCCGAGTTCGACCGCGCTGACCTCGTGCAGACTGTCGATCGCTGCGAGGAACTCGCCGAAACGTGCGCGCAGCGGTGACAGATCGATTTGTGTCCCGTCGGCCCCCTGGCCGACCTGTTTGGCCACACGCGCCATTTCTCCCTGGAACTTGCCGTTTGCCTGCCGGTACGCCTTCGCCGCCGCGCTGAACGGCGTATCTTCACTCGAGGTCAACGCACCCTGGTCCGCCCGTGTCGCTGCGCTGATGGTGTCCGCAAGCACCTTGAACTGGCCTGCTCCAACCAGCACCGACATGGTGTCGGCGTGCCTCAGCTTGGATTTTCCGGCGGCTCTTTCACCATTGCGCACGAGGGCGCTGGTCCGCAGCACAAGATCCGAAAGCTGACCGCCAACCAGTTCTGCAAGAAAATTGGTCTCCTGGGACCTGTTGGCGGTGACACCGGATTTTTCGCCAATACATACGTTGGCCCGGTGCGCCTGATACAGTCTTCCGGCAGGTTTGTCCGCCGGCTCTTCGGGTGCACATTCCGGGTAAGCGGCGAGAACACTGGGCGGCAAGCCCTCGGAATCCCGAATGACAGCCTCGTTCCACAATGTCTGCAGTGCAGGCAGGCTTGCGAGCTTGGCACCGTCCCGCGCCAGGTCCTTGTAGGCTGACAGGATGATCCAGCCGGCGCATGAAACGATCGGCACCGTCAACACAACTACCAGAAGAAAAAGCCGCTTGCGGATGGTCAAAGGAGGTCTCCCGAATCGCGCTGGAACGCATTGAGAGAAAACCTAGTCCGAAATTACCAATAAATTCGAAACGGCAAAGAGGGCGCCAAGAACAGGCGCGGAGACAGACCCAGAGTCCTTCCCCGCCCTCGCTGGCCCTCAGGGTTGAGACCATCTACCCATGCCGTCCCGGACCTGATCCGGGACCAGAGAAACATCTGGCAGAAGGCCCCGGCTCAAGGCCGGGGCGGCACTCTGGATCACCGCTCACGTCCGCCGCAATGAGGGATCTGCATCACGCATTTCACCAGCCGCAAGCCCAGTCACCTCTCCTCGTGGGAGAGGTCGGCCTGAAGGGCCGGGTGAGGGATCAGAGCTATCAGCCCTCCTTAGACGTTCCCCCCTCACTCTAACCCTCTCCCCGTGAGAGAGGGAAACCGGGGCAGCGGGGAGACTGCCCGCGCGGCTACGCAACCCTTGAGATGAAGATGAGCTATCGACACGTTTCGAAAGGCGGCTCGTGCCTGCGGTACAAAAAAACCCGGCTGCCGCTGCAGCCGGGTTCATCACGGAAGGACCGGAAAAGTCCTGACCTAGTTCAATCGCGATGCCGGGCCGAGGTTGAAGAGCTGCGTTTCGCCAGGAGCATCATCGACGCCATCATTGTCCGTCACCAGGATCAGGTGACCGTCGGCGGTGATGGCGAGGCCCTCCGGCTTGTCGAGGATCCAGCCCTTGCCTTCAGCCATCGCCGGCAGAATGTCCATCGCGTAGCGCTTCTTCAGCACCGACAGGGTTTCACCGTGTGCGGCCGGAACGACATCCTTCAGGGAGATCACAGTGATCTGTTTGATCGCCGCATCTTCGCCACCCTTGTTGTCCCGTTCCAGAACGGCGAAGTCACCGCCGCCCATGGAGACGATTTCCGAAAGGCCGACCCAGCCGCCTGCCGCGCTCCTCGGTGCATCGAGCGGGTAGTGGACGAAGCCCCAGGAGGTGTCTGCAGGATTGTAGATCCCGATCTTGGTGTGCCCCTTCGGATCGTCGTTCCATTCCCGCTGAACGGCGACAGCAACAAGGGTCTGACCGTTCATCTCGAACTCGGCCACGCCTTCGAACGAGAACCGTTTCGCCTGGTCGATGAGGCTTTGCGGCAGGGTGACCTGCTCCTGGATCGCACCATCGGTACCGACCTTGAGAAGGAGATGCTCGCGCTCGTTTTTCGGATGGCCTTCAGAGGCAAGCCAGAAACCGCCGTCCCTGGCAACCGAGATGCCTTCCAGGTCCAGCTTTTCCTGGTCGAAACCGGTGACGGTCACGTAGGACGTGATCTGCGCCGGCCTGGACGAGATGTCCAGCGAATAGATCCGGGCATCGTCGTAGAAGCTGTCGCTGACCGCGTAGAGCTTATTGGCGTCCGACGGATCTGCGGCAAGTGCGGAGATCGCACCCCAGCCGATCGGTGCGCCCTTTTCCGGATCGACGCTTGAAACGACGGACGGATAGGAAGGCGCATCGGCACCGAATTTGTAGAGCGACAGATGCGAGCGGACATTGTCCTCCGCGCTGTCGACTTCATTGGCAACGACGAACAGGTCCCGGTTCGGGATCGCCAGCAGGCCTTCCGGGCCGACATGGGTCGGCAGGAACTGGACGAACTCCGGTTCGCCGCCGGTATCCTTGTAGACCGCAACAAAATTGCCGCGCTCGGAGTTGACGAAGATCAGCCTGTCGCCACCGAACGTGCCGACGACAACGCCTTCCGGCTCGGTGCCTTTCTTGGTTGCGCGCTTGGCCGGATAGTGGCCGTGCGACATGCCAAGATGTTCCATCTGGTTGCCGCTGTCGAACAGGACGTCGCCGTTGGTGTTCCAGATCGTGAAGCCGCGAGAACCGCCTTCATAGTCGCCCTCATTGGCAGTGACAAAACGCTCGTTGTCGATCCAGGCGACCGCATCCGGTTCGCGTACGACATTCTCGTTGTTGCCGGACGCGTCGCTCATGCGTGCCTTCGAAACCGGGATGTTCTCCGCAGACGCTGCACCGGCGGAGAAGTTGGCAACGACATCGCCGGATGCAAGGTCGACGATGGCGATGTGATTATTTTCCTGCAGCGTGACGACGGCCTGGTTCGCAGAGTTGATGGAAACGAACTCCGGCTCCGGATCGGTCGGAGCAACCTCGGCAAGGCCCGTCAGATCAACGATGCGGACAGCATCGCAGTTCGTCGGTGCGCCATTCTCGTCCAGATCGAAGATTGCCAGATGACCAGCCGGCATTTGCGGAATGACACCGTCGTTGAGATCCTCGTCGCGCTCGTTTTCGATCGCGATCGCCACGAATTTGCCATCCGGCGAAATGGCAACGCTGTCCGGCTGGCCCTTGGCATCGCATGTTGCCTTGATGCCCATGCCGTCGAGCGCGATCACGGCCAGATGACCGGCCGGATTCACATAGTCCTCGCTGGTGTTGACGCCTGCGTAGGCGGCTTTCTCACCGACGGCAACGGATGTCGGCTCACCGCCCAGATCGACCCGTGCCATGGGCTGAATGTTCAAAGGGTTGGCAGCATTGACGAACACGATCGCATCGCCCGGGCTGTCGGTGAAAGCCAGCGTGCGGCCGTCCTTGGACGCATGGATGATCTCCGCGACGGTCTCTGTCGCCTTGTCGGCGCCGTCCGGCAGGGTCTTGTAGACCGGATAGGTGTTGATCCGTTCGAAGTAATCCGCCTGCGCTGCCGACACGGTCCCAAGACCGGTCATGACGGCAAGACTGACGCCCTTCAGGAAACGTCCGCGAGGGTCTGACATTGCACTAGCTCCCAGTTATTTTGGATTGAGATGCGCGCAAGCTATTTGGCGACATTACAGAAACGGTGACAGTTGCATGAAGGTTCGATGACACGCACACGAATAAATTATGCGCGCGGTTGAGTGCCTTCGCGTCAGAATTAACTGGACAAGACCCGACAATTCTCCCACGTTGCATCACGCAAAATTTCTTGCGCCGATTGCGCGCATCTCAATCTCGGATAACTCACATGCAGATCGGATTCGTCCGTGCCGCCCTTGTTCTGGGGCTGCTGGCAGCCGTCGGCCCGTTCGCCATAGACCTCTACCTTCCCGCAACGCCGCAGATCGTCAGCGATCTCGGGACGGACGACGCGGGCGCTCACATGACGTTCACCGTCTATTTCATCGCCTTCGGCCTGGCGCAGCTCATCTACGGCCCGATCGCGGACTGGACAGGCCGCAGACCGCCGATCTTTGTCGGGCTGACGATCTTCATCGCCGGATCGATCATCTGCGCGATGGCAACCGACATCTCCATGCTCACACTTGGGCGTTTCGTACAGGCCCTCGGAGCGGCAGCTCCGATGGTGATCGTGCGCGCCGTCGTGCGGGACCTGCATACGGGAACAGAAGCAACCAGGCTGATGGCGCTGGTGATGCTGGTGATCAGCATCTCCCCGCTCCTGGCCCCCCTGACCGGAAGCATGATCATCTCCGTGGCAAGCTGGCGCATGATCTTCGGTGCACTCGGCCTGATCGCGCTGGCCGCCATGATCTTTACCGCCTTGCGCCTTCCCGAGACGCTGCCAGAGGACAGGCGCGTTCCCGTCAACCCCGCGGCGCTCCTGCGCAGTTCCATCTTTCTGTTGAAAGACGCCAGGTTCATGGGACTAACGATGATCGGCGGCTTCGCGCTGGCGAGCTTCTTCGTCTTCATCGCCTCCGCGCCGCTCGTCTACATGACGCAATATGCCCTGTCCCCGACAGAGTTCTCGCTCGTCTTCGCTGTCAACGCGATTGGCTTCTTCGCTGCATCCCAGTTTGCCGCCGGCCTTGGCCAGAAATACGGAATGGGCCGCGTCGCATTCTGGGCGGTCTGCGGGTTCGCGCTCGCAACATCGTCCCTCTTCATGCTTGTCTGGCTGGGCTTCGATGACCTGCCGGTGTTGATGGCAATGTTCTTCCTCGGAAACTCCTGCCTCGGTCTCGTCATCGCGCCGACGATGGTCATGGCGCTCGAAGAACACGGCGAGCATGCGGGCATGGCGTCGTCCCTCGGCGGGACGTTCCAGATGGTTGCCGGCGGGTTGATGATCCTGATCTGCAGCCCGTTCTTCGACCGGACGGCATTGCCCCTTGTCGGTGCGGTCGCAGCCTGCGCCCTTATCGCCTTCGTTCTGGCAGTGCTCACGCTCCGTCCGCAACCGGAAGCAAAGGCACCCGCCTGATGAAATAATCAGGCCGGCGCCTTGCTGCCGATTTCGTCGAGCCGTTCCTGCAGTGACAGCTTGTCGAGCGACGATAGCGGCAGGTTGATGAAGATCGAGATGCGATTGTTCAGCATGCGGAACGTGTCGCTGAACGCCAGCCGCTTTTCGGATTCGTTGCCATTCACGGAAGCCGGATCGGGAACACCCCAATGCGCGGACATCAGCTGTCCGGGCCAGACTGGGCAGGTTTCCCTAGCTGCATTGTCACAGACGGTGAAGACGAAATCCATGACCGGCGCAGCCAGGTCGGCGAACTCGGACCAGTCCTTTGACCTGAAATCCTCGGTCTTGAAGTTCAGCTTTTTCAAAAGCGCCAGTGCTTCCGGGTGAACATGCCCGGCAGGGTGCGAGCCGGCTGAATACGCCTTGAAACGGCCGCGTCCGTCCCGGTTCAGGATCGCCTCCGCAATGATCGAACGCGCCGAATTGCCGGTGCAGAGGAACAGGACATTGTAGGTTTCGCTGGACATCAAAATCTCCCGAAATACGCGATTACTTCCGGCACACGACCGTTTCCATCACCTGGGCACACAGTTCGGGGTGGCCGCCGCAACAATCGGCCATGAGGAAAGTCAGCAGATCCTTCGTTCCTTCCAGATCCGCAAAATAACGGATCGAACGCCCGTCGCGTTCGTTTCGAACCAGCCCGGCCTGAAGGAGGATGGACAGATTGGTCGACATGGTGTTCTGGCGAACACCAAGGACTTCTCCGACGTCCCCCGCACTCATGCCCTCCGGACCTGCTTTGATCAGGAGCCGGAACACATCAAGGCGGGTTTTCTGACTCAGCGCACCAAACGCGCCCAATGCATCATTTATATCCATAATTCATGATATCTTGATGTCTCGGTATAATACAAGAGACAAATTCGCTAACGCCACCGGACGCCGCCTGTTCAGATTGCGGCATATTTCCAAACGCCCTTGTGTTCCTCCGCCCGACCTGTTGATCTGCGCTATCGAACGGAGAAACAACCTTCATGAAAACATTCGCGAATGCATGGTTCGGCAAGGGCCTGGAAACGACACCGGACCTCGCAACAGGTGACATTTCGCGATCATTGGGTCCGGCCCAGGACTTCTTTGCGGACGTGACAGGCGTGACGCCGTCTCCGCTGCTGGATCTGCCAGCACGCGCCGCGGAACTCGGGATTGGTGCCCTCTATGTCAAGGACGAACGCAATCGCCTGGGCCTCGGCAGTTTCAAGGCGCTCGGTGCCGCCTATGCGATCGCCAAGCAGGCCTTCGCAAAAGTCAGGGCAGGCGAGGCCAGCGATCCGGCGTCAGCACTCAATGGCACGACATTTGTCTGCGCCAGCGCCGGCAATCACGGCCTGTCACTCGCCGAAGGGGCCCGCATTTTCGGCGCAGCTTCGGTCGTCTTTGTCTCCGAGACGGTTCCCGAGGCTTTTGCGGAGCGGTTGAGGGACCGCGGTGCGCGGGTCGTCCGTTCCGGGGCGATCTACGAAGACAGTATGTCCGAGGCCGAACGGCAGGCGGGCGCGAATGGCTGGCAGCTCCTGTCGGACAGCACATGGCCTGGCATGACGGCACCCGGCAGGGACGTCATGGAGGGGTACCTGATCATGGGTGCGGAGATCGAGGAACAGATCCCGGAACCACCGACCCACGTATTTCTGCAGGCAGGCGTCGGAGGCCTGGCCGCCGGTTGCGCCTCAAGCGCGCGCACCAGCTGGGGAAACGAGGTCACCATTGTCGTTGTGGAGCCGGAAGCTGCCCCGGCCCTTCAGGCGAGCATTGCCGCCGGTAAACCGGTTGTTGCCCCCGGCCCGGTCTCGAACATGGGTCGCCTGGACTGCAAGGAACCTTCTCATCTCGCCCTCAAGTTTCTTGCCCGTGAGGCCAACACCTTCGCCACGATCACGGATGAAGAAGCGGACGAAACCGTTGCCTGGCTGAAAGACCATAACCTTGCAACCACACCGTCCGGCGCAGCGGGTATCGCGGCTCTCCAGCATGCCAGGGGTCAATTCGAGGACCTGGGCCTGACCGCGCAGTCGCGGGTGCTCTGTTATCTTTCGGAAGGCCCGGAGCATGGCTGAACCCGACTTTCCGGAAACGGAGTTCGAGGGAAGACTGACGCGTGCACAGCGCGCGATGCGGTCAGAGGGGCTCGATGCGCTTTTCTTCACCACCGAGGCAGAGCTGCGGTATTTCACCGGTTTCCGGACGCTATTCTGGCAGAGCCCGACACGCCCCTGGTTTCTTGTCGTGCCCGTGTCCGGAAAACCGATTGCCATCATCCCCCAGATCGGCGCTCACCTGATGGCTGCGACCTGGGTCGACGATATCCGAACCTTTGCTGCTCCGCATCCAACCGACGACGGCATTTCACTTCTGGCGGAGTGTCTGTCGCGGTTCGGCAGGGTCGGCATGCCGATGGGCCGTGAGAGCGCGTTGCGCATGCCGCTTCGCGAGTTCCGGGAACTGACCACCCGCCTCTCCCATCTTGAATTCGTTGATGCCTCCGATCTGATGCTGCAGCTGCGCATGGTCAAGTCGGAGCGCGAGATCGCGCTGCTGCGGCAGATCTGCGGGATCGGGTCGGCCGGTTTTGCAAATGCCGCAAACCTTTTTCAGGAAGGCCAGACACTGAAAGAGGTCTTTCGCACCTTCCGGATCGAACTGCTCCGTCAGGGTGCCGACGATGTCCCCTACCTTGTCGGGGGCGCGGGACAGGGCGGCTACGACGACGTCATTTCGCCGCCGACGGACCAGCAACTTGAAAAGGGCGACGTGCTCATGCTGGACACCGGCGCGACGAAGAACGGCTATTTCTGCGATTTCGACCGCAATTTCGCGATCGGCGTCGCAACAGATGCGGTCCGTGTCGCGCATGAAAAACTTGTCCTGGCCGTCGAGGCGGCCGCGGCCGTCGCTCGGCCCGGCAGGACCTGCGCGGATCTTTTCAGCGCCATGACTGCCGTTCTCGGACAGGACGACGGCGATGTCGGCAGACTTGGCCACGGCCTCGGCATGCAACTGACCGAAATGCCCTCCGTCACGGGCTTTGATACGACCGGACTGGAGGAAAACATGGTCATGACACTGGAGCCGAGCATTGACCTCGGGAACGGAAAGATGATGGTGCATGAAGAAAACATCGTCGTGCGGGATGGCCCGCCCGAGTTTCTCAGCACGCCGGCACCGAAGGAAATACCGGTCATATAGGGTCAGCACCCTAGGGCAAGCACACCGGGAGGAGCGCCTTGGAACTGCAATTCGAATGCGACGAAGGCCTGGGTTCAAGGGCAGCACTCGGCCTGATCGTGCTTCAGGCCGACGAGACCATCGAAAAGGAGTTCCGCCCGCTCTTCGATCTTGATGACGTGGTGCTCTACCACTCGCGCATCCCGAGCGATCCGGAGGTCAACGAGGAAACGCTGATGCGCATGAAGGCGAGCCTCACGGACACGGCTGCCCTGCTTCCGGGCGCGCGCCCCCTCGACGTGATCGGTTACGCCTGCACCTCTGCGTCGACGGTGATCGGCTCGGAGGCGGTTGAAACGGCTGTCCGCAAGGCGCATCCGCAGGCGCGCGTGACCAACCCGGCCGTCGCGGTCGTCACCGCGCTGAAGCATCTCGGTTTGTCGAGGGTCGGCGTTGTGACGCCCTACATTGCCGAAGTCTCGGAAGCTGTCGTTGATCTGCTGCGAAGAGCGGGCCTGGATCCGGTTAGAATAGGGTCATTCGGACAATCCGAGGAAGCGACGGTCGCCCGGATCACGCCCCGGTCGGTTGAGCATGCGGTTCATGCCGTCGGCGGCGATACGGAAGTCGAGGCCGTGTTCGCGTCCTGCACCAACCTGCGCACCTTTCCGGTGATTGAAGCGTGCGAGAAAGAGCTGGGCAAGCCGGTGATCAGTTCGAACCTTGCCCTTGCCTGGCACATGATGCGGCTGGCCGGCCTCGACACCAGGGGGTTGGGACCTGGAAAACTGTTCGAAAGCTGACCCGGACGCGCCAATCGCAGCCTTTGGGCAATAAATCGACTGTCATCTTTCCGATTCGCAGGTTTGCGTGTTGACTTCGCCCGATTTCCGGGCAAAAACACCGCCGTCTCAAGTTTTGACGATTGCGAGCACCCGATGAACCGGCTCAGCGCCGACATTCTGGATATGATGTCCAAGGCTCTTTCCAGCGCAACATTCCTGCGCGGCGAGACCCGTTCGGCTGCCGTAACCGCTTTCAAACGCACTACAAAGACAACCAAGACCACCGCTTGACGGTGCCGCTCATCCCGCCTCCCCGGGGATGGGAGGCGCCGAAAGCCGGCGAACCCGTTACCGGGTAGCCGGTGAAGCGGGGAGACGGACAAGGACTAGACCGAAAATGGGTTTCAAGATCGCAATTGCAGGCGCCACGGGCAATGTTGGCCGGGAACTGCTGGATATCCTGGAAGAGCGCGGCTTTCCGGCCGATGACGTTGTCGCCCTCGCTTCACGCCGTTCCCAGGGCACGGAAGTGTCCTTTGGCGACAAGACGCTGAAGGTTCAGGCGATGGAGAATTTCGACTTCTCCGACACGGATATCTGCCTGATGTCAGCCGGCGGTTCCGTTTCCAAGGAATGGGCGCCAAGGATTGCGGCCAAGGGCTGCGTCGTGATCGACAATTCCTCGGCCTGGCGTTACGACGCCGACGTGCCGCTGATCGTTCCGGAAGTAAATGCCGATGCCGTCACCGGCTTCACCAAGAAGAACATCATTGCCAATCCGAACTGCTCCACCGCGCAGCTGGTCGTGGCGCTGAAGCCGCTCCACGAACATGCCAAGATCAAGCGGATCGTCGTGTCGACCTACCAGGCCGTGTCCGGCACCGGCAAGGACGCGATGGAAGAGCTGTTCAACCAGACCCGCGCCGTCTTCGTCAACGACCCGATCGAGCCGAACAAGTACCCGAAGCGGATCGCCTTCAACGTCATTCCTCACTGCGATGCCTTCATGGAAGACGGCTACACCAAGGAGGAATGGAAGGTTTTGGCAGAGACCAAGAAGATGCTCGACCCGAGCATCAAGGTCACCTGCACGGCTGTCCGCGTTCCGGTCTTCATCGGTCACTCCGAAAGCGTCAACATCGAGTTCGAAAACGAGATTTCCGCCGACGAGGCACGAAGCATCCTGCGGGAAGCCCCTGGCTGCCTCGTGATCGACAAGCACGAAGACGGCGGCTACATGACACCTTACGAGGCAGCCGGCGAAGACGCGACCTACATCTCGCGCATCCGCGAAGACGCGACCGTCGAGAACGGCCTGAACATCTGGGTCGTCTCCGACAACCTGCGCAAGGGCGCGGCACTCAACACCATCCAGATTGCCGAAGTCCTCGTGAACCGCGGCCTGATCACTCCGAAAAAAGCCGCCGCGTAATTCCTTTCAGCGGGCGCCGTCCGGCGCCCGTTTTCCAATCATAAGTCAGAAAGCGCCGCTCGCTCATGCCTGCGCCTTACACCCTGTCGTTTGACGACCATTGCGCCTCGGTGCCCGGAGCCCGGTTCACCGATTGGCTTGCGCAGCGGGCAGAACCTTACTGGTCCGAAGCGACGGATCATGTCTTCACCCATGCGATCGGCGACGGTACCATGCCGGATGAGGCCTACGCCCGCTACCTGATCGAGGACTACACCTTCATCACGGATCTGGCATCGACACTCGGCTACCTCGTTGCCAAGGCTCCGGACATGCAGGCCAAGTCGCGCCTGTCCGCCTTTCTCGCCTTGTTGACCTCAGAGGAAAACGACTACTTCCTGCGCTCCTTCGACGCGCTTGGCGTGCGCCCTGAAACCTACGCGCGGGCAGCACAGGGGCCGGTGACCCGGTCCTTTGCAGACCTGCTTTTGAAGTCGTCGGGTGGCGGCACCTATCCCGAGGGACTGACATGCCTCCTCTGCGCGGAATGGTGCTATCTCACCTGGGGCGAACGTGAAGCGAAAAAACCGCGCCCGGCGCAATTCTACCTGGCGGAATGGATCGACCTCCACGCGGTCGCGGGCTTTAAGGATTTCGTCAACTGGCTCCGGCAGGAACTCGATCGGATCGGGCCATCCCTGAGTGCCGAAATGCAGGAGAGACTGGCTGACCTCTTCAGGCAGATGAGCGCGCTGGAGCGGGATTTTTTCGAAACAGCCTGGTCCGGCCAAACTCCCGGGCACCCCGGTGCGGGCTAAAAGAGACCTAGGGTCAGGACTCATTGATTTGGTTTAATTGGCGTAGCAAACGGCAATGAGCATCAAGGAAAAGCGCGACAGGCGGGCTTTCTGCCCGGTTGAGCGGTTTGACGAAGCAGGTCGAAGCCGTTTTTGCGTCCCGCAGGGATAGGGTACGGACCCTAAGCAATGTATATCTATGAAGCCGCCGCACTCGGCGCGGCCACGCTCTGGGCCTTGACGGGGCTGCTCTCCGCAGGCCCCGCGCAGCATCTTGGCGCGATCGCCTTCAATTGCACCCGCATGGTCATGGTGACGCTCATGCTGTGCCTCTGGGTCGTGGTCGCGGGCGGATGGGACACGATCGGCAACGACCACCTGGCACCGCTTGTTCTGTCCGGTTTCATCGGCATCTTCGCAGGAGACACGGCCCTCTTCCTGACCCTGAACCGGATGGGCCCGCGCCGGACCGCAATGCTCTTTTCCCTGAATGCGCCGCTCTCCGCGATCCTCGGCTGGCTGGTTCTCGATGAGACGCTGACGGGCATGCAATCCATCGGGATCGTGACCATCTTTGCAGGTGTCCTGCTCGCGATCCGCTTCGGCAAACGCAAGTCCCAGCTGCACAAGTGGGAAAGCATCAGGGGACCTGTCTGGATCGGCGTCGCCCTTGGATTTGCCGCTGCACTGTCGCAGTCGGTGGGTTCTCTCATCGCCCGGCCTGTCATGGAAACGGGTGCAGACCCGGTAGCAGCTTCAAGTATCCGGGTCGGTGTCGCTGCCCTGTGCCTGGTGGTTCTCACGCGGCTACCCTTCAGCTGGGTCAAGCCGGCAGGCCGCTTCACGGTCCCGATCGTCGGCATCATCGCGCTCTCCGGCCTCCTTGGAATGGGAATCGGGATGACACTGATCCTGTTTGCGCTTTCCGGTGGCGAGGTCGGCATCGTCGCAACGCTCTCCGCAACGACACCCGCGGTCATGCTGCCGATGATGTGGTGGCGGACCGGGGAATTCCCGGCGCTTGGCGCCTGGGCCGGAGCTTTTCTGGTTGTCGCCGGCAGTGCCCTGCTGTTTGCGTTCTAGAGCATTTTCCGACCAATTTGGGTCATTTGACCGAGGCCCCTTTTCGCGCTGGCGAGACGGTTCGCCCGCCGCGGTGTTTCCCACCACTAGTGCGGTGAATTTGAAGTTCGCATCATTGCTGCAGCAGTCTCCGAAGCGAACTTCAAATTCGTGAACCGCACTAGAAACATAGACTTGCCAGTCACCTTCTTGAATCTGAAGTTCGTTCGAAGCCCGCTGCAAAATGGGTCGAACTTCAGATTCAGGTGACTAGGGTGGACCAACGATGCCAGAGCGAAAAGGGGCCCGGCCAATCTTGATGTTTGTCGCTTGATTGCGTTCCGCAACCGGTGAGGATATCCAGCCCATCGGCGGCGTTGTGCCACTTGCACGATGCACCGCATCGCGCTTCGTGACCCGCCTGACCGAGTGAACCGGATATCCTCATCAAATGATCCAAATTGGTTGGAAAATGCTCTAGAGCAGCTGCGCAGAAGCCGATTCCGTTTTTTTCGTTTTGAACATCGGCATTTTTCACGATGAAGTAATCATGAAAGTCGGCCTGCATTTTTTCCACAGGGCGTTGAAATTCATGACTCATCGCTGAATGCGTTTGCTCAATATTTACTTTAATTCCTTACATCCCCTTGGGAGAGGCAAAAGGGGTATTCCATGAAAAATCTTTTCGCTCGCCTGAGCGTCACGTCGACGCTGGCCATTGTTTCGGCCGGTGTTCTGACAGTCTCCATGTTCGTTGTCGGGTTCATCCTGTATCAGGTTGCCCTCGGCCAGGCGCAGACCGCCGCAATCACCAAGCAGGACGTGAACCTGAGGGTGGCCGCGACGATCTTTCAGGACCGCGTGGAGGGTGCCGATGTCACCTGGACCGACACCGGTAACGTGACGAGGATCGAGCTCGCGGAATTCCCGGTTTTCAACGACGATCACACAATGATCGATGCGATCGGGCGGATGACCGGTGAAACCGCGACCGTTTTCCAGTGGGATCCCGAAAACAAGGACTTCTGGCGCAAGACCACCAACATCATCAAGGGCGACGGCAAGAGGGCCGTCGGGACCCCGCTCGGCAAGAACGGTGCGGTCTATCCGGTGATCATGAGCGGCAAGACCTTCCACGGCCAGGCGACCATCCTCGGCAAGGATTATTTCACCGTCTACAAGCCGATCTTCGACTCCCAGGGCAACATCACCGGCATTCTTTATGCCGGGGTCGAGAAAGCCGCGGTGGAAGCCAATGTCTGGGAACTGATGGGCGACTACACCATGCTGGCGCTGCCCGTGGTCATCATTTCCGTGCTGCTGCTGATATTCGCGATCCGTCGGCAGCTGCGCCCGGTCACAGCACTTGCTGAAATCACGTCGCAGATCGCGCAGGACAATCTCGATGACGAGGTTCCGTTCAAGGACCGGACCGACCAGATCGGCATGCTTGCGCAGGCGGTCAACGGGCTCAAGAACCGGGCAGCGGAACGCATCTCGCTTGCTGAGCAGCAGCGCGAAAACGACTCCGCCACGCTCGATCGCCAGAACACGGTGCAGACCCTGATCGAGGATTTCCGCAACAACGTTTCGAACGTGTTGAGCTCGGTCAACGACACGGTCCAGGACCTCGGCGGCACCGCCGGCCGGTTGTCGGACCTCTCCGGCCAGAGCGCATCCGGGGCGATCGAAACCCTCAATTCGGCGGACGACGCGACCTCGAGCGTGCAGACCGTTGCAAGTGCAGCGGAAGAACTGTCCGCTTCCATCGGTGAAATCTCGCGTCAGGTCGCGCAAACGACGGAAGTTGTGAGCCGCGCGACCGAAGGCACGCGCGTCACCAACGAGAAGGTAGAGGGACTGGCGTCTTCCGCCTCCAAGATCGGTGAGGTCGTCACCCTCATTCAGGCCATCGCCGAACAGACCAACCTGCTGGCGCTCAACGCGACCATCGAGGCGGCACGCGCCGGCGAAGCGGGCAAGGGCTTTGCGGTTGTTGCCGCGGAGGTGAAGGAACTGGCCACGCAAACCTCGAAGGCAACCGAAGAAATCGGTGCGCAGATCACCGCTATTCAGGACGCCACCAAGGAGTCTGTCAGCGCGATTGCGGAAATCACCACGATCATGGAGGAGGTCAACTCCTACACCAGCACCATTGCCGCCGCAGTGAACGAGCAGGGTTCCGCGACGGGGGAGATCTCCCAGAACGCGCAGAAAGCGGCAGAAGGAACGACCTTCGTTTCCTCGCGCATGTCCGAGCTGTCCGGCACCGTGAATGAGACGTCCGAATCGTCACACTCGGTTCTGGATGCCTCCGAGATGCTGAACGCGCGGACAGAGGAACTGAAGCAGGAAGTCGAGACGTTCCTGCGCAACGTGGCCGCTGCCTGAAGACATCTTCCAGGACGAATTCCGCACGGGGGCGTTTCGCCCTCGTGTTTTTTTGATTTCTCAATCGCCAGAGACGCCGGCAAGCCACTTGAACACGAGCTTTGCCTGTTCGGAGGCGTGTGGATGCAGCTTGACGAAATAGACGCGCGGTGAGGATACCGTTTCAGGCAGCAGCTTCACCAGCCTGCCGCTTTCCACGAACGGACGGGTCAACCCCTCCCAGCCCAGCACCGCACCCATGTCGTCCTGTGCCGCCTGCAGAGCGATGACATAATTGTTCACCCGATGCACGTTGCGCAACGCACCGCGATACCCGAGCGCGGCAAACCAGTCCTGCCAGTCCGTCCAGTCGGTCCCCGCCGAATCCAGGTGGATCAGCGGAAGCGCGGCGAGATCTTCGATCGTTTCCATCCGGTTCTGTTCGGCGAAGCGCGGGCTTCCCAAAGCCGAGATCCGGTCGTGGAACAGGGCCTGGCACGATCCCGTTTCCTGCGACATGTCCCCATAGTGAATGCTCAGATCGCAGTCGCCGCCGCCCTGGCCGGTGTCGCTGACAATCTGCGAGACGGAAATGTGAGGGTGGGATTTCCAGAACTGCGCAAGGCGCGGCGTCAGCCACAGCGCGCTCATCGCGGTGGTGGCGCCCACGGTCACCGACGCTCTTGACACCCTGGCGCGCAACTGGTCAAGCGCATCGCCGATTTCCTCGAAACCCCGTTGCAGCGCGACGAACAGATAGGCGCCGATCTCCGTCAATTCCACACCCCGGTGATGGCGATGGAAAAGCGCACATTTGAGATCTTGCTCAAGCGATTTCACCTGATGGCTGACGGCCGCCGGTGTGACGTTCAACTCCGCTGCGGCGGCCTTGAAACTGACATGCCGCGCGGCGGCCTCGAAGCTCAAAAGCGCGTTCAGCGGCGGCAGGTCGTAAGGGCGCTTTGGCAAATCAACCTCATGCAGAGCATATTTAAAGTGCTTGGATCGTATGACTTGACTGCCTCCTTTGCATTAATTTTTCTAAGCCAATGGAAAAATTTTTGACGT
The DNA here is from genome assembly GCF_963669205.1 of uncultured Roseibium sp. NCBI lineage: Bacteria > Pseudomonadati > Pseudomonadota > Alphaproteobacteria > Hyphomicrobiales > Stappiaceae > Roseibium > uncultured Roseibium sp. The sequence continues at coordinate 5,844,816 of NZ_OY769915.1, forward strand.
TGCCAGGGAATGCGTTCCCGGAAAAACATGAGGAAACTCACGCGCGACCCGTCAGGAAACCAGATGCCGAACGACCAGATAGCCAAGCTCGACGACGCATTGCATGCCAAACGCCAGTCCTTCGACAAGATACCGGTTGTCGATCTCGCTCCACTTCTGGACGGAAGCGACCCGGACAAGGTTGCCGGCGAGATCAACTGGGCGCTCGCCAATGCCGGCTTCATGTACGTGAAAAACCACGGCATCGCCGACGCGGTGGTCGAAAACGCCTTTGAACAGACGAAAGCCTTTTTCGATTTGCCGGACGCCGAAAAGATGGCGCTGCACGTGTCCCGCTCCGGTCAGACATTGCGCGGTTACATCGAGCCCTTCGGAGAAAACACCGACCCGGAAAAAACCAGGGACCTGAAGGAGTGTTTCGACCTTGGCCCGGAATCACAGCCGGACTGCCCTTTCTTCGGACCGAACCTCTGGCCTGAGGAAACGCGGCTTCCCGGCTTTCGCGCGGCGGTCTACCACTACCATGAAGAAATGAAGCGCCTTTCCATGACGATCCTGTCCGGGATCGCGCGGAGCCTCGATCTTGCCCCCGACTACTTCGAGGCCAAGCTGAAAAAGCCGATCAGCATTCAGCGTCTCCTGCATTACCCGCCGCAGACCGGCATCGTCGATGAAAGCATCATCGGCATCGGGGCGCATACGGACTATGGCAGTCTGACGATCCTGGCGCAGGACGATGTCGGCGGGCTGCAGGTCCTGAACCGGGACGGGCAATGGGTCGAGGGCACGCCTATCCCGGGCACGTTCGTCATCAATATCGGCGATCTGCTGCAGCGGCTGACCAACGACCGCTACCTGGCCAACCTGCACCGCGTGGTCAACACCAGCGGGCGCGAACGCTATTCCATCCCGTTTTTCATCGACGCCGATTATGATGCCGAATTCGCGCCGCTTGCCTCCTGCATCGACGCGGACAATCCCGCCCGCTACGAAGCCGTGACTTGCGGCGCGCACAAGTACGGGCGTTTTGTCGACAGCTACCCCCATCTTCAGAAGATTCCAGCCTGACGCTGTTTCTGAAAAAGTGCCGGAATCCAGCGCACCCTTTCGCACACCCGGGGCAGTGATGAAAATCGAACGTATCGACCTCTATCAGGCGGACCTGCCCTATTCCGGCGGCACCTACATGCTCTCCGGCGGACGCGAATTTCGGGTTTTCGATGCCAGCATCGTGCGCATGGCGACCGCCTGCGGCCTGGAAGGCTGGGGCGAAAGCACGCCGTTCGGATCAAGCTATATCGCGGCTCACGCCCTGGGTGTACGTGCCGGAATTGCCGAGATCGCCCCGCACCTCATAGGCAGGGATCCGAGGCAGGTGGAGCGGCTCTACGATGCCATGGCCGAAGTCCTCGCCGGTCACCTTCACGCGAAGACCGCGCTTGATGTCGCCGCCTGGGACATTCTTGGCAAGGCTGCAAAAATGCCCTGCTGGATGCTTTTGGGCGGCTCAACTTGTCAGCGCATGCCGGTGATGTCGTCGATCCCGGCCGAGACGCCGGAAAAGATGCGGCAGAACGTTTCCAGGCATCGTGAACGGGGATATCTCGGCCACTCCGTCAAAATCGGTGCCCTGGACCGCGAAGGCGGACCGGCGCTCGACGCGGCACGGATCGAGGCATCGCTGGCGGACCGGCAAGCGGGCGAGTTCTTCCTGGTGGATGCCAATGGCGGCCTCACCCCGGAAACCGCACTCAGGATGCTGACGCTCCTGCCCGCCGGTCTCGACTTCGTGCTGGAAGCGCCCTGCGCGAGCTGGCGCGAAACACTGTCGTTCCGCTCCCGCTGCCGCGTCCCGATCATGCTCGACGAACTCATGCAGGCCGATACGGACCTTGCCCAGGCCATCGCGCTGGATGCCTGTGACGGCATCGGCCTGAAGGTTTCCAAGGCGGGCGGCCTGACGCCGGGCCGGCGTCAGAGGGACATGGCAAGGGCGGCGGGACTGACGCTCAGCGTCCAGGATACGGTCGGCTCCACGATCGCGTTTGCCGCGATTGCCCATCTCGGTCAGACCGTTCCGGAAAGATATCTCAGGTGCATTCTCGATTGCCGCGACATGGTCACAAGGCAGCTCGCGGAGTTTGACGCTCCGATCGCCGATGGCGGCGTGCTCGCGCCGGATGCGCCCGGCCTCGGACTGACCGTCGACCGCACCGCGCTTGGTGATCCGGTCGCAAGCTGGATGTAGATCGCTCACGCGCCGTCAGTCTGCGTTTCAGAAGACCCTCAGCCCCCGGACATTTCGATCAGGTCCGGCATGAACGGCAGATCCGTCACGCCGATGTCGATCCCCGATTGCATCAGAAGGGTCGACAGCTGGCCGCGATGATGGGTCTGATGGTTGAACATGTGCGTGACGAGCAGCCAGCGGGAGCGCGAACGCGTGACATTGTCGGTGCTGCGCGTCCAGGTCATCGGTTCGGCGAGCCAAGCGGAGGTCAGTTTACCGGCAAAGGTTTCAATGTCGCCGCACATCTCCAGATGCGCGTCCTGCAAGGCACCGAAATCCTCGAAAATATCAACGCCCATGCCGTTCACGGCGTAGGACACCCCGGAGAACCGTTTCATCCAGACGCGATCTGCAAACAGGATGTGGTTCAGCGTCGAATGGACAGACTTGAAAAACGCGCCCTTGTCGGCCTTGCGCTCTTCATCGCTCATCTGCGCAGCGGCCGCATAGGCCTTTTCCGTCATCCAGCTGTTATAGGCCGCAAACCGCTGATAAAGCCCCGGGTCAATCTGCATCGAACACTCCCGTCGATCGTCAGGCGCCGGCGGGCAATGTGTCCGGCAGGGCGGCTTCGAACCGTTCGCTCTCCGGATCCATCAGCCGAAGCTCTCCGGAGCCGATGTCGAACCAGGCACCGTGCAGCAGCAGGCCGCCATCCGCGACGGCCCTCTCGATGAACGGAAAGGTGAGCAGGTTCTTGAGCGAGTGCCGGATCCCGGCATATTCCATTGCAAGCTGCGGATCGTCGGCCTTGTCGATCGGCATGCAGGCCATGGCGATCGCGGCCGGCTCCAGAAGCTTGATCCAGCGGCCGATGAATTCCCCGGTTGCCATCGGCTCGTTGGCGTGTTCGCGGAACGCCTTCACCCCGCCGCACTGGCCGTGCCCCATGACGACGATATGCCCGACCTTCAGGCCGTTGACCGCAAATTCGATCGCCGCACTTGTTCCATGCTGCCCTTCGGTTTCCTCGTAGGGCGGCACGAGATTGGCAACGTTGCGGATGACGAACAACTCGCCCGGACCGGCGTGAAAGATGCCTTCCGGCGTGACGCGGCTGTCGCAGCAGGAAATCACCAGGACATCGGGTTTCTGACCATAGATCGCAAGGCGCTCATGCGTTTCCTTGTAACGGACGAATCCCTTGTTCAGGTAGCGGCCATACCCTTCCAGAAGGGGTGCGGGAAAAGTCAACGATAGAGCCTCCTGAACTGCAGACAGGTCTTGTTGCCTGTCAGGAGGTTCTTATCACTTGGGCCTGCGAATGCAAATTGCCCGAAACGGCTTAGGTGATGGACCCTAGAAACGTTCCGCGCGCAGCACCGAGCAGTCCGAAACGGTCACGACACCGATATGGCGTTCGACCACCTCGAACGCCGCCTGAAGCAGCTCGTCCAGTCGCTCGGGGCGGATGATGCAGATGATGGCGACCATGCCGCCGGCGCGCGAGACCTGGCCTTCACGGCTCCACCTTCCGGACCGCCCGCTGCCGCCCATCACCGGCAGGATCGTGTATCCGGTGACGCCGGCTTCGTCGAGTGTGTCTGTCAGGCGGGTTTCCATTGGCGCTTCGATGATGATTTCCACCCGTTTCGCGTTCTTCATCTCCATGGGCTTATCCTCCCGTAGCCTGGGCAATGCTCAAGTAAAGCGGAATTCCGAGGGTCAGGTTGAACGGGAACGTGATCCCGAGCGACATTGTCAGATAGATCGAGGGATTGGCTTCCGGCAACGCAACCCGCATCGCCGCCGGCACCGCGATATAGGAGGCCGATGCGCTCAGGGTCATGAGCAGCATGGTTCCCCCGACAGACAGATCGATGAGGCTGCCCGCCGCAAGACCGGCAACCGCTCCGATCATCGGCATCAGAACACCGAACAGGATCAGACCGGGCCGCAGAAGTCCCGCGCTGCTGCGCAGGCCGCGCCCGGCAACCAGCCCCATATCGAGCAGGAAAAGGCACAGGACCCCCTTGAAGGGAGAGACGATGAAACTCTCTATCTCCGACAGGCCTTTCGGTCCGGACAGGAAGCCGATGAAGAACGACCCGACGAGCAGAACGATGGACCCGTTCAGGAGAATTTCTCGCAACAGGCCCTTTGTTCCCTTTGCGCGCTCGGCGTTGGTGTCGGGCGATGAAAACTTCGCGGCCAGCCAGAGCGCGGACAGGATCGCCGGCGCTTCCATGGCCGCTGCAACGGCAACGAGATAGCCCTCACTGGCGATCCCCTGGCTCTGAAGCACCGATGTCGCTGCGACAAAGGTTACGATGGAGATCGATCCGTAGTGCCCGGCGACCGCCGCCGCATCGACTGTCCCGAGACGCGTCATCACCCTCAGGAGACCGAAGGCGGTGAAGGGGATCGCGAATGACAGGATCAGGCCGGCGACGAGCGCGAGCAGAAGCGTGGAGTCGACGCCATGCGCGCTGACGCTGACACCCCCCTTGAAGCCGATCGCAAACAGCAGATAGATCGAGAGTGCCTTGGCCGCCGCCTCCGGCACCGACAGGTCCGAACGCACGAGCGCCGCACCGAGACCGAGAGCAAAAAAGAGGATGATCGGCGACAGCAGGTTTTCCGCCGCCAATGAAAGAATTGTGTCCGCCAAGACGTCTTGCCCTTAACCCACGCGCATCCCGCCGGTTTTCAGCTTGCAGCGGGATACGTAACAATACGTATTCGGGCGGATATGGGGCATTCCGGCAGGCGGTTCAAGCAAAATCGGGTGCCGATTGTGCAGTTTTACAGCAGCGGCCCGACGGCACTTCAGGTAGCGACGTTTATTTCGTGCCGCTCTTCCGTCTCGCCGTGATCTTCATAGGCGTGGCGGATATTGTCCGGCCCGATCCCTTCCTGGGCGCTCCGGAGCGGGTGCACCGGTCCGTGTTCCACGCGCGGCTCCAGGGCCTGCAGCGCCGCCGCGCGATAGGCAGCCACACCGTCGAGCGCGTGATTTTCCAGGTGATGTGCATCAATGAGAACTGCCGGCTCATCCGAGGAATAACCGGTGTCACTGTCGTGTCGCTGTGCGCCGTTACGCTTGCCTCTGCGGTCATACCCGGTGCCGTCACCGTCCCTGTCCGCAGGATACTCTGTCGCATGCGCCACGACCTGGGCCGATTGCGGCCTTTCGATCGTCGTCGCCATTCCGGCCTCCTGGCCATCAGAGAATCCCGCCTTCTGGCGGGACTTCCTTCATGGTCTCAAGGAAGAATTAACAAATCTTTACGATCCGTTAACCGCTTGCATCACTTCAGGAAATGTAGCTGCGAATCACCACCGGGCATGCATATCCGGCGCGACCTAGGCCGCTCGCGCTCCCTTCGCGCCAACGATCCTGACGACGTCGGCCATGATGTCGGTCAACTGGAAGTCTTTCGGCGTGTAGACGGCGGCAACGCCCATGGCCCTCAGTTGCGCTGCATCCTCGTCGGGAATGATACCGCCGACAACGACGGGAATGTCATCTGCGCCGGCCGCCCTGAGCCGGTCCATGACGTCACGCACCAGTGCCAGGTGCGACCCGGACAGGATCGAAAGACCGATCACGTGCACATCTTCTTCCACGGCCGCGTTGACGATCTGCGCCGGTGTGAGACGAATGCCCTCGTAGACGACTTCCATGCCGCAATCGCGGGCACGCACGGCGATCTGTTCCGCGCCGTTGGAATGACCATCAAGGCCCGGCTTCCCGACCAGGAACTTGAGGCGCCGTCCGAGGTCTTCGGAGACAGCGTTGACGTCGGCCCGGACCGCGGCAAGGTCCCCCGCATCGTCGCGTGCGGATTGCCCCACGCCGGTTGGAGCACGGTATTCTCCGAAGACCTCACGGAGCGTGCGGCCCCATTCGCCGGTCGTGACGCCCGCCTTGGCCGCTGCAATCGAGGGTTCCATGATGTTCCGGCCCTCCTGCGCGGCGGATTTCAGCTCCGACAGCGCGGCGGCAACGGCGGCATCATCGCGCGCATCGCGCCAGGCCTTTACCTTTTCGATGGCCTCCGCCTCGACATGTTCGGGAACGGTCAGGATCGCGCCGTCTTCGCCGGCCGCAAGGGGAGACGCCTCCGTTTCCGTCCATCGGTTCACTCCGACGACGACCTGGTCACCCGCCTCGATGGCAGCCAGTCGCGCGGAATTGGACTCAACGAGCTGCCGCTTCATGTAGCTGGAGTCGACAGCGGCAACCGCGCCGCCCATGGCGTCGATCCGGGCAAGTTCATCGCGGGCTTCCGCCTTGAGAGCTTCGACCTTGTTGGTGATTTCCACCGACCCGTCGAAAATGTCGGCATAGTCCAGAAGATCGGTTTCATAGGCCATGATCTGCTGCATTCTGAGCGACCATTGCTGGTCGAACGGCCGCGGCAGCCCGAGCGCCTCGTTCCAGGCCGGAAGCTGCACCGCCCGCGCACGCGCATTCTTGGACAGCACCACGGCCAGCATTTCCACCAGGATGCGATAAACGTTGTTTTCCGGCTGCTGTTCCGTCAGTCCGAGGGAATTGACCTGAACACCGTAGCGGAAGCGCCGGTATTTCTCGTCCTCCACGCCGTAGCGGTCGCGGCAGATCTCGTCCCAGAGTTCGGTGAAGGCGCGCATCTTGCACATTTCGGTAACAAAGCGCATCCCGGCATTCACGAAGAACGAGATCCGTCCGACGGCCCTGGGAAAGTCCTCTTCCGGGATCGCACCGCTTGCCTTCATGGAATCCAGGATCGCGACCGCGGTCGCAAGCGCGAAGGACAATTCCTGGACCGGCGTCGCGCCTGCTTCCTGCAGGTGATAGGAGCAGACGTTCATCGGGTTCCATTTGGGCATGTTGGAATAGGTCCAGGCGATGACGTCCGTCGTCAGCTTCAGCGACGGTGCCGGCGGGAAAACGTAGGTCCCCCTGGAGAGATATTCCTTGATGATGTCGTTCTGGGTCGTGCCGGAGAGGAGTTTCCGGTCGGCACCCTGCCCGTCCGCCGCCGCGATATAGAGCGACAGCAGCCAGGGCGCGGTGGCGTTGATCGTCATGGACGTGTTCATGCGCTCAAGAGGGATCTCGTCGAAAAGCGTGCGCATGTCGCCGAGATGCGTGACCGGCACACCGACCTTGCCGACCTCGCCCCGCGCCAGCATGTCGTCCGGATCGTAGCCGGTCTGCGTCGGCAGATCGAAGGCAACGGACAATCCGGTCTGACCCTTGGCAAGGTTTCCGCGGTAGAGCTTGTTCGATTCCGCTGCCGCGGAATGGCCCGCGTAGGTCCGGAAAATCCACGGGCGGTCCCGTTCCTTGCCATTTTCACCCGTCTGGCTCATGCCGATAGTCCTCCTAAGACGTTCTTCTGACAGTCTTATTCTTCTTCTTAGTACCCATGTGACCCGGATCTCCCGGTCCGGTGGAGCGTGCCTGACATTACGCGCATGCGAAATCTGTCTGTGCAATGCAAAATATGCTTGGCATCAAAACGCAAGTTAAGCAATAGTCGTATAGATCGACGTGCAATTTTGAACAATAGTTGCGCAAAATAGGAATTTGAGCCAAACATGCCTTGTGCAGTTGCGAAATCGCGAGCCAAGCAAAGCCCTGGGAGGGGATGAATGACTGCAACCGCTGAAGCCAATGATAACCGAACATTTGAGGATGCTCCGGTGAAAGACCTTTACGAAATCGGTGAAATTCCGCCGCTCGGTCACGTCCCGAAGAACATGTATGCCTGGGCGATCCGGCGCGAGCGCCACGGCGCACCCGAGGACGCGATGCAGCTCGAGGTCGTGCCGACCTGGGAACTCGACAGCCACGAGGTGCTGGTCCTGGTGATGGCCGCGGGCGTCAACTACAACGGCATCTGGGCCGGCCTCGGCGAACCGATCAGCCCGTTTGACGGGCACGGGGCCCCCTATCATATCGCCGGGTCGGACGCCTCCGGGATCGTCTGGGCCGTCGGCGACAAGGTGAAGCGCTGGAAAGTCGGCGACGAGGTCGTCATTCACTGTAACCAGGACGACGGCGACGACGAGGAATGCAACGGCGGCGACCCGATGTTCTCCAACACGCAGCGAATCTGGGGCTACGAAACGCCGGATGGCTCCTTCGCGCAGTTCACCCGGGCGCAGGCGCAGCAGCTGATGCCCCGGCCCAAGCACCTGACCTGGGAAGAGGCTGCCTGCTACACGCTAACGCTCGCCACGGCCTACCGCATGCTGTTCGGACACCATCCGCATGAACTCAAGCCCGGCCAGAACGTTCTCGTCTGGGGCGCTTCCGGCGGCCTGGGATCCTATGCGATCCAGCTGATCACGGCGGCAGGCGCCAACGCGATCGGCGTGATCTCGGACGAGGACAAGCGCCAGTTCGTCATGGATCTCGGCGCGAAGGGCGTCATCAACCGTAAGGACTTCAACTGCTGGGGCCAGCTGCCGACAGTCGGCTCGCCCGAATACGGCGAGTGGTTCAAGGAGGCCCGCAAGTTCGGCAAGGCGATCTGGGAGTTCACCGGCAAGGGCAACAATGTCGATATCGTCTTCGAACACCCGGGTGAGGCGACGTTCCCGGTCTCGACCTTCGTCTGCAAGAAGGGCGGCATGGTGGTCATCTGTGCGGGTACGTCGGGCTTCAACTGCACCTTCGACGTCCGCTACATGTGGATGCACCAGAAGCGTCTGCAGGGTTCGCATTTCGCCCATCTGAAACAGGCGGCGGCGGCCAACAAGCTGATGATTGAACGGCGCATCGACCCTTACATGTCCGAAGTGTTCCCCTGGGACCAGATCCCGAGCGCCCACACCAAGATGTGGAACAACCAGCATGCCCCCGGCAACATGTCGGTGCTGGTCTGCGCCCCGACAACCGGGCTCAGGACGTTCGAGGACGTCCTGGAAGCCGGAAAACGCTGACAAAGAGCTCCCTGAAAGGCTTGGGCAACAGACCCTGACAAGCCTGATGCAGCCTGACCGGCCCGTGTTTCACGGGCCGGTTTTTTGTCGGGTGCCGATAGATCCGTCATTCCGGACAAATGCAACCGTACCCTCCATCGTCACCCCGGGCGAGCGACGCGAGACCCGACAGGTCATTGCCTCTCCGATCCCGGCGCGCGCAGCGCTTGGCCGGGATGACGACCGGAAGAGTGCGAGCACTGTCTCGACGAGCGGAACCTAGGTACTTAATCGAACCGGCGAGATCATACTTGCACATTCGCGCGTCATTGCCAGACTTGATCTGGCAATCCATGCCATTGCCTTTCGTCGATGACAGATATTGGAACCGGAAATGGAGCGGCATGGATGCCATGGTCAAGCCATGGCATGACCGCTGAATGCGGAAGCCTGTCATCGACGTTGAGAAAGCGGCATTGCCCCCAACTGATTTTTGCCCCGCCGCAATTCTGCTGTGATGTGCTCTTCTGCTAACCGCCGTTCGAATCAGCACATTTCCGGAGCCGCATCAGGTGATCCAGACAAAATCATGTATCACGTCCGCCAAACTTGCTTTCGCCGCGCTGGCGGTTCTCGCCCTGGCAAGCTGTCAGAGCGAACGCTTTCAGACGCCGCCTTTTTACAAGGACCTGGCGCGCGCCGACGGTGAGGTCGACGCAGCGACCGCCGCGCAGATGATTTCGCAGTACCGGATCAATAACGGGCTTTCCGCCGTCACGCCCGACGCGCAGCTCACCGGAATTGCAAAATCGCAGGCCGAGGCAATGGCCAGGGCGGGCAGCGTTCAGGCCTCGCTTGCGCCGGACCAGCAACTGGCAACCCGTCTGTCGTCGATCGGCGAGCCGAGTACGGCGGCGGCCGAGAATGTCAGCGCCGGCTACAGGACCTTTGCGGAGGCCTTTTCAGGTTGGCGCGAATCGCCCAAGCACAACCAGGTGCTGCTGACGCCGGATGCAACGCGCCTGGGAATCGCGACCGCCTATTCACAGACCGCGAAGCACAAGGTGTTCTGGTCGCTCGTGCTGGCTGCTCCGAGGCCGGGCAGCTGACACTGCGGTCTCAGTAGCGCCTGGGGTATCTCGGATAGATCGGCTGGACCGGCCGCACGACCGGCGGCGGACGCCGGTAGATGGGATAGTTGCTGCCGTAACGCGGCACGCCGATGTAGACTCCCGCGCTCGGGATCGGCCGGCCGTAGTAGTTCCCCTGCACACCGTAGCTCAGGTACTTGCCCGAAACCCAGCCCTTCACGTTGGCAAAGGCGGCATCGCACCAGGAGAAGTTTGCCGTGCAGCCGAAGACGGTAACCCCGCCGCCCTGCGGCACGGTCGCAAGGACCGGGTAGCTGGTTCCCGGACCCGCACGCATGTTCAGGTTGGCAGTCGTGTAGGCAATCGCGGGACCACCGGACTGCGCCAGCGCCGGCATTGTCATCATGGCCACGGCGCACAGGGCCAGCGGCAAGCGGATCAGCATCTTGTCATTCTCCATTTTATCTCGCTCCCGGACGGTTCCAGCCCGGACCGACTGCCCAAACATGGCGAAGATGTGGGAACACATCATGGCAAAAGTATAGCGCGGCAGGCGTGACGCGGCCGTGATGGCGCCTGCAAACCACTTTGTGCTTGCCCAGCCGCTGCCCGATCGGCTTCACTGGGCGAAGAATTCCATGGGGGGGAACAAGCCAGGATGAAACGGTTTCAGGAACTTGCAGCGGCGTCCATTGTCTCGGCGGCCTTGCTGCTGGCGTCGCAATCGGCCGCCATCGCCTTCGATGCCCACGCCGGCTACTACTACCCCGAGCCCCAGACCAACGAGGTCTACATATCGGAGCTGCCGGTTGCCAACGATGCGCAGAAACGCTCCAGGGCGGCCTTTGTCATCGGCCTTGCAGCGCAGCATGCCAAGCAGAACCACGCGGCGGGATACCATCTTTTCGCCAAGGGCGGCGACCTTGAGAAACTGATCATCGTCGCAACCGGCGACGGCCAGTACGACACGCTCTACCGGCTGCGGGCGCTGCTCGCCGCGCTGACGTCACTGGCCCGCTCGACCGAACTTTTCGCGCGGTCCAATCATCCGCACGAACTGAACTTTCTCGACTTCTGCAAACTGATCGGCTTCAAGCAGGTCACCGTCACCAACGGCAAGGACATCGCCCACCAGATCAAGATCCGGTAGCGCTTTCCGCCAATGGTTCAGCGCGACCGGCTGGTCCGGTTTAGCGCCGCAGCTTGCCGTTGAGCCAGGCCCGGTACTGGGACTTCGTTCCGTAAAAGACGTTCCGGTCGACATCCCCCTTGATGCCAGGGATACGGCCTTCCGCGGTATATTGCCAGAACACCCAGTCATCGCGCTGGTCATAGATGTTCTTCGGATGGGTGGCGACGGAGCGCAGCCAGAACTGTTCGCCCTTCAACGCGCCGACTAGCCTGTCCCGGTGAAAATCGACGGAGGAATAGATCACCGGGCGCTTGCCGTAGTGCCGCTCCATCTCGTCGAGGAAAACCTTCATGTCACGCAGGATCTTGGTGCGCTCCGGACGCTTGGTGCAGGTCTTGGAATGGGCATTCCATTCCATATCCAGAACGAGCGGGATCGCTTCCGGATCTTTCGGCACGACTTCCTTCACCCAGGAAATCTGTTCCTCGACCGGGCGGCAGAAATAGTAGAAATGATAGGCACCCCTGGGCACGCCCGCCTTGCGGGCCCCGATCCAGTTCTGTGCAAACCGCGGATCCGCGTGGTCACCGCCCTCCGTCGCCTTGATCCAGGCGAACTGAACGCCGGAGCGCTTGACTTCCTCCCAGTCGATATCGCCCTGCCAGCGGGAGATGTCGATCCCGTGGACTGCATAATCTTCCGGTGTCGGGTCCGGAAAGTCATAGGCCGAGCAGGCAGCCAGGAGAAAAACCAATCCGATGATCGAAGCAAAGACATTAATACGCGGCAACACAGCACCCTCGACAGGTTAACAAACACTTTCTGTCACAGACCAAAATGCGCGGAATTTCCTAACGGAGCGTGGATGTTTCTTCGCTTTTTCCGCAAAAGTGATCGGCAATTGGCAACAAACCCGCCTTGCCGGACACTTTCGGCGAAACCGGGGCGACTGCACGTTCTCAAGAAAATCTGCGTCGGTATTCACAGATTTGGAGCAGTAGAGGCACAAGTCAATGTTATTACGACTAACATTACGCCAAAGCCTTGCCGTCGAAAAGTTTTCAGCAAATTTATCAATGCAATCTCTTGCACTGCAACCAGTAATACGTACGACCCGCCCCGGAAAACACAAGGCAAGACGCACAAAAACTGGAGACCATCAGAAAAACAAACCGTATTAATTGTCGCTCATATGGACTCAACTGCCCGCGGACACTAAAAAGTGAAAAAAGAAAAAAACCGGGGGCATGAATGAACGAGCGTGAAACAAAGATTGTTGAGACTGCTCTTCAACTTTTTTCTCACTATGGCGTCAAGAAAACGACGATGAGCGAAATCGCGACCGCCGCCGGCGTCGCGCGGCAGACGCTCTACAACGCCTATGACTGCAAGGAACAACTGATCTATGACGCGGTCGAGCACCATGTGCGCAAGTCGGCAAATCTGATTTCCGAGGAATGCACCGACGTCGAAGATCTCGGCGCGCGGCTGGATATTGCGTTCATGCATCTCAGCGCGAAACCGTGCGAAATGATGTTGCAGATGCCTCATGGCGAGGAAATCCTTCAGATCCTCGAAGGCATCGACAAGAAAAAGAAAAAGAACATCATGCGCATCTGCAACGAGGCCATCGGCACGGCGCTCGAACCCTTCCGGGACCGCCTGTCGCTCGGTCAGGTGGATTTCGAGGACCTGTGCGAATTCGTCAGGATGTCCTTCGATCAGATCAGGACCAGGACCGATGAAAAGGAGCAGATCTGCCGCTCATACGCGCCGCTCAGAAAGCTTCTTGAAAACAGCGTCGTCGCCTGACACCGGGGTGCACGCCCCGTCGTGACGGTTTGAGCCGGAGCCCGCTTTCGTCGTGAAAGGGGGGGCCCGGCAGTTTGGAGTCTGCCGGGCCTGTTGACTGAGAGGAGGTCAATCTTTCTCAGCCAGATTCTAATCCTGGGATTAGAACGTACGCTGCATACGAACACCGAACAGGAGTTCGTCGAGGTCGTCAACGTTTTCGCCGGTGATGTCGGCGCTGGTGTTGGCGTAACCTACGTCAGCACCGAGGACGAAACCGGAGACCGGCTCCCACTGTACGGAACCGTCGATTGCCCAACGGTCGATATCCGCATCGGTGTTGCCGATGAAGTCTTCCTGGTCAACGTGAGCATAGGAACCGTCAAGTGCGACGCCGATGGTCGGCGTTGCCTGGATGTACACACCTGCGGACAGGGAGTAACCCGTGCTCTTGTCGCCGTTTCCGCCGTAGTCGGAGACGGAACCGAGAGTCGTGCCGCCGTTGTTGACCACGGAAACGCCCGTGATGCCGTTACCGATGTAGGACAGCGCGCCGTCGGCGTAGAAGCCCTGGAAGTAGATGTTGGAACCGGAGTTCGCGAACGGCAGGTTGACCACCGCACCGGCACCGATTGCCCAGCCGAGGCTGTCTTCATCGCCAGAAGCGTTCGTGCTGTTGAAGGCTGCATCCGGGTAAACCTGGTGCAGAGCACCGGACAGCTGTGCAGAACCCCAGCCCTGGGATACGCCGAGAGCTGCAACAACATCGGGCATGCGCGTTCCGCCGTAGTCGCCGACTTCACGGTCAGACCGGTCTTCCAGAGCCAGCGTTGCGGAGAAGCCGTTGCCGAAGGCCGCGGTGTAAGCAAGCTGGTTCGTGGTCACGTCCGACCAGTCACGCGTGACGACACCGATGAAGGCCTGACCGGTGTAGATGTTGAAGTTCGAACCGAGGTAACCGGCTGTCAGGCCGCCCCACTGGATGTAACCGGCGTCCAGCTTGAAGCCGTTTTCGCCGTTTTCCACCTGCATGCGCAGGGCAACATAGGCGCGCAGTGTGCCGAACTCGGTTGCGTTCCGCGCATCGAGGTAAGCGTAACCGCGTGTCAGCCAGGCATAGCCGTCCTGATCACGGTTTTCCCAGTTCCCATCTTCCAGAACGTTGTTGACAACGAACTGCGTACGCAGACGGCCACCAACGCGCAGGCAGGTTTCGGTGCCCGGGATGTAGTAGAAGCGAGAACCGTAGGCGTCACAGACGCGAACGTAGTCGACCGGCTCCGGAGCAACCGGAAGATCGGCCGCCTGAGCGGTTGTAGCGGTAGCAGCAGCTGCCACGCCGAGCATCAAGCCCTTAAGTTTCATAGTAATCTCCAAGTTTTTTCGATCACAAGCAAACACCGCAAAGTGAAAACCCCAAATTTTTTTCACGTCCCAGCTTACTGACCACAATCATTGAGATTTAAGTCAATAAATCGCCTGCTCGACGAAACTGAAATCATTTTTTCCGATTCACCTCAAGAGCATTTTCGATCTCGATCGTAGATTGAAAAACGGAGTCACTTTTTTGCAACATATTGATTTAATTGGATAAATAACAACAAAAATAGCTCCGCCGCCGTTTCATCCGACTCGGAGTTTTACTTTGTTATTATTGTTTGGCGCTTGGCTTATATTGGCGTGTTTTTGGAGAACCGCCTTCCGACGGCCTCTGGGAGAGCATCATCTCGCAACTGCAAAATGGACTCAAATAACAATTTTGTCAAATTGTCTTTTTGCCCATTTGTCTAGAAAACTAGACGAAGCAGCTTCGAATTCGCAGAATTCCGCGGGTGGTTCAGTTTGCGGTGCGACCGAACCGGCTGCATCAAGTTGTGAGTGCACGCACTCGTGATGCGGCATGTTGCGCTTGCCGCCCGAATCCTTATGACTGTGCGGACATCAACTGAAGCGGATACCTGACGATGAAAGATCGGCTCAAGCTCGTAACCTGGAACATCAATTCCGTGCGCCTGCGCATGCCGATCGTCGAGAAGCTGATCGACGAGGTCGCACCCGACGTCATCTGCCTCCAGGAGACCAAGTGCCCGGATGCGAACTTCCCGGAAAACGCCATCCGCAAGGCCGGCTATGAGCATATCGCCATCAACGGGCAGAAGGGCTATCACGGTGTGGCGACTCTCTCCCGACGGCCGCTCAGCAACATCGAGAAGCGGGACTTCTGCAATGTCGGCGACAGCAGGCACCTGGCTGCCGACATTCCCTTCAACGGCACAAACCTGCGTCTGCACAATTTCTATGTGCCGGCGGGCGGCGACGAACCGGACCGCAAGATCAACCCGAAATTTGGCCACAAGCTCGACTTCATGGCCGAAATGAAGGGCTGGCTGAAGGGACCGGAAACGGACCGTCCGGCCGTGCTCGTGGGCGATCTGAACGTCGCGCCCTACGAACATGACGTCTGGTCGCACAAGCAGCTTCTCAAGGTGGTGTCACATACGCCCGTCGAAACGGACCTCTTCGAGAAAATCCGCGAGGCAGGCGGCTGGCTCGACGCCATGCGGCAGTTCACGCCGCTGGAAGAAAAGCTTTACACATGGTGGAGTTACCGGGCAAAGGACTGGTCGAAAGCCGACAAGGGACGCAGGCTCGATCATGTCTGGGTCTCCGGCCCGATGGAATCACATGTCAAGTCAACGTCGGTGATGCGCGAAGCACGGGGCTGGGAGAAGCCGTCGGATCATGCACCGGTGGTCGCGGTGTTCGAGGCGTAGTCTGAACCCGGTCACTCGGACCGATAATCAATTTCGGTGCGGTATTGCGGGCTGTTGGCCCAGTCGAAATACCTTTCCCTGATCGACAGGGTCACTTCACCCGGCGATCCGTTCGAAAACAGGCGGTCATCGATTCTCGTGATCGGCGCAACCCCGCCACCGGATGTCGAGATAAGGACCTCGTCGCTCTGAAGCAACTCCTCGAGCGGCAGCGTCCTCGTCTGCGTTACCAGTCCCAATTCGGCGGCGATTTCCATCACGGTCCACCGGCTGACGCCCTCCAGAACACCGTTGTCAGGCGTCACCAGACAATTGTCCTTGATCGAAAAGACATTGAAACCGGGGCCTTCCGTGACATTCCCCTCCCCGTCGAGCAGCAAAACGGTCTCCGCCCCGGCGTCCTTTGCCTCGAAGAGCCCTTTCGTGAAGTCGCCCCAGTGATAGTTTTTCACCCTGGGATCGACGCTGGACGAGGGGATGCGGGTCACCGTCCTGGCCACATGAACGGATGCGCCGGATGCCGCGATATCCGGCCGGATGACATGGATATAGGGCACGCACCAGGCAAAGAAGTGGTTCCTGCAATCCCTTGGGTCGCGCGATCCAGGGACGGTGTTGACGCCTCTGGATGTCACCATCGCGACATAGGCCCGTTTCAGCCCGGTCGCGGATACGAGATCATGCAGCACGGTTTTCACATCCGATTCGCTCAGTCCCGGATCGAGGCGAAGGCTTTTCATCGACCGGAAGAACCGGTCGACATAAAGCCCGAGCCGGAAGAACGCGCCCTCCCAAACAGGCACGACATCATAGGTGATGTCGGAATGGATAAGGCCCCAGTCGTTGAGCGGGATCGACGCCTCGGCAATCGGCATGATCCTGCCGCGCATCCAGGCCGCGCCGGACTGAAGACCTGAAGGACCGCTGTCGGCCTGTTGCTCCGTCGAGATTGTGGTCATGGCAGCATTTCGTCCTACTTCGGCGCCCGGGTCAGGTGACCTGAGGCTTCAGGATCACCTTGCCCCGCACCTTGCGCGCGGCGATTTCGTCGAGTGCGACCGCGATCTCCTCCAGGGGATAAACCGCGTGGACATGCGGCTTCAAACGCCCCTCCTGCACCCAGCCGAGCAGTTGAGTCATGTTTTTCCGGTGACCTTCCGGGTCGCGTTCCACGGCGGCGCCCCAGAACACCCCGAGCACATCGACCCCTTTCAGCATGACGATGTTGAGCGGTATCTTCGGGATGTCTCCGGCGGCAAAGCCGATCACCAGGAACCGGCCTTCCCAGGCTGTCGCCCTGAGCGCCTGTTCTGAATGGGTTCCGCCGACGGGATCATAAACCACATCGGCCCCCGTGCCGCCGGTGAGCTCCTTGAGCCGCTCTTTCAGCGGCTCTTTCGAATAGTCGACGGACAGATCCGCACCGAGCGAACGGGCAAAGGCGAGCTTGTCTTCCGACGAGGCGCAGGCGATGACGTTCGCGCCCATGACGGACGCAATTTCAACCGCCGCCTGACCGACGCCGCCGGATGCGCCCAGGACAGCCACGGTCTCGCCCGGCTGAAGGTCGGCCCGGTCCTTGTAGGCATGAAGCGTCGTCCCGTAGGTCACCGCGAGCCCTGCGGCGACGTCGAACGCAACGCCGTCCGGAATTCGGATCACGTCCGCAGATCGCACCAGCACCTTTTCGCGCGCCGCGCCCCATTTCATGTATCCCATCACCCGCTCACCGGCCGCAACATCCGTAACGCCGGGACCAATGGAGTCGACGATACCGGCGAACTCCGCGCTCGGCGAAAACGGAAACTCGGGTTTGAACTGGTACCTGCCCTGGATGATCAGCGTGTCGAAAAAGTTGAGGGCACACGCCTCCACCCTGACGACGATCTCGCCCGGACCGGCAACCGGCTCGTCGATTTGCTCGATCACCAGGCTGGACGCCGGACCGAACGATTTGCAAAGACAGGCTTTCAACGGAACCTCTGGACAACAGGAGCAGGAACGGCCGCGGCATCGCCGCCAAGATGCAACGTTAGCAAGTCCTGGCAAGCGGACCTATAGGCATTCCGGCTAAGCAGGCGGTTCAAAACCGGCTCGCTTTCCGGTAAGAGGCTCGCAAGTGGACAAACGGGACGAATAGATGCGCGGATATTTTGCAATTGGAGCGGAAGGACTTTCAAAACGCATGAATCTGGGCACGCTGATGAGATCGGCTCATGCCTTCGGTGCCAACTTCTTTTTCACCGTCGATGCGGATCAGAAAATCCGGTCCGCGCCTCCATCCGATACCTCCAAGAGCCCCGGGCACCTGCCGGTATTCACCTGGGACAGCGTCGACACGATGGACCTGCCACGCGGCTGTCAGCTGGTGGGGATCGAACTCACCGACGATTCGATTGACCTGCCGAGTTTCGGACACCCCCTTCAGGCGGCCTATGTTCTTGGGCCGGAGCGGGGGTCGTTGTCACCCGAGATGCTGGAGCGCTGCGATCACGTGGTTCGCATCCCGACAAAGTTCTGCGTGAACGTCGCCATGGCCGGGGCAATCGTCATGTATGATCGCCACCGGGCGCTCGGGCGATACGCGGAACGCCCCGTCTCCTCGGGAGCGCCGACGAGCGAACGCGCGAAACACGTGAGCGGTGGCCCGGTCATGCGCAAGGGACGCAAGGTTCCGGGCACCTGACCAGACGCCAGGACACCGGCCGCGAACAGACCTGAATGCCATCCGGGCCGGAAGCAGAGCCTATATGCCGTGTTCCTTCAGTTTCGTGAGAAGCGAACGGCTCGCAACCCAGGCGAGGACCGCCATCAGCGCAAAGGTCAGGAACAGCCATGCGGCGGAGTTCGCCGTCGCCGCGACATCGTCGCGGGTATTGAAACCCGTCTGATTGGCGACAAGGCCGGCAACCGCCGTTCCGAACGACACGGCGAACATCTGGATTGTCGACAGGGCCGACGCCGCGTTCTCCTTTTCCGTGTCGTCGGTATATTGCAGGGCGAACGTGTTCAGATGCGGCCAGCTCAGGCCGATGCCGGCTCCCACGACAATGAGCGCAAGCGACAGCAACCCCGCCAGCCCCGCACCGGTGACCTCATGAGCCGGCGTTGCGGCCGCCAGGACCAGCGTACCCGCAAGCAGAACGGCCGGCCCCGCGAACACCACCCTGTGCATGGCTTTCCCGGTAAAGCGCGCGGAATAGACTTCCGCACATGACCAGCCGATGGAAACCAGGGCCGCGATGTAACCTGCCAGCAGCGGAGACAGGCCGTGCAGGCGCTGCAGATAGAAGGGCATGAAAAACTCGGCATTCACGCAGAATATCAGCAGCGACATCACCGCGAATGACAGGAACAGGGGGGTGCCGCGCAACATCGCCCCCCTCGGAAACAGGCGGATTTCGGACGCGTTTTCGCGGCGCATCAGGATAAGCACAAGGATAATGGAAACGACGACACCGATTGCAGCGCCGGCAACCGTATCTGCGAGAGATCCCGCCGAAACCGCCAGCACGGCACCTGCAAGCAGCGCCAGTTGACCAAAGGCGATTGGTCCTGCCGGCGGCAGCGTGTCCCCGACTGTCGGCAGGAGCCGCCAGGCGATCAAGGAGTAGACAGCCGTGACCGGGATCAACGCGGCAAAGCCACCGCGCCAGATGTCATACTCGGCAAACATGCCGCCGACCGCCGGCCCGAACAGCATGGCGATTCCCCAGGTGCCGGAGAGCAGCGCCACCGCGCGGGACCACAGACGTTCCGGGTAGGCGAAGACAATCATCGCATAGCAAAGCGTGAACATCATGCCGCCCCCGGCGCCCTGCACCGAACGCCCGGCAAGCATCACCGGCATGTCCGGGGCAAGGGCCGTGATCAGGCTGCCCAGCGCAAACACGGCGCCGGACAGGGCAAACGACCGCTTCACGTCCATCCGGTTCAGGATCTTTCCGGTAACGGCCGCGCTCAGGATCGCGGCAAGTGTGAACAAGGTGGCGTTCCAGGCGTAGAGGCTCTGGCCACCGATCTCCGCGACGATTGTCGGCAGCATGGTGGCCGAAATATTGATGTTGACCGCATGCAGAATGATACCGCCCGCCAGAACCGCGGAAACGGATGCATGCGCGCCCCAAAGGACATCGCTCCACCGGGCTTCCCCGGGTTGCTCGAATGTGGCTGTCATGAGTGGTTTATCTCTTTTTGAGAACAGGACTTCGCTCAATGCCGTCCCTACCTAGGGGCTCAACCTAAGTTGAGGTCAAGAGCTCTTTTTGATTGGCCTGTAACCGCGTGTCGACAGCGAAGGTCTGCAGGCGCCGGCAATGGCCGGTTCTGCGGTTCGCAAACGGTTCATTCTGTGGAAATATGGTGAACCAGTAGAAGACCTTCCCGAACCGGATCTCAAGAAACAGCGTAGCAGGCAGGGAGCTTGAGCCGATCAAGCAAAGTAGGACTGAGTCGCACCCTAATCCACATCGACCGCTTCGTCGGCTTCGATCAGCTGGCGCAGCCGGCCGAAGGCCAGCCGGATACGCGATTTGACGGTTCCGAGCGGCAGGCCGGTTGTCTCGGAAATCTCGCTATGGGACTGGCCGAGGAAAAACGCGAGCCGGACGACTTCCATCTGCTCTTCCGGCAGCTTGGTGATTGCGGCACGCACCCGCTCCTCCCGCAGCCGCGCATCCATCTCTTCCGAGACATCGGGAAGAGGTGCCGGCTGAAGCGCGGGTTCTTCCGGATCGAGGTCCGCGGTCTTTTGCCGCCGCAGCCGGTCGATGCGGCGATTGCGCGCAACGCGAAACAGCCATGTGCTCGCTGACGACTTTTTGGGATCGAACAGATCGGCCTTGCGCCACAGCGTGACCATGACGTCCTGCGCGATTTCTTCCGCCACCGCCGCATCTGCGCCCTGTTTCATCAGGTAGCCCTTGAGACGCGGGGCAAAATGATCAAACAATTCAACAAATGCGCTCTTGTCGCGGTCAGCCGCGACCTTGACGATCAGATCTGAAAAATACTGCGCTTGCACCAAAAGCTGTCGTGCTCCCTTTCCGACCCTATTCTTTAGCAGGTTCGAAACTTTTCGAAAGAGGGTTCAGCTGTTTCTGCCACACTGTTGCCGCGATTAACCGCAAGAGCCAATAGGGGAAACAGAAATAATCGAGATCAATCGGCAGGAACGTCAAAAACCCGCAATTGCCGGGCCGCGGCTTCAACCCTTTCGTAACCAGCTTTAAGTTATCATTAAAGCTAGGTTTGTAAGACAGACGGCAATTGCATCAAATTTGACGAAAACTCATAGCCAGATGGTGTGGAGATGATGAAAGCAAAATCGCTGGTACTGGCCCTCGCAGGCCTGGCCGTTTCAAGTGCAGCAGCTTTCGCGCAGACCCCGACGCTTTTGAAGCAACACAAGGACTGGGCGGCGTACACGACGCCAAGCGGTGGCGGCAAGGTTTGCTACGCGCTGACGAAGCCGACCACAATGCTGCCGGGCGACCGCAATCACGGAGAGGTCTTTTTCTTCGTGACGTCGCGTCCCGCAGAAGGTGTCTCGTCGGAGCCGAGCCTCGTTGTCGGTTATCCGTTCAAGGACAAGTCGTCCGTTTCCGTCGACGTTGACGGCAAGGACTTTACGCTTTTCACCAACAATGACGGAGCCTGGGTCGAAAACGCAGCCACCGAGGCCCAGCTTGTTGCCGCGATGAAAGCGGGCCGTGAAATGACCGTCAGCGGCGAATCGAGCCGTGGAACCCGGACGACCTACAAATTTTCGCTGTCCGGCGTCACGGCGGCGATCGATACGGCGGCCCAGGCCTGCCGCTAGCAAACCTTTCGCCCGCTATTCGGGACGTCCCGGTCGGAACCGTCTGACCGGGAGCGGCATATCTGTGCGGCCGGAAATGCCCGGCACCTTGATTTTTCAGCTGATCTGTGGTTTTGGAAGCGCTTGACAAAGAGCCTGCCGATGCAGGCGGTCCGGGCGCCGCGGCTGCGAGAACCAACGCATTGCAGAGCGCCGGACACGATACGGATCACATCATGGCAATGACGCTCGACATCGCGCGGGACAATCCGAACGCGCCTACGGTGACTGCGACAGCGGCGCAATCCCAGTCCGGTGAGGAAAAACCGACGCTCGTGGGTCTTTCGCGCGAGGAACTCGGCGAAGCCCTCGGCACCATCGGCGTACCGCAAAAGCAGTGGCGCATGCGCGCCTCCCAGCTCTGGCACTGGCTCTATGTCCGCGGCGTCTCCGACTTTGGCGAGATGACGAACATTGCCAAGGATCTGCGCAGACAGCTGGACGAGGCTTTCACCATCGCCCGGCCCGAGATCGTCTCCGAACAGATTTCGGTCGACGGCACCCGCAAGTGGCTGTTTCGCTTTCCACCGCGCGGCGCCGGCCGCCCCGTGGAAGTCGAGACCGTCTACATCCCGGAAGAAGGCCGCGGCACCCTGTGCGTTTCCTCCCAGGTCGGCTGCACGCTGACCTGCACGTTCTGCCATACGGGTACGCAGAAGCTGGTGCGCAATCTCACCGCGGAGGAAATTCTCTCGCAGGTACTGATGGCGCGTGACCGCCTCGGCGACTTTCCCGATGCCGACACGCCTCAGGGTGCCATCGTCCCGAGCGAGGGCCGTCTGGTATCCAATATCGTCATGATGGGCATGGGCGAACCACTCTACAATTTCGACAACGTCAAGAAGGCGCTTCTGATCGCCTCCGATGGTGATGGCCTGTCGCTGTCCAAGCGCCGCATCACCTTGTCGACATCGGGCGTCGTGCCGGAAATTTTCCGCACCGGCGACGAGATCGGCTGCATGCTGGCAATCTCGCTCCATGCTGTGCGCGACGACCTGCGCGACGTTCTGGTACCGATCAACAAGAAGTGGAACATCGACGCGCTTCTGGACGCCTGCCGCAACTATCCGGGGCTTTCGAATGCCAAGAGGATCACCTTTGAATACGTGATGCTGAAAGGCGTCAACGACAGCAACCAGGATGCGCTGGACCTTGTGCGCCTGCTCAAGGGCATACCGGCGAAGATCAACCTCATCCCGTTCAATCCCTGGCCGGGCTCCGAGTATGAATGCTCGGACTGGGAACGGATCGAGGAATTCGCGGACATCGTCAATCGCGCCGGATATGCATCCCCCATCCGTACACCGCGCGGACGCGACATTTTCGCGGCCTGCGGCCAGCTCAAGTCGGCGTCCGAACGCATGCGCAAAAAGGACCGCGAAGCGCTGGCTGCTTCCTGAACATCGCGACACCTGTCTGTCTTTCAAGGGTGAGCGGCGCGATGGCTGCGCGACCCGGATCGTCTGCATATCCTGCGTAGATTTGCCAACGACGTCCACGACCGGGTCGGCAGATCCGCGGCTTCCGACCTGTCTCAGGTATGCCGGACACGCGCCTAAAGCCGCCCCGACCCGATAAACACCGCACACAAGGCGGTGAAACCCCTTATTTCTTTCAAGTCTTTGCAGGAAGCTTGTATTACCATGATCGGCAACCACTTCACCTGCACAGGCCCCTGACGCCGAATTTGTGAAGGAAGTGCATTATGAGCAAAACCGTTTTGATTTTTGTGGCCCTGCTGATTCTGTCTGCAGTACTCGTGGACGCCCTGGCGCAGTCGGAATCGTCCGACAGCCACATTACCATCGAGGACCCGGCCGAGTTGACCAAGGACGAAGCCCGCGAGATCTACGACGGTCTGAAGACCCGCATGGCGGCGCTCTACGCCGGATCGGAGCTGGATGAAATCCGGAACTACCAGTCCTGGGAAATCTTCAACGACGCACCCTTTGTCTCCGCGACACACGGACAGCGCTACGTCAACAATTACGCCAACGCCGTCGCGGTTAATTACGCGATCCTGAAGGAAGGCGAAAAACTGCCTGTCGGCTCTGTCCTCGCCAAGGACAGCGTCACCGTTACCGGTGATGGCCGTGTTTTTCCCGGTGCGATGTTCGGGATGGAAAAGCTCCCCGAGGGCACAAGCCCCGAAACCGCCGACTGGCGTTACTTCATGGTGATACCGGACGGATCGATTTTCGGTGACACGACCGGTGACAATCCACATCTCATGACCTATTGCCATGATTGTCATCTAGGTGTGGCCGAGCGCGATTTTACCTTCTTCGTTCCCGAGGAATTCAGGATCGGTCAATAGGAACCGCACCCTCGCACGCTTCAAACGGAAAAGGCCGCCTTCCGGCGGCCTTTCGTTTTTTTTGCGAGAGACGGGCGGTCAGACCAGGCCGGCTTTCGTCAGAGGCAAGTTGGTGACCCAGTCGCCTTTCCCGGCTGCAATGGCATTGGCAACCGCCGGTCCGATCGGCGGTGTGCCCGGCTCACCGATACCGGTCGGCGCTTCGTTGGACGCAACGATGTGCACCTCGATTTCCGGCATGTCGGAGATCCGGATCGGCTCGTAGGTGTCGAAGTTGGTCTCTTCGACAACGCCATCGGCAAGCGTGACCTGGTTGCGCAGGATTGCGCCCAGTCCGTAACCGATACCGCCCTCGACCTGCGCCCGGATATTGTCCGGGTTGATCGGCGTGCCGCAATCGACCGCGGCAACCACCTTCTCGACCTTCACCGTGCCGTCGTCGCGGAAGGAGATTTCCGCCACTTCGGCCACATAGGAGCCGAACGACTTGTGCACGGCGACACCGCGGTGACGTCCCTCGGCAGCAGGCGTATCCCAGCCGGCCTTCTCGGCGGCCAGTTTCAGGACATTTGCCTTGCGCGGATCATCCTTGAGCAGTTCCAGGCGATACGCGACCGGGTCCTTGCCCGCCTCCTTGGCGATGCGGTCGACCATGGTCTCCATCACGTAGGCCGTGTGGGTGTGGCCGACGGACCGCCACCACAGGACCGGAACCTGGGTTTCCTGGTAGGACTGATCCATGTTCATGAGCGGGAACGCGTAGGTCGTGTCATGCGCGCCCTCGGTCATGTTGTGATCAACGCCGTCCTTCATCAGCATGGCCTCGAAGGGCGTGCCCTTGATGATCGACTTGGCCGCAATGTGGTACTTGAACGCGGTGACGTTGTTGTCCGCGTCCAGTCCGACCTTGATCTTGTGGGCCGACATCGGACGGTAGTAGCCGCCGGCCATGTCGTCCTCGCGGGTCCACACGATCTTGACCGGAGCCGGCTCCATTCCGGCAGCCAGCATCGCCTTGGCCAGGAAGGCGACTTCCGCAACCGGATGGCTGTCCGCCTGTGCACGGCGGCCGAACGATCCGCCCGCCCACAAGGTGTTGATCTTCACCTTCTCGAACGGCACCTCGAGGATCGTTGCCGCCGCGTTGTGATCGATCGTCTGGATCTGCGAACCGAGCCAGAGTTCCGCGGTTTCACCGTCATAAAGGAGCGCCGCATCGAGCGGTTCCATCGCACCGTGGGCCAGGAACGGGAATTCGAAATCGGCTTCGATCACCCGCGCCGAGCCTTCAAGGGCCGCATCGGCATCGCCGTCTTCGCGCACTTTCAGCCCCGGTTTTGCCGTCAAGTCCTTCAGCTCCGCCATCATGGCGTCGCTTGACCGGGTTTCCGCTGCGCTGTCGTCCCATTCGATGTCCAGAAGATCACGCGCCTTGATCGCCGGCCACGTGGATGTGGCGACAACGGCAACACCGTTCGGGATCTGCAGCACGTTGACGACGCCGGGAACGGCCATGGCTTCGGTCGCATCGAACGACTTCAGTTTGCCGCCGAACCGGGGCGCGCGGGCCACGACGGCAACAAGCAGGTCGTCCCGCTGAAAGTCCATCGTGTAGGTATTCGGAGCGCCGACCGTCTTGTTCTTCACATCGACGCGCGGGAAGGACTTGCCGATATAGACCCACTGATCCGGCGTCTTGAGCACCGGTTCAGCCGGGACGTCCTGCTGTGCGGCAAGACCTGCAAGTTCACCGAGCGTGGCGGACTTGCCGGAGCCGTGGCTGACGACACCGCCGGACACCGTGATCTCACCGGCCGGAACACCCCATTCCTTGGCGGCGGCGGCGACGATCATCGCCTTCGCGGCGGCACCGGCCTGCCGGTACTGCATGAAGGAGTTGGCCATGGCGGTGGACCCGCCGGTGCCCTGAACACCGAACAGGGTGTTGGCATAGACCTGCGGGTTGGACGGCGCATGTTCGACCGTGACCTGCTCCCAGGACGCGTCAAGTTCGTCGGCGACCAGCGTCGACAGACCGGTTGCCGTTCCCTGCCCCTTGTCCAGGTGCTTGGACAGGACAACGACGGTGTTGTCGGGCCGGATATGCACGAATGGCTGGATAAATTCACCGTCTCCGGCCGCTGCCTGGGCAGCGCGGGGCAGGTTCATCGCCAGCACGAGACCGCCGACGGTTCCGGCGGAGATTTTCAGGAACGTACGCCGGGACGGCGCAGCCGCTTCAAGCGGTTTCTGCAACAGATGCAACATGGATCAACCCTCCATCTTGTCGGCTGCAAGGTGGATTGCCTTGCGGATACGGGCATAGGTGGCGCAGCGGCAGACATTGCCGTCCATGGCGGCATCGATGTCTTCGTCCGTCGGCTTGGGCGTTTCGCTCAGGAGCGCGGTCGCCGCCATGATCTGGCCCGACTGGCAATAGCCGCATTGCGGCACGTCGAGTTCGTTCCAGGCCGCCTGGATCGCTTCGGCGGCCTTTCCGTTGATGCCCTCGATGGTGGTGATCTCGGCACCGTCCATATCGCCGACAAAGGTCTGGCAGGACCGGATCGGGACACCGTCCCAATGCACGGTGCAGGCGCCGCACGATGCAATGCCGCAACCGAATTTCGTGCCGGTCATTCCCAGTTCGTCGCGCAGAGCCCACAGCAGCGGGCTTTCAGGGTCGGCATCGAGCGTGCGCGTTTCCCCGTTAATCTTGAGTGTTATAGACATGAGGCGTCTCCCTTGGCTGGCCTTTTCTGGCTAAGGGGTGTAAACTACACTGTGCAGTGTAATACCGACTTCCGCGTCTGTAAACGCCCTAGTTTACATAGAGCGCATTTTTTGGGAAAAAAGAACGGGGCAAAGAAAACAAGAACAATGCAAACGGGGCTGAACTGAGCACGACATGTCCGTATCCGACCAGAAGAAAAAACAGATCGTGGAAGCTGCGATCGCGGAATTTCAGGAAAAGGGTTATGCCGGGGCGAGCATGGACCGCATCTCCGAACGCGCACAGGTTTCCAAGCGGACCGTCTATAATCATTTCGAGAGCAAGGACGTCCTGTTCCGGGCAATCAACCAGTGCCTGGCCGACCAGATCAACTCCGCGCTTGAGCTTCCCTATGATCCCGACCTTCCCATCCGCGATGCGCTTGTAAGGCTCGGCTGGGCCGAAGGCGAATTGATGATCAATCCGTGTTTCATGAGCCTTGCCCGCATGATCATGAGCGAAACCATTCGCGACCCAGAACTGGCCGCCGACATGAACGCCCGCATGACCAAGCTGGTCGTGTTCGCGGAGTTTATCGAACGCGCGACGGAGGAAGGCAAGTTGAAGGCCAAGGATCCGGCCGTTGCCGCCGAACAGTTCCTCGGGCTCATCAAGTCTCGCGCCTTCTTCCCGAACATCTATGCCGCCCGCGTTCCGGGCCGCGAGGAAATCGGCAGGATCATCGAGGAAAGCGTCGATCTGTTCCTGGCAAAATACGGCGCTGCCTCGGCTACACGCGCAGCGGCCGAATAGACTCGCGAGGAACGGGGTTTTGGCCATTGCCGCCGTTTGCGTCGAGTGCCGCGCCTAGCAACCAAGGACAAGGTATCCCCCTTCTCGTCATCCCGGCCAAGCGACGCGCGAGCCGGGATCGGGGAGGCAAAGCGCAGCGTTTTTCCTGAGAGTTCTTACGAGACCGCAGCTCCCCGGCCCCGGGTCTCACGCTGTTCGCCCGGGGTGACGATGGAGAGACCTATGCGGTTCCGCTGCCATCCGGCACCTGTTCGGCAGTCCAGCAAATCCACCACCTCATCCTGTTCGTCATTCCGGACAGGTGAGGCAGAGCCGAACGCCGATCCGGAAACCGGATATCAGCGTGAGCGGAGCGAACCCGAAACAGAAACGGATCAAGAAACCGCGCCTTAAGCGCGGACCAGGTCTGGATTCCCGATCGGCGCGCAACTGCCGCTGCGCTTGTCCGGAATAACGGGGTTTTGGCCATTGCCGTCGTTTGCGTCGAGTGCCGCGCCTAGCAACCAAGGACAAGGTATTCCCCCTTCTCGTCATCCCGGCCAAGCGACGCGCGAGCCGGGATCGGGGAGGCAAAGCGCAGCGTTTTTCCTGAGAGTTCTTACGAGACCGCAGCTCCCCGGCCCCGGGTCTCACGCTGTTCGCCCGGGGTGACGATGGAGAGACCTATGCGGTTCCGCTGCCATCCGGCACCTGATCGGCAGTCCAGCAAATCCACCACCTCAGCCTGCTCGTCATTCCGGACAAGTGAGGCAGAGCCGAACGCCGATCCGGAAACCGGAAATCAGCGTGAGCGGAGCGAACCCGGAACAGAAACGGATCAAGAAGCCGCGCCTTCAGTGCGGATCAGGTCCGGATTCCGGAGGCGACGATTTGGCCATCCGGAAGGGCTTGCGCCGCGCGGTGAAACGGATAAATTGCCGCAAATTTTCAACGGTGCGGTCAATCCGCCCAAGACATCGAACTGGACTTTCCCAAACATGGCGCATGGAGACATCAAGAAAGTTGTTCTGGCCTATTCCGGCGGCCTCGACACGTCGATCATTCTGAAGTGGCTGCAGACCGAATTCGGCTGCGAAGTCGTCACCTTCACCGCCGATCTCGGTCAGGGTGAGGAACTGGAGCCCGCGCGCAAGAAGGCCGAGATGCTCGGCATCAAGGAAATCTACATCGACGATCTTCGCGAGGAATTCATCCGTGATTTCGTTTTCCCGATGTTCCGTGCCAATGCCGTCTATGAAGGTGTCTACCTGCTCGGCACGTCGATTGCCCGTCCGCTGATCTCCAAGCGCCTGATCGAGATCGCCGAGGAAACCGGTGCCGACGCGGTCGCCCACGGCGCAACCGGCAAGGGCAACGACCAGGTCCGTTTCGAACTGTCCGCCTATGCGCTCAACCCGGATATCAAGGTAATCGCGCCCTGGCGTGATTGGTCGTTCAAGTCCCGCACGGATCTGCTCGATTTCGCTGAAAAGCATCAGATCCCGGTGCCCAAGGACAAGCGCGGCGAAGCGCCGTTCTCCGTCGATGCCAACATGCTGCACTCTTCGTCCGAGGGCAAGGTGCTCGAAGACCCGGCAGAGGAAGCCCCGAATTACGTTTTCCAGCGCACGGTTGATCCGACCGAGGCACCCGATGTCGTCACCGAGATCGAAATCGGCTTCGAAAAGGGAGATGCGGTTTCGCTCAACGGCGAAAAGATGTCCCCGGCAACGCTGTTTGCAAAGCTCAATGACTATGGCCGCGACAATGGCATCGGCCGCCTCGACATGGTCGAAAACCGGTTTGTCGGCATGAAGAGCCGCGGCATCTACGAGACGCCGGGCGGCACGATCCTTTTGACCGCGCACCGGGCCATGGAATCGATCACGCTCGACCGCGGCGCCGCGCACCTGAAGGACGAGCTCATGCCGCGTTATTCCGAGCTGATCTATAACGGCTTCTGGTACTCGCCGGAACGCGAGATGCTGCAGGCCCTGATCGACAAGAGCCAGGAACACGTCACCGGCTCGGTCCGTCTGAAGCTCTACAAGGGCAATGTCATTCTGGTCGGCCGGTCGTCTCCCTACTCGCTCTATTCGGAAGAACTGGTGACGTTTGAAGACGACCAGGGCGCCTACGATCAGAAGGACGCCGCCGGCTTCATCAAGCTGAATGCGCTGCGCCTGCGCACGCTCGCAAAGCGCGACCGGCTCGGCTGAGGAAGGCCATGTCGGACCCGGCGCTCGCGACCCTGAACGAAAATCTCGCGGCCGCCGGTTTTCTGTTGCTCGGCAGCTTTGAGCCTTCTGCGGGCGACGGCGTTCCGGGCATCTCCGATGGCAGACGCGCGCGTGCCCTCTTCCTGATCGGCAGCACCGGCCCGTCCCTGTGGGGGCCGCTCACATCAGCTCCGGAATACAGGGATGGCGCGCTGCATCCGATGGACCGCTACACGAAGCGGGAACTCACCCGGCTGGCTGCCGCTCTCGGCCAGGACGTGCTGTTTCCCTTCGAGGGCCCGCCCTATTTCCCCTTCCAGCAATGGGCTCTGAAATGCGGCGGCTTTTCGCAAAGCCCCCTGGGTGTGCTTGCGCATGAGACGTACGGGCCCTGGACCGGGTTCCGCGCCGCCTTCCTGTCCGCCGAACGGGTCATCGACAAAGAGTCGTCCGGCGATACCGGACCCTGTGAAGCCTGCCGTGACAGGCCCTGTCTCACCGCATGTCCCGTGAACGCCATTTCCGTTGAAGCCGGATACGATGTGGCTGCCTGCAAGGATCATCTGCAAAAGGGCCACGAGATTGCCTGCTGGTCCGGCTGCCTGGCGCGGCACGCCTGTCCTTATGGCCAGGACCACAAACCGCATCCTGAAAACGCGCGGTTCCACATGAAGAGCTTTACCGGCGCATGAGCACCGTACCCTAGGGTCTGTTGAGGTTCAGGTTTCGGTCGTGGCGCGTGTCGGATTTCGGGGCCCGAAGAGGAGGAAAGTCTGCCGTGGTGTGGCCCACCACAAGGAGTTTCCGACGCTGTCGGGACCGAAATCCGCCGCGTCGCGACGCGATTTGGCAAAAATAGCCCGTTTCGGCGTCGCAATTTCTTGAAAGGGCTTGCCCTTGCTGCGAACTCGCTCCTTGAACCAGGCTATTTTCATCCAAACCACGACCAAATCCTGAACCTCAACAGACCCTAGTCCGCGTATTCCAGCTTGACCACACCGTCCTGGTCCGGACAGGTCGCGAGCGCATCCAGCGCCGTGCGGCCCTCGCCGAGTGGTGCGTCGGGCCAGATTTCTGCAAGCGGAATGAGAACGAACGCGCGGTCTCCCATTCTGGGATGCGGGACGTCGAGATTGTCTTCCTGCACCTTCCGTATACCGTAGATCAGCACATCGACGTCGATGATCCGCGGCCCCCAGCGTACATCGCGGACACGGCCCAGTTCCTTTTCGACGCCAAGACAGCGCCGCAACAGCTCCTGCGGGCTCAGATAGGTATCCACCACGACGCAGATATTGACGTAATCGTCCTGCGGAACGGGTCCCCAGGGTGGCGTCCGGTAGTCCGACGACCGCGCGACCAGCGTGATGCCCGGTGTTTGCTCGATCAGCCTTACCGCCGCATCGAGATTGGCCCTGGGGTCTCCAAGGTTGGAACCAAGCCCGAGCGCGCAGCGTGTCGGGGCATCGGCGTGAGTATCGGAAAGTGTCATTTCAGGAAGGGGTCCGTTCAAGTCGCGTTGCTTCCAGCATACGCACGCAATCCGCATGTGGACCGACATCATGTGCACGCACGATCGCCGCCCCTTTCAAAAGGGCAGTCATGTGGACGGCCATCGATCCGTGAAGCCTGTCGTCGGTCTCCACGTTCAAGACCGCGCCGATCATCCTTTTGCGCGAAGCGCCCGCCAGGATCGGCAGGCCGTGTTTCTTCAGATCTTCGAAGCGGTTGAGGATGAGAAAGTTCTGATCGATCGTCTTGCCGAAGCCGAAACCGGGATCGAGGATCTGCTTCTCTTGCGGAATGCCGGCGCTCTGTGCGAGCCGCAGCGACGTCTCGAAAAACCGGTCGATATCGCTCATGATGTCGATGGTCCCGTCCGCCTTTTCCCTGTTGTGCATCATCACCACGTGCACCCCCGCCTCGGCAACCGTGTCGGCCATCAGCGGGTCCCGTTGAAGACCCCAGACATCGTTGACGATCACGGCACCGGCGGCACAGGCGCGCCGGGCGATTTCAGCCTTGTAGGTGTCGATGGAAACCGCAATGCCGAGATCGCAGACCGGTTCGAGCACCGGTGCAAGCCGTTTCCATTCGTCTTCCAGCACAACGGGCTCGGAGCCCGGCCGGGTGCTTTCCGCACCGACATCAAGAATGTCGGCCCTGTCGGCGATCATCGCCCTGGCGTGCGCCAGCGCGGCCTGTTCTTCATTGTGCCTGCCGCCGTCGGAAAACGAGTCGGGCGTCACGTTCAGGATGCCCATCACGTGCGCGCGGTCTGTCGGCAGAACGTAAGTAGCGGCTTTCGCCATCGGGAAGTCCCTTTTCTGTCTCGATGGACAGATGCCTTCTCCAGCGGACAGCGTCAAGCGCGCGGGACCGTGCCAGCAAAAAATACGCCTTCGTGCGGGTCAGGTCGGCTATTCGGCCGGTACAAAGCGCACCGCCCTGTTCCTGAAGTGAAGGTACAGCCCGATACCGACGATCGGCATGAGGGGCAGAACCGTCGCCAGCCCGACAAGCGGGTCACCGAGCGCTGCGACGATCAGACCGGCAAGGATGCCGCCACCGAATTGCATGAACCCGGTCATGGCCGAGGCAGCCCCGGCGATGTTGGGGAACGGTGCCATTGAATCGGTAAAACTCGCAGGCAGGACGAACGCAAGCGCGAACACGAACAGGGCAACCGGCCCCATGACGGTCATGACGGTCGGCTCCATCGTCAGGCTCAGAACGCACATCAGCGTCGAGGAGACCACCCACAGCATCATGCCGACGGGAACAAGCCGGCGCGCCTCCACCACCTTGAGCAGCCTGCCCGTGACGATCGTACCGACAATGAAAGACCCCGACTGGATGATCATGGCCATACCGAATTGCGACGGCGACAGACCGACATCGTTCATCAGGACGAAGGGCAGGACATTTGCGAGCGCATAAAGCCCGCCGAGACCGCATCCGATGAGAATGCTCGGCGCGAGAAAGCGGGGATCCTTCAGCAGGGTCAGGTAGTTCGTGACAAGCTGCCCGGGATTGAGATGATGCAGCCCGGGATTTGGATTTGTCTCCACCTGAAAGACGGCAACACAGACCATCAGGACAGCACCGTAGATCACCATGCACCAGAACACTTCCCGCCAGCTGAAAAGCTCCAGGACGAAACCGCCGATGGTCGGTGAAACGGCAGGTCCCAGGGCCAGCATCATCGCGATCGTGTTCATGATGCGCGCCGAAGCCTGCCCGGTAAACTGATCCCGGACGATCGCGCGCGAAACGGAAATGCCGACAGCCGCCCCTATGCCCTGCAACGTGCGCGCAACGAGCATGAACTCGACGGTCGGCGCAAAGGTCGCCAGGAAGCTGGAGGCAAGGTAGAGACTGAGGAAAGCCAGCGTCGCACGCTTGCGCCCAAAGGCGTCGGAAAGCGGGCCGCAAATCAGCTGCGCCGCCGCAAATCCGGCGAAATAGGCGATCAGCGTCAGCTTGATGGCCGCCTCATTGGTGCCGAACACGGCCACGAGCACAGGCATCGCTGGCGTGTAGAGCGCCATGGATACCGGCCCGATGGCGACCAGGGCTGCGCCGAGAAGCGACGTGCGCCGTGCACTCATGATGGCTGTCTGGACGGTCACTTGCGGCGCCCCGGAAGTTCCTCGGCGATCAGGCTGTCCTTCATCACCTGAAGCAGCGATTCCAGGTGCTCCCTGTCCTTTTCTGCAATGTTCTCCAGCGCAGTCGCGCGCACCGACTGCAAGGCTGCTCCGATCCGTTCCAGAAGGGGGTCGGCTTCTGCCGTCAACTCCACCAGTTTCGCGCGCTTGTCGCGCGGGTCCGGACAGCGCCGGATCAGTCCGGCCCGTTCCAGCGAATCCAGGTAGCCGACCAGCGTCATCGGTTCGACAAACATGATGTCGGCAAGCGCCGCCTGCCGATGTCCAGGATTGCGCCACACGTAAAAAAGGGTTCGCGCCTCGCCGACGGTCAGGCCTGTCTCGACATCGGAGAGCGCGGCCTCGAAGCGCCGCCTGAGCATGCGCGCGAGATCGACGACCAGCATTGTGACGCTTACATTCGGGTAGGCGATCGTCATGGGGACCAGCAGCTTTTATTAATAAGGTTTCCTTACGAATTAGAGCCTGACGGCGATGCTGTCAATGGCGGGCGGCAAGACAGGCGGCACATGTGATCCGCCGCATTACTGCATTGCATTGCACAATTGCCGCTATCGACGTATAAAGGCGCCAAATTCGGCGCATATGCCGATCCCAGTTTATATCGTCCAGACAGACTGCGGGTCCCAACCGGGCCCGCTCTGTCTTTTGGAGCCACACATGAAACTTCGCAACATTGCCATCATCGCGCACGTTGACCATGGCAAGACCACCCTGATTGACGTCTTGCTCAAGCAATCCGGCGCGTTCCGCGACAACCAGCGCACGGAAGAGCGGATGATGGATTCCAACGACATCGAGCGCGAGCGCGGCATCACCATCCTCGCCAAGGTCACCTCGCTGGTCTGGAAAGACACGCGCATCAACATCGTCGACACCCCCGGCCATGCGGATTTCGGCGGTGAAGTCGAACGCATCCTGCACATGGTCGACGGCGTGATCCTCCTGGTCGACGCCGCC
The DNA here is from genome assembly GCF_963669205.1 of uncultured Roseibium sp. Lineage (NCBI taxonomy): Bacteria > Pseudomonadati > Pseudomonadota > Alphaproteobacteria > Hyphomicrobiales > Stappiaceae > Roseibium > uncultured Roseibium sp. The sequence continues at coordinate 5,879,287 of NZ_OY769915.1, forward strand.
GAGGGACCGATGCCGCAGACCAAGTTCGTGCTCGGCAAGGCGCTGAAACTCGGCCTCAAGCCGATCGTCGCGATCAACAAGATCGACAAGCCGGAGCAGCGCGCCGACGAGGTACTGGACGAAGTGTTCGACCTCTTCGCCGCGCTTGACGCCAACGAGGACCAGCTCGACTTTCCGGTTCTCTACGGGTCCGCGAAACAGGAATGGATGGCCGAAGAACCGGACGGACCGCAGGACAACATGGATCCGCTGTTCGACATGGTGCTGGACAAGGTCGCGCCGCCGGAAGCCGATCCGGGTGAATTCCGCATGCTGGCCACCACGATCGAGTCCGATCCGTTCCTCGGCCGCATCCTCACCGGGCGCGTCGTTTCCGGAACGGCCGTGCCGAACATGCCGATCAAGGCACTGGCGCGCGACGGCAGCCAGGTCGAAGCCGGCCGTGTCTCCAAGATCCTCGCCTTCCGCGGCCTGGAACGCCAGCCGATCGAACAGGGCGAGGCGGGCGATATCGTTGCCATCGCCGGCATGGCCAAGGCCACCGTTGCCGATACCCTGTGCGCACCCGGCATCGACGAACCGCTTCAGGCCCAGCCGATCGATCCGCCGACGCTGTCCATGACCTTCCGCGTCAATGACAGCCCGCTGGCCGGAACCGAGGGCTCCAAGGTGCAGTCCCGCGTGATCCGCGAAAGGCTGATGAAGGAAGCCGAAGGCAACGTTGCCCTGAAGGTGGAAGACACGGACGAGCCCGACGCGTTCATCGTGTCCGGGCGCGGCGAACTGCTGCTGGCGATCCTGATCGAGAACATGCGCCGCGAGGGTTTCGAGCTCGGTGTCGGCCGCCCGCGCGTCGTCTACCAGTTCGATACGGCCGGCAACCGCCTGGAGCCGATCGAGGAAGTCATTATCGACGTCGACGAGGAGCACTCCGGCATCGTCGTGCAGAAACTTCAGGAACGCAAAGCCGATCTTCTGGAAATGAAGCCGTCCGGCGGCGGACGCACGCGCCTGGTGTTCAACGCGCCGACGCGCGGCCTGATCGGCTACCAGGCCGAGCTTCTGTCCGATACCCGCGGCACCGCCATCTTCAACCGCATCTTCCACGGTTACGAAGCCTACAAGGGACCGATCCAGGGGCGTCACACCGGCGTGCTTCTGTCCAACGGCACGGGCGAGGCGGTTGCCTACGCGCTCTTCAACCTGGAAGACCGCGGCCCGATGATGATCGATCCGGGCACGAAGGTGTATCCGGGCATGATCGTCGGCGAGCACACGCGCGGCAACGACCTTGAGGTCAATGTCCTCAAGGGCAAGCAGCTCACCAACATCCGTTCCGCCGGCAAGGACGATGCCGTCAAGCTGACGACGCCGATGAAACTGACGCTGGAAGCGGCCCTTTCCTACATTTCCGACGACGAACTGGTGGAAGTCACGCCGACCTCGATCCGCCTGCGCAAGGCGGAACTCGACCCGCATGCCCGCAAGCGCGCGGAACGCGCCGCCAACAAGGCATCGGCGTAACGCCTGCAGGTCCCGACCAGATCAAAAGCCCGAGCAATCGCCCGGGCTTTTTTGTGCGCTCACACACCCCGATTGCGCGTCCTGGTTCGCCGTGCAAGTGGCGTGACCGGGATCCGTTGCACCGTGCGGTCTGTGCCCTTCCTCACGAATGGGCCGAAGCATGCTGGGGCGGTTTGGTCTGGCGCAGGATTCTGGGAAACACCTCAACACGCTCCATCGTCACCCCGGGCGAACATCGTGAGACCCGGGGCCGGAGTGCCCCGACTACCGGTAGAAAAACCAGCCAACACAGGTTTATGTCTCCCCGATCCCGGCTCTGCGCTGCGCTTGGCCGGGATGACGAAACCACGGCAGACCTCCCCTCGAGGGTCATGCCATGGCTTGACCCACTGCTGTCCGGTTTGGAAAGTACTGCCGAACTCATGTCGTTGAGAAAGCGGCATAGTTCCGTGCAGCGCCAATTCGGGATACGGAGTTGTTCCCCCGATGTGTCGTCCCGGTTTGCCGTGCAAGCGGCAAGACCGGGACCCAGTACCCGTTGCGGCCGGAGACCGAAACAAGACGGAAAATCCGGTGGTTACTGGGTTCCGGCCTTCCGCTGCGCTTCAGCCGGAATGACAAGGTCATAGACTGGAATCGCCTCGCTAGATCAATTCCGAGTTAAACCGGACAGCAGTGGGCTTGACCATGGCATCCATGCCGTTCCGTTTCCGATTGCGCGACCCTGTTTCGCTGACAGTTCACGGCATGGATTGCCAGATCACGTCTGGCAATGACGCTGGTAAGGCGTTGTGGCGCTAAGGGCACTCATTCGAGGCACCTGTGTAAATGACAGATAGTGCCAAACCCATCGGCCTCATTCTGAGGACGCGCGGCGCTGTCTGAAAGGACTGGCGGTACACGCCTCTGAGATGGCCCGTCGATTTACGCCCTACCCCCAACGTCTGACTTGCCTGTGTGCGCTGCAATAGGCTCTAATCGCGCGCAACAAACCGGATCTGGGAGGGATCGTTGAGCAAGACCAATCGCGGCAATTTTTTCGAGGACTTCGAGATCGGCCAGGTGATCCGTCATGCGACACCGCGCACCGTGACCGCGGGCGATCAGACGCTTTACACAGCACTCTATGGCTCGCGCTTCGCGGTTCAGTCTTCCGATGCCTTCGCCCGGGCGCTCGGCTATGCCCATGCGCCGCTTGACGATCTCCTGACGTTCCACATCGTCTTCGGCAAGACGGTGCCGGACATCTCGCTGAACGCGGTCGCCAATCTCGGCTATGCCGGCGGACGCTTCCTGGCGCCCGTTTATCCCGGCGACACCCTGTCGACCATTTCCGAAGTGATCGGCAAGAAGGAAAATTCCAACGGCAGGACAGGTGTCGTCTATGTCCGTTCCACCGGCTACACGTCGACCGGAACGGAAGTCCTGGACTATGTGCGCTGGGTGATGGTCAACAAGCGCGACCCGGGTTCTCCGGCACCGGAGCCGGTTGTGCCGGACCTTCCCGCCGCCATCGACCCACATGCGCTCGGCACGGCAGCGCCGCTGCTCGACACGGCGAACTGGGACAATGCCCTTTCCGGATCGGAGTTCCGCTTCGGCGACTATGCCGTCGGTGAAAAGATCGATCATGTCGACGGCATGACCGTCGAGGAAGCCGAACACCAGATGGCCACCCGCCTCTTTCAGAACACGGCCAAGGTGCATTTCAACCAGCACACGGAGGCAAAAGGCCGCTTCGGGAAGCGCCTGATCTATGGCGGTCACGTGATTTCGCTGGCCCGCGCGCTTTCCTTCAACGGCCTCGGCAACGCCTTCCACATTGCCGGCATCAACGGCGGCCGCCACGTTGCGCCGCTGTTTTCCGGCGACACGGTCTATGCCTGGTCGGAAGTTCTCGATGCGTCCGAGATCGACGGACGCCAGGATGTCGGCGCGCTGCGCCTGCGGCTCGTGGCCACCAAGAACCGCCCGTGCAAGGATTTCCCGCTGAAGGCTGAGGACGGCAAGTACCTGGACGACGTGATCCTCGACTTCGACTACTGGGCACTCATGCCGCAATAGCGTTAGAGCCCGCAGGGCGCTTGAAGGTGACGGGACCCGGGTTCCCGGTTACCATGAGGGCTAAGGAGGCATGTCATGCTGACGACGCTCTCGGCACGGGAAACGAACCTGGTATTCGCCATCATGCAGGACATGGTCGCGATCCGGGAGGCACGCGAGTTGCGGCTGCAACTGGGCGAGCGCCTGCTTGATCTCTTCCAGGCTGACCATTTCGCGTCCTACACCTGGCAGAAGGATGCGGGAGACACCGGGGGCGTTTTCCTCAACATGGATGAGGACAACCTCGCCGCCTACGAAAGCCACTTCCAGTATTGCGACCCGATCACGCCGCGTTTCCGCATGTGCCGGCGCGCCACCCACCTGGACCAGGTGATTACGCGCGAGGATTTCCTGCGCACCGAGTTCTTCAACGATTTCCTGGCGCGCGACGGCCTGCGCCACGGAATGAACTTCCACGCTTATTCGGGCGCGAGCCACCTCGGCGATCTGCGCATCTGGCGCGGGCAGGGCCGCGAGACCTTTCAGCAGAGAGATCTGGATCTGCTCGATGCCATCGGCACTGCATTCGGCAATGCCCTTGCCAATCTGCGCCTGGAAGAAAACCGGCTGCGCGAAGCCGATCCGCAGCGACGCTTCCTGGCCTGGGCGGAAAAACACGGACTGACTGCGCGGGAAAAGGACGTGCTTACGCTGCTGTGCAAGGGCAAACGGGACCGAGAAATGGCGGCCGATCTCGGAGTTTCGGCAACGACGATCAGGTCTCACCTGAAATCGATCTATCAGAAATCATGTACCGGAAGCCGGGCGGAACTTCTGGCCAGCCTGAACGGGTCTCGCCCCATCCAATAAAAGACCATCCTCCTCATTTTAGAGGATGCGCACGCCAATGATCCGGCATTTGCTGTGTTCACTTCCAAAAGAAGGGAAACACCTATGACCAGGCATATCCTACCGGGCCTCCTGACCGCCGCAGCGCTTCTTACCGCGCCCGCTGCCACCGCCCAGGACATCACCGATCTGACCGCCGCGGAGGCGGCAAAAGCCATCGCCGGCAAGAAACTGACCGCAACCGAACTGGTTGAAGCGCTGATTGCAAAGACCGGAGACGACCCGCGCAATGTCTATATCAGCTTCGACAGCCAGGGCGCAGCGGCTGCAGCGGCGGCGGCCGACGAACGCGTTGCCGCAGGGGACGAACTCGGACCGTTGCATGGCATACCGATTGTCGTGAAGGACAACATCGCTTCAAAAGGACTGCCCACGACAGGCGGCACACCGGCACTGAAGGGCTGGGTCCCGGCCGAAGACGCCCCTGTCCTTGCAAGACTGAGAGACGCGGGCGCGATCCTGATCGGCAAGACCAACCTGCATGAACTCGCCTTCGGCATCACGTCCAACAATGCCGCCTTCGGCGCGGTCGCCAATGCCTATGATGCCGGCCGTTTCGCCGGGGGGTCCAGCGGCGGGACAGGTGCCGCCATCGGCGCACGACTGGCACCAGCCGGCCTTGGCACCGATACCGGTGGCTCCGTTCGCATCCCGGCTGCCCTCAACGGCGTATCAGGCCTGCGTCCGACGGTCGGACGGTATCCGGCGGGCGGCATCATCCCGATCTCGGCTACCCGCGACACGGCCGGACCGATTGCCCGGTCGGTAGCAGATCTGGTTCTGTTCGACACGGTCATCACGGGCACCGCGAAAACTATTGCACCCGCCGATCTGAGTATCGTGCGCCTTGGCGTTCCGTCAGGTCTGACCGAAAATCTCTCGCCTGAAACGGAGCGGCTGTTCCGGGATGCTCTCGGCACGCTGGAAAAGGCCGGCGTGACCCTGGTTGAGGTCGATATCAGCAGCGAGCTGGACCTTGCGGCCAAGGCCGGCTTCCCGATCGCACTCTGGGAAGTCAAGCGCGACCTCGCCGCGTTCCTCGAAGCCAGCGGCAGCGGGCTTACTCTGGAAGACGTTGCCGCCGGGGTGGCAAGCCCGGATGTCAAATTCGTCTTCGAAAACCTCGTGCTCGGCGATCAGGCCATCCCGGATGAGGTCTACGCGGCGGCCATGACCGATCTCAGGCCCCAGGTGCAGTCGGGTTATGCGGAAGTCTTCGCCGAAAACAGACTGGATGCCCTTGTCTTTCCAACGACGCCGCTCGAGGCCCAGCCGATTTCAGGATCGGACATGACAGTCTCGCTGAACGGGAAAGATGTGCCGACATTTCAGACATTCATCCGCAACACGGACCCGGGCTCGATCGCCGGTATTCCGGGCCTGTCGCTGCCGATGGGTCTGACGGCTGACGGATTGCCGGTCGGCCTTGAACTCGACGGACCGGCCTTCAGCGACCGGCATCTGCTCGCACTCGGTCTTGCCATCGAAAGCGCATTGCCGAACATGCAGGCGCCAAGATAGCGCACGCCATGCAAAGGATCCGATGTCATTTGATATCTTGCGAGATCCGCAAACCCTGACCGCTCAGGTCAGGGTTTGGCGCCTGGAACGACGTCCGTGGTAATCGGACCGACGCCGGCCTCGTCCTCGGTGGTTTTTGAACCGAAGGGAACCCAACGCTTCAGGAAACGTCCGGCTGCGCTGCCGCTGGACTGTTCCTGCGGGGCAAACGCCGTTTCGACGGCTGTCTCGCCGGTTTCCCCATTTGTTTCGGCCGGAGCGCTTGCTGCTGCGGCGGCGCCTGCATTACCGGCAGCGGATGCCGGCTGGTCGCCGGACGGGATCGTGGCCGTCGTGATTTCGGCCTCGTCGCCACTGTTGCCAAAGACTTCAGCTATACGCTTGTTGCGTTCTTCGCGGCGCTGCTGGCGCTCTTCGCGGGCATCGAAACGGGCAGCAATTTGCTGAAACTTTTCGTCGTCTTTGCTCTGCTTGGACGCAACGGCTGAAGAGATGCTCGGATGCACCTGGTATTCCGGGCATTTGGCGCTGGCGCGGAATGGCACGCCTTCGACGAGCGTCGTTGCGTCAAAGACATATTTCTTTTCGCAGACCGAGACTTTCGGCGGTTTCTGTGTCACTTCGAAATGATCGTAACCGGTCTTCAGCATGTTCCAGTAGTCGAGATGCTCGCTGTCGCGGTGACGCGCCATGTTCTCCGGTGTCATGCGGAACGGAAACGCCTGGACCTGGAAGGATTTCTGACCGCCCTTGAAGCTTTCGCGGGCAAGGGCGTAGATATCCTCGACCTGCTCGTCCGTCATGGCGTAACAGCCGCGCGAGGAGCACGCGCCATGCACCATCAGATGTGAGCCGGTGCGGCCATGCGCGCGGTCGTACCTGTTCGGATAGCCGAGGTTGAAGGCCAGGTGATAGCTGGAATTCGGGTTCATCAGCGCAGGCGTGATTTCGTAGAAGCCCTCGGGCGCCTGCCGGTCGCCTTCCTTGAACTTCGGACCCAGCTTGCCGGACCATTTGCAGATCTCGAATTCTTCAAGCTTCTGGTATTTGCCGGTCCGGGTCTGCTTCCAGACCTCAAGCTCCGACTCTTCCTTGAAGATGCGGATCATGATCGGCGACGTCGAACTCATGTTGAGGTCGGTCATCTTGCGCTTGATGGAATCGCTGACCGGACGCAGGTGCTTCGGGCCGGCGCCGAACTCGTCGGCCTGACAGGCCGCCAGCACGCCGGCAGCAATCACCAGCGATCCGAGCCTTGCCGCTTTTCCGGTACCGTTTCCGGTGACCCGCTTCTGCAGCGCGGCTGGCGTTTTCAATCGGCGCCCAAAGACCATCTTACTATCCCGAACTGAGTGAAACCGGAAACGCGGAAGTCTATTCCCGTAAAACCGTTTCTGGTTCTCTGCGTCTCGCCCCCGCGCAAAGGCTAGGGAATGTTAGTTGACGATAAGTTACTGAAACCCGCCTGCCCCTGCGAAGCAAATTCCGGTGATGCAAACAAATACCGGGGCAATCGACCCTTCAATTGCCCTAACTGTGCCTGAATGCAGGCAGAATCTGGCCACACAATGGCAAAAATGCCCGCTTTTTCAATTGCGGAGCCGAATCCGTTGCTGACTTTCTCGTGAAGATACGAGATTTACGTTAGGTCATACCCTCATAAAGCAGACCGCAATGGTATGACCTAGGTCAGTGTCCGGCCGATCGCGATGAATTTGTCGCGTCTCTGCTTGCGAATTTCTTCTGGGCTCAGACCGAACAGCTCTTCCAGAGCCGCTTCGATGGACTTGCCGGCAGTGTCGATGACGATCTCGCGCGCCCTGTGCGCGCCGCCGATCGGCTCGACGATGATGTCGTCGATGACACCCAGCTGCTTCAGGTCCTGAGCCGTGATCTTGAGTGCGGTCGCCGCGTCCTGCGCCTTGGCGCTGTCGCGCCAGAGGATGGATGCAGCCCCTTCCGGCGAAATGACGGAATAGATCGCGTGCTCCATCATGAGCACCTTGTTTGCCGTGGCAATCGCGATCGCACCGCCCGATCCGCCTTCGCCAATGACGACAGCAACGGAAGGCACCCCAAGTCCGAGGCCGGCATCCGTCGAGCGCGCGATCGCTTCAGACTGGCCGCGTTCCTCGGCACCGCGCCCCGGATAGGCGCCGGACGTATCGACGAAACTGATCAGCGGAATACCGAAACGCTCGGCCAGTTCCATGATGCGCACGGCCTTTCGGTAACCTTCCGGGCGCACCATTCCGAAATTGTGTTTCAGGCGCGTGTCGGTGTCGTGCCCCTTTTCCTGCGCGAGAATGGCAACCGACTGACCCCGGAAACGGCCGATCCCGGCCAGCAGCGCATGGTCCTCGGCAAACTTCCGGTCCCCGGCCAGCGGCGTGAAGTCTTCGACGAGGCCGGCCACGTAGTCGACCGCATGCGGCCGGTCGGGATGCCTGGCGACCAGCGTCTTCTGCCAGGGCGTGAGCTTGGAATAGAGGTCCTGGAGCGTCTGGGCGGATTTCGCGTTGAGCCGCTCGATCTCGCCGTCGACATTGACTTCCTCGCCATCCTCGGCTGCGATGGCCCGCAGCTCCTGGATCTTGCCTTCAATATCCGCGACGGGTTTTTCGAACTCCAGATAGCTGTGCATGTACTTGTTTACCCGAAACAACCCGGCAGGCCGGCTTGTGACGGGCCGGTCCGGAAAACTGACTGTAAGGTGCTTGCGCGCCCCAATGGCGTAATGTGGAGCGCTGTAACAAGAGACGCAAGGGGGCGCAAGTCTTGGCCCCGGTTGCAGGTGGCAAATGTGGCTGCGGTCGTTAACGGGCGGCTTGGTCGCTGCCCGCACCGTCGATCGTCAGCTTGGTCGCCTCGACGAGCAAGCGCCCGTTCTTGGTGTCGATGGCAATGCGATATGGGATAAGAACATTGTCCCGGCCCATCGGAGCGATCCAGACTTCCATGTTCGCCTTTGCCATGTATTTCACCGACGCCTTGGAAGGACGGTGTCCGGCGACCGGCACCCACCGCGCCTTGCAGACGACTACCATACCGTCATAGCCGCGGCCGGAGACCTCCTTGGTGCCTTCGTAGCTCAGCTTGATGTCGAACCGGGTCCATCCGTCAAAAATGGGAAGTTTCCGGGAACAGGCTTTCGGTCCGAAACTGTCTTTCGACCGCTTGACCGGCATCAGCGCGGCGCTGAGCGGATCGATCGCATTCCGCTTGTGGCGGTTGGTGATCTTGATCCGTTCCTTGTTCGGCTTGAACTGGGGTGCGACCTCCATGGAGCGGATATTGCGCGAGCCCTGGTTCAGGTTGACGTAGAAATCGAGATTGGCCGCTTGCGAAGCCATCCGGTACTTGGACGGCACCACCTTCGAACCGACCAGCCAGCCGGACGCTTCCGCGCCGCCTTTCCCCGTCGAGAACAGCGTTCCGATACCGGCGGGCGCAACCGTGACCTTGGCCGAATAGGCATTGCCCTGCATCACGAGGGAAAGCGTTCCGCGCCCGATCTTGAAACCGGCAAGCGAGATTGCGTAGACACCGCCGACGCTGTTCTTTTTCGCCTGGGCAGGCGAAACCAGCAGCGCGCCGGCCAGCAATGGAAGGACGACGAGGCGTCCGAGTGACGACAGACCAAACACTTCAACAAACCTCCACGCTGCCCAACCGGCAACGATCCGTGCCCCGTGCCAATATGTTCCGTACAGTCAACACTAGCATGAAAATCGTCTTGGGAACCGCATCAATCATTCTAAATTATGGTAACTCAGTGGTTAACGCCGCGCACCTGTGCGAATAAAACCACAGAATCGGCTCCTCGGGCAGGACATGTCTTGACGTTCAAGCGCACTGCCATTATAGCGGGGCAACTTTTTCCGAGAAATGCCGGAGACGATGTCGCCGGACCTAAGGTCCGCGCCGGTTCCGGTTTGGACTTGCTGGGTTCCATGTAACGGCCCAGCCGCGAAAACAAAAGGTGATATCATGGCACGCCGTTGCGAACTCTCCGGCAAAGATGTGATGACGGGCAACAACGTCTCGCACGCAAACAACAAGTCCCGCCGCCGGTTCCTTCCGAACCTGTGCAACGTCTCTCTTCTGAGCGACACGCTCGGCGAAACCTTCAAGCTGCGCGTCAGCGCCCATGCCCTGCGCTCGGTCGAGCATCGCGGCGGCCTGGATGCCTACCTTCTGAAAGCCGCCGACAGCCAGCTGTCCGATGCGGCCCGCAAGATCAAGGTCAGCATCAAGCGCAAGCAGGCCGAAGCGGCAGCTGCCTGATCCAACCCTTTCGGGGCAAATGAAATGACGGATACCCGGAGCTTCTCTGCGGGACATCACGCCATCGCGATCCTCGCGATGGCGCTTGTCGTTGCGGCCTCCAATTACCTGGTTCAGTTTCCGGTCGAACATGTCGTCGGTGGCGTCAATCTGGCCGACACGCTGACCTGGGGCGCATTCACCTATCCGATCGCCTTCCTGGTCACCGACCTGACCAACCGCCGCTTCGGTCCGTCTGCGGCGCGCAAGGTCGTCATAACGGGTTTTCTGCTGGCGATCGTCGTCCCCATGATCTTCTGGGTCTTCAACGAAGCCTTCACCACGCCGCGTATCCTGATCGCATCGGGCACCGCCTTCCTGGTCGCCCAGCTGCTGGACGTCACCATTTTCGACAAGCTGCGCCGGATGACCTGGTGGAAGGCACCCATGGCGTCCTCGCTGATAGGTTCGGTGATCGATACGCTGTTGTTCTTCGGCATCGCCTTTTCGGCAAGCTTCGCCTTCGTGGACGCGCTTTTCGGCATGGAAGACGGCTCGCTGGCCTTCCCGGTGCCCTTCCTTGGTATTGGCGGCGAAACGGAATCCCTGCTGTGGGTCTCGCTCGCAGCCGGCGATCTCGTGGTCAAGATCCTGGTCGCCCTCGCCCTGCTCGCGCCCTACCGCATCATTTTGAATATTGTCCGGCCCGTCCCGGAAGGTTCGGCCGCCTGAGGCAGGTCCGGTTGACCCTTCAAATAGACTTTACCTATTCCTCCAACCGGAAGCGCAGGAACACCGTCCGCTGCAGCATGGAGCGGTTGTCGTCCGACAACAGCGTCAGGATCGTGTCGCCATCCGTGTTCTGATGCACGGCCAGGGCTTCCATGTTGTCGATCTGGTGTTCGAACCCGGCTTCCAGGATCACCTCACCCGTCAGGTGCGCGCCCGGCTTGATCGAACCGCCTTCGAACCTGCGCAGTCTCAGACCGATCAGGTCGCGCAGGTTGAACCTGCGTTCCATCAGCAAAAGGTCGCCATCGGGAAGGAAGGCGGCGTCGGTTGCATCGAACCGGTCCCGGCGATCGATTGAAAAGCGATCGACACCGCCTGGCCCGATGATGAACCCGGAAAAATCATGCGCGTCGCTTTTGCTGGATTCGGAGACGGCGATCAGCTTACCGGCAAGCGGGCTTCCGTCCGGGCCTGCGGCCAGGGACTCAAGACCGGCATTGCGCGGCAGGGACTTGATATCACCCGGAAGACCGAGCTGCCCGATCATGCGCTCCCTGCCGGTCGCAAGCGGCCAGGGATAGTGGTAGATCGCGTTCTGATACTCGGCGGTCACATAAAGACCGGACGAGGCAAGCGCCAGGGCTTCGGTATCATGTCCCCGGCGGGCGCGCAGCGTTTTCCCATTCTTCCCCAGAAGGGGTGCGAAACGGACATCCTTGATATCGAACGGCGTGCCGTCCTTTTCCTGTTCAACCGTCGCCCTTACCCAGTGCCCATTGTCTGTCACCGCGAGAAAAGCGTTGCCGCCCTCAAGAGAAACGAGCCCGGACAGGCCGCCGACCTTCCTGTCGGACGCAAGCAGTTCGAGCCCGCCCAGAAATGTGAGTTTGCCGAAAACCGGATCGTCATGGCCGATGTGAAAGGTGTCGATTGTCCGGGTGCGCGCCTTGACGGGCAGCCCTTCGCTCAGGACGTCCTGCGCTCGCGCGGCGGGCGCGTCGGGGAAGGAAACGGTCAGGACCAGAAACAAAGCGCCTGCGAAACTGGAACCGAACCGCTTCAAATGCTTCTGCCCTCCCGATCCGGTCCCTAGCGGCGTCCGCCGCGCCGTCTGCCGCTGCCCTGCTGGGCCTGCTGGACTTCGTCGTCAAAAAGATCCGCCAACTGATCGGTCATCGCACCGGCCAGTTCTTCCGCATCCACGATGGTCACGGCCCGGCGATAGTAACGCGTCACGTCATGGCCGATCCCGATCGCGATCAATTCGACGGGCGAGCGCGTTTCGATTTCCTCGATCACGTATCTGAGGTGGCGCTCGAGGTAGTTCCCCGGATTGACCGACAATGTGGTGTCGTCAACGGGTGCACCGTCCGAAATCATCATCAGGATCCGGCGCTGCTCGGGCCGCCCGAGCAAACGCTCATGCGCCCAAAGAAGCGCTTCGCCGTCGATATTCTCCTTGAGAAGTCCCTCGCGCATCATCAGCCCGAGATTGCGGCGGGCGCGCCGCCAGGGTGCATCTGCAGACTTGTAGATGATGTGGCGCAGATCGTTCAGCCGGCCCGGTGTCGGCGGCTTGCCGGCCCCGATCCAGCTTTCGCGCGACTGGCCGCCCTTCCACGCCTTCGTGGTGAAACCGAGGATCTCGACCTTCACCCCGCACCGCTCCAGCGTGCGCGCAAGAATGTCCGCGCAGGTTGCGGCGACCGTGATCGGGCGTCCGCGCATCGAACCGGAATTGTCGAGAAGCAGGGTCACGACCGTGTCGCGGAAATTGGTGTCCCGTTCCTGCTTGAAGGCAAGTGGCGACATCGGATCGGTGACGGCCCGCGTCAGCCTCGCGGTATCCAGCAGGCCTTCTTCGAGGTCGAAATCCCAGGCCCGGTTCTGCTGGGCCATGAGCTTGCGCTGCAGACGGTTGGCAAGACGCGCAACGGCGCCCTGCAGATGCGTCAGCTGCTTGTCGAGAAACCCCCGCAGACGATCGAGCTCAGCCGTATCGCACAGTTCTTCGGCGGTGACGGTCTCGTCAAACTGGTTCGTAAAGACGCGGTAGTCCGTTTCGGGCCGATTGGAAAAGGGCGTGTCCTGCCGGTCGCTTTCACCCGGTTCTTCGGAGTCCTGCGCCATGTCTTCTTCGGCGAAGTCCTCCATGTCCATGTCCGCGGCTTCGGTATCGCCCGCGTCCTGCTCCTCGCCGGACAGTTCCATTTCCTGCGGGGAGGCTTCCTGCTCACCGCTGTCGTTCTCATCCTCGCCGGTCTCGGCCTCGTCGTTGTTGCCCTGGTCCTCGTTCTCTTCCGGATCGGTGTCCTGGTCCTGATCGCCGAGATCATCGCCCATGTCCAGCGACTTGAGCACATCACGGAAACGGGACGCGAAGGCGTTCTGGTCCTCCACCTCCGACTGGAGCAGATCGAGCTCGGACCCGGCTTTTTCCTCGACCCAGCCGCGCCACATATCGACGAGGTTCTTGGCACTTTCCGGCGGCTGCTCACCGGTCAGGCGTTCTCGCACGATCAGCGAAAGGGCATCTTGAAGCGGCGCTTCGTCGCGGCTTGCGATATCCGGTGCGCCCGACCTTCTGAACCGGTCGTCCAGCATGACGGCCAGGTTTTCGGAAACGCCCTGCATCCGCCGTGCGCCGACGGCTTCGCAGCGCGCCTGCTCCACGGCCTCGAAGATGGCCCGTGCCTCTGACCCCTGCGGCAGGTTTTTCGAGTGCACCGCCTTGTCGTGGCAGGCAATGCGCAGCGCCATGGAATCCGACAACCCGCGCGTGACCGCGATATCGTGGGCATTGACCTTGCGTGACGGCTCGGGCAGGCGCGCCGTCATGCCGCTCAGGCCCGGCCGGTCTCCGGAAAACAGCACTTCCAGTTCCGCCTCACCCGCAATCGCGCGCATCGTGCCGCTGACCGACTGCTTGAACGGTTCGGTCGACGGTGCAGGCTTGTTGCCTGGAAGGGTGTTGTGACCCGGACGCGGTGCCATCGGAGCCTCAGCTCATCACGACATTGACGGAAGATTCCGGCAGGTCTTCGCCAAAGCAGCGCTGATAGAATTCAGCCACGAGCGACTGTTCCATGTCATCGCACTTGTTGAGGAAGGTCAGGCGGAAAGCGAAGCCGACATCGCCAAAGATTTCCGCGTTCTCGGCCCATGTGATCACCGTACGCGGGCTCATGACGGTCGAAAGATCGCCATTGATGAACGCGTTCCGGGTCATGTCGGCCAGGCGCACCATCTTTGAGACCGTGTTGCGGCCTTCCTCGGTCTGGAAGTTCTTGGCCTTGGACAGGACGATATCGACCTCGTTGTCGTGCGGCAGATAGTTCAGCGTCGTCACGATCGACCAGCGGTCCATCTGGGCCTGGTTGATCTGTTGCGTACCGTGATAGAGCCCTGAAGTATCGCCGAGACCCACCGTGTTCGCCGTTGCAAACAGCCGGAAGGCGGCATGGGGCCGGATGACCCGGCTCTGGTCGAGCAAAGTCAGACGGCCCGAAGACTCCAGAATACGCTGGATAACGAACATCACGTCCGGCCGGCCGGCATCATATTCGTCGAAGACCAGTGCGACATTGTGCTGATAGGCCCAGGGCAGGATGCCGTCCTTGAATTCGGTAACCTGCTGCCCTTCCTTGATGACGATGGCATCCTTGCCGACAAGGTCGATACGCGAGATGTGGCTGTCCAGGTTGACGCGGATACACGGCCAGTTCAGGCGCGCGGCGACCTGTTCGATATGCGTCGACTTGCCGGTACCGTGATAGCCGGTGACCATGACACGGCGGTTGTGTGCGAAGCCGGCAAGGATCGCAAGGGTTGTCGCCCGGTCGAACAGGTAGTCGTCGTCGCGCTCCGGCACGTGTTCTGACGGCGTGGAGAATGCAGGCACCTTGAGGCTGGATTTGAATCCGAACACCTCTTCAACAGAAACCTCGGTGTCCGGCGTTGCCGTGGCCGCAGTCGTCGTCTCAGTCATCAGTCCTCCGAAGTCCCGTGTACCGGGAAGGATCAATTGGAAGGAGCCGGCAGGGAGCTACCGGCTCAAAGGAAACCAGCCTTTTTCAGGACGTTGTAGGCTTGAATGATCTCCCTCAGTCGGTCTTCGGAAGATCGGTCACCGCCATTTGCGTCCGGATGATTCAGTTTTACAAGCTCCTTATAGCGCGCTTTTATTTCCGCGCCACGGGCTGTGTAAGGCAGATTGAGCACATCCAGGGACCGTTTTTCAAGCGTTAGTAGCTTTCTCTGGCGAGGTTGTCGCACCTGTTCGGCCCGCTGGCGGGCGCGGCCGCGCATCTGTGCCCGCGGATCATGGCCGTCGGGCCCGTCTGCCGCCTGCTTGTTCACGCCCATTTTCCAGGTCGGCCGATGGCCGGTCAGGCTGTCTTTCTGGTAGGAGCGGACGTCATCGTCACCCATCCCGACGAAATAATTGTAGGACTTGTTGTACTCTCTGACGTGATCGACGCAAAAGTTGAAATACTGCCCCTCCCGGTCGCGCCCTTTCGGCGCCCGGTGCTGGCCGGGGCGCTTGCAGCCCGGATGGTCGCACACCGGGTGCGTATCCTCAGCGGCGCGCTCCTTGTCCGGCTTCACCCGGATACTGTCGAAAAGTTTTGAGTCAAGTTTCATGCGGTCGAATATCGAACTCTATCTGTTGGCGGGCAACCCGTCGGCTGTTGCATTTCCCCGGTGTCCAAAGCTAATTTCCGGCACCTTGAACTGGCCGAAGCTAGGGTCAGGACTCATTAATTTGGATGAATTGGTAGGGATGAATTTGTTCGGATACGAGGCGCAAAGCTGCAGGAAACCGTCCGGTTTCCAAAGATTTGCAACGACGTTGCCGGGCAAATTCACCCTATCCCTTAGGGACGCAAAAACGGCTTCGGTCTGCTTCGTCAAACCGCTCAACCGGGCAGGAAGCCCGCTTGTCGCGCTTTTCCTAGCAGTTCATCGCCGTTTGCTGCGCCAATTCAACCAAATTTATGGGTCCTGACCCTAGACAGCCCGCAACTGTATCAGGCCTCGCGGAACCCGCATAGACTTGACATTTCAAACTCTGACCACACGTTGAGCGATATGAGCATCAAAGACACGATCACCGCCAAGCTGACCCGCGCCTTTGCACCGGAATCCTTGAATGTAATCGACGAATCCGAGCAACATCGGGGCCATGGCGGCTGGCGTGAGGGCGGAGAAACCCATTTCCGGGTTCAAATTGCCGCGAAGTCCTTCGAAGGCATGAACCGTGTTGCCCAGCACAGGGCCATCAACGCGGCCTTGGCCGAAGAATTCGAAAACGGCGTTCACGCGCTTGCCATCGAGATCCGCTGAGACGCGCCGCGGCACGTGGCGGTATCTTTTCCAGGTGGCAAGCCCGGCAGCCTGACAAGATGAAAGCCGGCAGTTACTGAGCCGGCGCGGTCACCTGACGCTGCGGTTCAGCCGCTGTCATGCCCCTCGAAGCACCAAGCGGCATTATGCGCAACCGTGTGATCCGGTTTTTCTCCCGCCTCAGAACGGTGAATCGGAAGCCGTGGAAGGTGAAGATCTGGCGCTCTTCCGGGATCATTCTGGCTTCGTGGATGACCAGCCCGGCAATGGTTGTCGCCTCGTCATCCGGCAGGCTCCAGTCGGCGGCGCGGTTCAGGTCGCGGATCGGCACCGATCCGTCGACAATGACCGAACCGTCGGCCTGCGGGCGGAGTCCTTCGAGGTCAAGATCATGTTCGTCCGCGATCTCGCCGACAATCTCTTCCAGGATGTCTTCCAGGGTGACCAGCCCCATCACCTCGCCATATTCGTCGACGACAAGCGCAATATGCGACTTGTGCCGCAGGAAGGCATTGAGCTGGTCCTGCAGACTTGTGGTGTCGGGGACGAACCAGGCCGGTGCCGCGATCTCGAGAATATCGATCTTGGTCGTGTCTCCATCGGCCGCGTGCAGGGCACGCAACAGATCCTTCGCATGCAGGACACCGACGAAATTGTCGCTTTCGCCGCGCCAGAGCGGCAGGCGCGTGTAGGGTGCGGCCAGCGCCGCATCCACCAGCTTCACAGGGTCCTCGTCCGCGTTCAGCGCCAGCATGTTGGTCCGGTGCACCATGACGTCGGAAACCTCGAGATCCGCAAGATCGAGCAGACCACCCAGGCGATCGCGCTCGCCCTTTTCCAGTCCCCCCTCGATATGCTGCAGGTCGACAGCCCCGCGCAGTTCGTCATGGGCCGACAGAATGAAGGCATCCGCGCCGACCTGCACACCAAGAAGCCGCAGGATATGACGGACGATCCACTCCACACCGGCCACCACCGGACCGAACACGGCGACCACCACCCGCACGATCGGCGACACCATCAGCGCGAAACGTTCCGGATTCGAGATCGCCCATGTTTTCGGCAGGACTTCCGCGAAAATGAGAACAAGCGCCGTCATGACCAGCGTCGCGATCGCAACACCGGCCTCCCCGAACAAGGTCAGGAACACGCTGGTCGCGAGGGCGGACGCGAGAATGTTGACCAGATTGTTTCCCAGAAGTAGCGCCCCGATGAGGCGTTCGCGGGATGCGATCAGCCGGCTGGCGACGCGTGCGCGCCAGTCGCCGGTTTTTTCCAGCTGATGGACACGCGCCCGCGAGGCCGCAGTGAGCGCGGTCTCGGATCCGGAAAAAAATCCGGACAGGAACAGGAGCACGAATACGGCAGCGATTGCGAGCCAGAGAGCTGTTTCCGTCATGCTTCGAGTTTCTCCCTGAGAAAGTCAGCGACCACACCGGATTCGACGCCTTTTTCAACGAACGCCTCTCCGATGCCCCGCGTCAGGATGAAAGTGAGCGCTCCGCGGCTCACCTTCTTGTCCTGGGCAATGATGTCCATGAACGTTTCGGTGCCGGGAAGCTGTCCGGGAATATCCTGGATCCGGACCGGAAGCCCGACATCGTCAAGATGCGCGCGAACCCGCAGAACCGTATCTTCGTCGATGAGGCCGAGCCGCGCCGAAAATTCGTGTGCCAGCATCATGCCGATCGAAACCCCTTCGCCGTGGACAAGCCGTTCGGTTTCGTAGGCGACCGCAGCTTCGAGCGCATGGCCGAACGTGTGCCCCAGGTTGAGCAGCGCGCGCTTTCCGGCTTCGAACTCGTCCGCGGCCACGATGTCGGCCTTGGCCTGGCAGGACCGGGCAACGGCTTCCTCGCGTTCCGGACCACCCTCGAAGACACCCTTCCAGTTGGTTTCGAGCCAGGCGAAGAAACCGGCGTCACCGAGCAGACCGTATTTCGCAACCTCCGCATACCCTGCACGGAAATCGCGCAGCGGCAGGGTATCCAGCACCGCGGTGTCGGCCAGCACGAGTGACGGCTGGTAAAACGCCCCGATCAGGTTCTTGCCGTGCCGGGAATTGATGCCGGTCTTGCCGCCGACGGAACTGTCGACCTGTGCAAGCAGGGTCGTCGGCACTTGAACGAACGCCATGCCCCGGCGGGTCGCGGAGGCAACAAAGCCTGTAAGATCGCCTGTGACGCCACCGCCCAGCGCGACGACGGCATCACCACGTTCAAATCTTCCTGCCAGAACTTCGTCGCAAAGCCGCTCGAACTGGGCGAAACACTTCGTGCTTTCTCCCGATGGAACCGTATGGGCGCTGTGGTCGAACCCCGCCGCGCCCAGGCTGTCCGAGAAGGGCGCAAGGTGGAGCCCGGCCACGGCTTCATCGGCAATGATCGCCAGCCTTGCCTTCGGCAGGATCGAGGCGATTTCTGAACCGGCCTCTTCGATCAGGCCGCGTCCGATCAGAATGTCGTAACTGCGTTCGCCGAGATCTACCCGAACCGTTGTCCGCTCGGATGGGGCCGTGGCCGCAATCGTGTCTGCCATTACGTTCTAAATCCAGAATTCAGGTGTTCGAGGTTTGCGGAGCCGCACCGCCCCCGCCTTGAAACAGGTAATCAGCCATCGTGATGATGATCTGGTCGACAACGCTATCATGCGGCACATCCTTGGATGTGACGGTCAAAGCGGCCTTTGCGTAGACGGGTTCGCGTTCGGCAAGAAGATTGCGCATGGTCCCCTCCGGATCCGGCGTTTGCAGAAGCGGACGGGTTGCACGCCGCCGCACACGCGCCATCACGGTTTCAAAGTCGACCTTCAGCCAGATCGAAAGCCCGTTCGCCATGATCTCCGCGCGCGTCGTTTCGCTCATGAACGCGCCGCCGCCGGTCGCCAGAACCTGCGGTCCCTCGCTCAACAGCCTTGCGATCACCCTTTCTTCCCCGCTGCGAAAATACGGCTCGCCATGTTCCGCGAAAATCTCCGACACAGTCATGTTGGCGGCACGCTCGATTTCGGAATCGGCATCGACGAATTCAAGACCCAGACGCGCGGCAAGCCGTTTGCCCACTGTCGACTTGCCGCATCCCATGATGCCGACAAGCACGATAGACCGGGTCCCGAGCGCGGCAAGGAGCCGGTCGATGTCGATGGAGCTGATCGTGTCTTCTGCGGGCAACGCGGGCTGGTCCCCTGTCCGGTCTTTGTCATTCATGCTGCGTTGTACCACATTCGTTTGAAAAGACACGTGGTGGAACGCAGCCAGCGAATTTCTTTGTTTGGCTTGCGCAAATCGCTACGTTTTCGGAACATTCATGTATTCGATTCGTCCCGGGAGACTGACGTGCCGACATTGACCCGCCTGCTGCTTGTGCTTGCCCTGCTCGGCGCGCTTGGCTATGGCGCGGTTTACGCCCTGGCAAACTTCGTGGATCCCCGCGAACGCGAGATCACGGTCAGGGTCAAGAAGGACGGCTTCGGACGCTGATGGCACAGGGCTTCGACATCGAGACCTTCCTGGAAATGCTCGCCGCCGAAAGGGGAGCTGCTGAAAACACGCTTGAAGGGTATCGGCGGGACCTGGAGGACTTTTCGGGTTTTCTTGGCCGCCGGGAGGCGAAGGACGCTCAGGCGGACGACATCTCTGCCTACATGAGCGACCTCACCCGGCGGGGCTTTGCCGAGACATCACAGGCAAGGCGCTTGTCGGCCTTGAAACAGTTTTTCAAGTTTCTCTATGCGGAGGGCACGCGCAAGGACGATCCGACCCGCACGCTGTCCTCTCCGAAGAAACGCGGCAGCCTTCCCAAGGTCTTGTCGTTGGAGGAAGTCGACAGGCTCATAGAAACGGCCCGGTCTGAAACGCTGAAACCCCAGCGCAGTGCCGCCGCCCGTCTTCGCGTGCACCGGATGTACACCCTGATCGAGGTGCTCTACGCCACGGGCTTGCGCGTTTCCGAACTGGTTGCCCTGCCTGTCGGCGCCGCGATGCGTGACGCGAGACTGATCGAGATCAGGGGCAAGGGGGGGAAGGAAAGACTGGTGCCGCTCTCTCGCGCGGCCCAGCTGGCCATGAAGGACTACGTGGCGCTGCGCGCCGCGGAAGGCGCCTACGAAAAAAGTCCGTGGCTGTTCCCTTCGCACGGGGACAGCGGTCATCTGACACGTCAGCACTTCGCCCGGGAACTGAAGGCGCTTGCCCAAACGGCGGGACTCGATGTGGCGAAAATTTCACCTCACGTTTTGCGTCATGCTTTTGCATCGCACCTTCTTCAAAACGGTGCGGATCTTCGTGTTGTCCAACAGCTTCTGGGTCACGCGGACATCTCTACAACACAGATTTATACACATGTTCTCGATGAGCGGCTGCGCGAGCTCGTGGAACACGCGCACCCCCTGGCGCAGCGTTGATCGCAGATCCTATTGCACCGCAACAAAGAGCGCCCTACACTCCGCTGCCTAAAATTTTTGCATCGGACGCAGACAATGCTTCAACATGCCAGCGACTTTGAGGCGCTGAATTCCGGCTTCCGCTGGTCGCTGCCGGAAACCTATAACATGGCAAACGCCGTGAGCGATGCCTGGGCGAAGCGCGACCCGCAGCGGCTGGCAATTCGACATGTTCTGCAAACCGGCGAAGTAGAGGACTGGACACATCTGGAGCTGAACCGCTCGGCAAACCGCTTTGCCAACGCGTTGCGGGGTCTTGGTGCCGGGCGGGGTGACCGGATCGCCCTGCTTCTCCCGCAGGGTCCGGCAACCGCCATCGCACATGTTGCCGCCTACAAGCTGGGAGCCGTCGCCGTTCCTCTTGCCTCGCTCTTCGGGCGCGACGCACTGACATACCGTCTCAACGATTCAGGCGCGAAGGTAATCGTGACCAACGGCAGCGGCCTTGAAAAACTTTCGCTGATCCGCGATGACCTGACCGCGCTCCGGCATGTCATCTCCGTCGATGAACCTGCGTCGGACACCAGATCCTTTCAGGCTCTCCTGAAAGCAGCGCGCGACAGCTTCGAAACCCTCGTCACGAAACCGGATGACCCGGCGCTCATGATCTACACGTCCGGCACGACCGGTCAGCCCAAGGGCGTCCTTCACGGCCATCGGGTGCTGCTCGGGCACATGCCGGGTATCGAGCTGTCGCAGAATTTCCTCGGACAGGCGGGCGATTTCCTTTGGACGCCTGCCGACTGGGCCTGGGCCGGCGGCTTGCTCAACGCCCTGTTCCCCGCATTGAAACTGGGCGTTCCGGTTGTCTCGCACGCAGCACGGAAATTCGATCCCGAATTCGCGTTTCACCTGATGGAGCAACAGCAGATCAGGAACGCCTTCATCCCCCCGACAGCCCTGAAAATGCTGCGGTCGGTTGACAACCCGGCGGCGCGTTTCACTCTTCAGTGGCGCAGCGTCGGGTCCGCCGGCGAAGCGCTCGGGCGCGAAACCTATGACTGGTTCGCGCAGGAATTCGGATTTCCGGTCAACGAGTTCTACGGCCAGACGGAGTGCAATGCGGTCCTGGGCTCGGCCGCAAGCCTCGGCGTCACCCGTCCCGGCGCGATCGGAAAGCCGACACCGGGACATGAGGTCGCCATCATAGATGACACCGGCGCGGTCTTGCCGGCCGAAAGCCTTGGCCAGATCGCTGTCAGGAGACCGGATCCGGTGATGTTCCTAGAATACTGGAACAACGCGGACGCGACGCGCGACAAGTTCATTGGCGACTGGATGGTGACAGGTGATCAGGGAGTGATGGACGAGGACGGTTACTTCCATTTCGTGGGACGCGACGACGACATCATTACCTCTGCAAGTTACCGCATCGGTCCCGGCGAGATCGAGGATTGCCTGATCAGGCATCCCGCGGTCGCGCTTGCAGCAGCCGTCGGCAAACCCGATCCGCTGCGCACCGAGATCGTCAAGGCATTCGTCGTCCTGAAACCGGACGAGCCGGACGACGAAAACCTTGCATCGGATATCCGGGATTTTGTCCGGGAACACCTGTCAGCCCATGAATATCCGCGAGAGATCGAATTCGTCAGTTCATTGCCGATGACGACGACAGGCAAGGTCATTCGGCGCAAGCTCCGCGAAATGGCGCGCGCGGAGGCGTCCTGACCGCCGGGTCAGGACTTCAGCCTTCTCCTGACATCCCGGGCAAGACGCCGCAGCATCTGTTCGAGAGCAAGATCGGCGGAACAGATCCTGTTCTTGAACGAAGACGTGGAACCGGCGGACAAGAGCAGCGTGCCGATTTCGAGGCGGCCCCGCCACAGTGGCTCGATCATGGAATGTCCCGGGGTCGCAAGCGAATCCGCCAGCTTGAAGCCCGGCATGGCCAGGGTCTGCTGGAACGCAAAGAGGACCAGCTGCGCACCCGGCGAATACCGGGAAAACGCCTCGTCAAAGGCGATTTTCCAGGCAAAGACATGGCCACCATCCACCAACAGCACAAGTGAGGCGATCGGCGTCTCTCCGACCCGCAACTCGTCGATCCGGACACGGCCGGCACTGGCCATCGCGGCAACAGTTTCCCGCGCAAAGGCCGCCGATTGCGATTGGCTGGCAAGCGCAGTGTTCTCGCGTCCCTTCCATCCCGATGCTTCAAGTCTGAGAAACTGCTCGAAACGGGTCTGCAGGGCATCCCCATCGATCGTTTCGAGACTGACCGGCCCTTCGTCTTCAAGGCGGCGCAGCAGCCGCTTCATTTCCTTTCGGCGCTTGCCCTTGAACGCTTGATCGAACTGGGCCTGCCCGTCCGGGCCATTATCGTGACAGGCACGATGAAAACTTTCGGCGACGCAGACATCCGCACCATCGAGGTGCATCAGCATAACGGCGGCCCTTGAGGCGAGCGGCAGGTGCGGGAGTGCGAGGACCCCGGCCTTGCCGGCAGCTGTTTCGAAGAACTGACCGGCGTGTGAGGCGTCGGCATCGGGGTGCAGCAGCGGTGTTCCGACCGGGCCGTACTCCGTCGTGAAAACGGTCGGAACCGGAACGAGAACACCGGCCGGCCGGGTCTGGATGGGTGCGGCCATCAGCCACCGGCCCGTAAGCTTGTCCTGCACGGCCAGCATCTTCACGCGCTTCGACCCCATGTGTCTGAGATAGGAGCGCAGAAAAGACGGACCGAAAAACGGGTTCGGATCGACCGCGACATCGCTCAGGTCCTGCCACGCCTCAATCGGCAGATCGTCTTGCAGGGGATCGAAGAAGCGCACATCGAGCCCGGATGCGCCTTCGCCGTCAGGGGGCATCCGACCGCCTCCGGCCGGGGATCATCAGCGGCAGCACGAATGTTGTGACATGCAGTTTCCGCCGGGCGGTAATCGCAAGCGCCGTCGCTTCGAAAAGGATCGCGCAACTGGTGGCGATCGCAGCACCTGCCAGACCCATCATGGGAATGAAAATCAGGTTGAGCAGCACATTGACGACAAATGTTGCCGCATAGATCCCGGCACAGGAAGTCTGGTGTCCGGTCATCGACAGGAGGGCATCTGCCGGACCGACGGACGCCCGTGCGAGAACGCCGATCATCAGGAGCGCGATGAGCGGATAGCCGTCTTCAAATCCGCTGCCGAACAGGCGCAGCAGCAACGGCGCGACAAGCAGGAGCGCAAGCCCCGCTGCCAGCGAAGGCCAGAATGTCCACAGCGTCGCCTGCCGCGTATAGGCCGCGAGCCCATCCCTGTCGCCGTTGTGCTTGTAGCTGGAAAAGCGGTGCGCGGACGCGGCCCGCACCGCAAAATAGACGAAATGCACGAGCGAGAGCGTTCTGGAGGCCGCAAAATAGACCGCAACCTCGTCAGGGCTCTGAAAGAAGCTCACCATGATCACGTCTGCACTGGTAAGCAGTTGCAGAAAGCCTTCCACCATCAGCATCGGCAGAGAAATGGTAAGCCATGTTTTCAGGTCGACCCTGGCCGGCCCTTCCGGCACCTTGCGCGGCAGCCGTGCTCTTAGATGAAAATATTGATAGGCGGCGACAAGCGAGGTCGCCGCGACTGCGATCATTGCCGCCGTCGTCGCCGTCGCGGGCATGCCGGTGATGCTGACCGCGACCAGCAGGAACAGAATGGCAAGCGGGCGCCAGATATAGGTTGGCAGCATGGCAAGCGAAGGCCAGTCGTGGCTGCGCGCGATCCCGTCCTGAACCAGCCCGAAGGCGAAGAACGGCAGCGCGAGAAACACGATCACGAGCGGCTCGACATAGGTTGGCGCGATTTCGGCGCTGAACAGGTACACCCCGGCGATCGCAAGGGCTGCCGTCCCCACACCGATCAGGAAGGCGACTTGCCGGCTGGCCGTCAGAAACCCGCGGAGACCTTTGAGATCGTCGGCCTCCCGGTATTGCGGAATGAACCGGCTTGCCGATGTCGAGAACCCGCCACAGGCCATCACCCCGAGCACGATCACGAATGTCCAGGCAACAGAATAGATGCCGTAGTCATGAGCACCGAGCAGGCGGGCCAGGACAATCTGGGAAACGAAGGCAAGTCCGGCGCCGGCAACCCGGACGGCGAAAGTGGAAACGGCCATGCGTCCCGCAGCCGCTCTTTCCGGAGACCCGCGCCCCGAGACAGACGCGATCTGATCGACGCCCTTCCCCAGGATTTGCATCCAGGCAGCGTCCTGAAAACGCTTTGTCCAGAAGTTGGCGGTTGATCGCACGTGGAGGGCCCTTGAGAAACTCTTTCCGCATTTTTGTCACAAGGGACTTAATTTTCCGTGGCTTTCGCAACCCGTAGGCCGAAGCGTTTTCACACCTGCGTGATGAAATTCAGTCATTTCGCGCAAACAGGAACACACCACGTGCCGTGCCCGGTTCGACCAATCTGCTTGTCAAACCGGCAAGTGTCGCGGTGATCATGCCTCATTCGGACTGAACTCCACCTTTTCGCCGCTGGTTTTTGAGCGGTTTTGCAACACGTTAGCCAATCTGGCCGGACAACAGGAAGATCTCCGCTTGACAGGGCCGGCAAAATTAGAACAAATAGTGAACAAACGACTCGCCAATTGCGCCAAATTGATCTTGAACGCGTCCTGCGCGAATTGTTTTGAACCCGGTTGCCTTGCGGATTCAGAGGGTTGCCTCCCCTTCGATCCGCGCGTTGATCCGGTCCCTGCATCGCCGCCAAGCGCAGGGGCCGGATTTTTTCATTTCGGATACGCCGCGGACAGCACCACCGGAAAATTAACCATGACTCAAGACAGCGCGTTCGATTCGCTCGGATCTGATTGCGTCGCCGATAGGGAGTTTTTATAGGATAAAAAGATTTTTTTATACGCATTGGTCAAACCGGCGCGTACGCCCCATCCGGAAACGGAACCAGTTTCGGTGCGTGTCGGTCAAAAAAGGATAAGATGATGCTTAAGGCAATCGCGATTGCGTCATTTGCCGGCGCTGTACTCCTCGCCGCCGGTTCTGCAAACGCCATGATCGTCAATGGTGATTTTGAAGACGTGTCGACCCTTGACCCGACCGGCCTCGTGAAGGGCAATCAGCTTTCCAAGCTCGCAACGACCGGGTCTTCCTGGGATGTATTTGACGAGATAACCGGTTGGAAAACGGCGAGCGGCGCCGGTATCGAAGTGCAGACCAACCGCACGCTCGGCTCTATCGACGCGCATTCCGGTCAGCATTACATCGAGCTCGACAGCCATCCGCGCAGCAACTCCAATTCATCCATGGAACAGGACGTGTCGCTGGGCGTGGGAACCTACGCGCTTTCCTTCTGGTACAGCCCACGCACTCGAGATGCCGATTCCAACGGGATCGACTTCTCGATCAGCAGCGGTCTCCTGTCGGGCTTCATCACCGGCCCGGATGCCTCGCTGGGAACGGCGGTCGGCGCCTGGACGCTGGTCAGGGCACTCTTCGAAGTTCAAAGCGCCGGAGACTACACACTGACATTCGCTGCAGCCGGACAGCAGGATTCCTATGGCGGCTTCATCGACACGGTGAACATCACCGCGGTCCCGATCCCGGCGGCTGGATTTTTGCTGCCCGCGGGTCTCGGACTGCTCGGCTATGCGTCCCGCCGCCGCAAGGCGCGCTGATCCCCGACAACAATCCTTGCAACGCCAGAATGCGGCCTCCGGGGCCGCATTTTTTTGGCCATCCGCAGGAACCGCACTCCGGCAACGCGGACGGCCGCATCAGGCAAACTGGCGCCAGAACTGGTAGGACCGATCCAGCCTGTCGAGTCTTTTGCTCTTTTCAAAAGGATCCAGATCCTTCCGGTCCAGAAGTATTTCTATTTCTTTTCTGAGTTCTTCCATATGTCTGTTTGCGTATCTCAACATTTCAACACCCTCCACTCAAGCTGTTCTTCGATACGCAAAAGGTGCTACTGAAGGAGAGGATATTCAAATTAAGTATTTTTAAGAAAATAGCGTAAATTCTTAAGTTGTATTACTTTTTCCGGTTCATTTAATTGGAGAGGGCACAATGGCTAATGCTGCGGTCACGATCAGGCTTGTGCAAGCCTCGGCGTGAGATCGCCGAATACGTCCGGCCGCCCCTGAACCTTGGCGATCAGCATCGCGCCTTCGAGCTGAGCGAGGATAGCCAGGCTTTGTCTGGTCAGGTCGTCGTCAGGGATGCCTGCACCCCAGTCCGATTGCCGCAATCCCCTTGTCAGCCAGGCAACAGTCCGGTCGAAAAACGCCTTCGCTTCGCTCACGACGGCTTCCGGCAGGCCGGAGGACTCGGCAGCAAGAATACCGCACAGGCACATCTGCCCATCCTGCCCAAGGGATCTTGCGAATTCTCCGTGCAGTTTCAGGATCAATGCCTCGGCTGACATGACCGGTTCCTCGGGATCGCCAAGCAGATCCAGAAACCTCTCCGTATATCTCCTGGCAACCCTGGCACCGAGATCGGCCTTGGTCGGAAAATAATAGTGCACGCTTGAACTCTTCACGCCGACGCCGGAGGCGAGGTCCCGGAAACTGAAACCGTTGTAGCCGTTCTGACGGATAAGAGCTTCCGCGAGATCGAGGATTCTTTCTTCTGTATCTGCGGTGGATGCGGTCACGGAACGATCTCCTTATCTATCGACTGATAGATAGGCCTTGACAACACGAAGCGCAACAACGATATGTCGCCCATCTAACTACCTATCAGTAGATAGATAAATATGATTGAACGGCGAACCGGAGACAAACAATGACCAACAGCATTGCGATCATTCAGGGCGGAACGTCAGGCATGGGCCTGGCAACGGCACATCGCCTCGCGGCCCGGGGCATTCCTCTTGTTTTGATTGGGCGGAACCCGGACAAGCTGTCCACCGCGCGCGCGCAGCTGGAATCCATGCACCAGGTTGACGTCGACACATGGCGGGCGGACGTGACCCGGGCTGACGATGTCGAGGAACTGATCGACAGGATCGGCAATCTGGACCAGCCGGTCGGATACCTGGTCAACGCGGCAGGTTATTTCAGCCCCAAACCGTTCCTGGACCACTCGGGCGACGATTTCGACCTGTACCATGCCTTCAACAGGGGAACCTTCCTGATCACGCAGGCTGTTGCCCGGAAAATGGCGGAGACCGGAAAGGGGTCTGTCGTCAATCTCGGATCAATGTGGGCGCACCAGGCCGTCAAGGCGACACCGTCGTCTGCCTATTCGATGGCAAAGGCAGGCCTGCACGCCTTCACGCAGCACCTGGCGATGGAACTTGGAGACCAGGGCATTCGCGTCAACGCGGTCGCGCCCGCCGTCGTCGAAACGCCCATCTACGGCGCCTTCATTCCGGAAGACCAGATATCGGCAACCCTGAAAAAGGGATTTGATGCCTTTCACCCCATCGGGCGCATCGGGACAGCCGAAGATGTTGCCTCTGCGGTGGACTTCCTGCTTTCCGACGAGGCCGGCTGGGTAACGGGTGCCATTTGGGACGTTGACGGCGGTGTCATGGCGGGCCGGAACTAGGCCGGCCATCAGGAAAATGGGGGCGCCGCTGTCGCGCGCCCCTCATTCCGGGATGGCCTCCACGTAGTACCAGTGGCCTGCCTTCTTCCGGAACCGGCTGAGCTCGCGATGCGTGTTCAGCTTGCCTGCGGCAAGGAATTTCGCCTCGAACAACACCGTCCCTTCCCTGTCGGCAGTCTCACCTCCGTGAACCTGCAGAACCGTCAAGCCGGTCCAGTGGTTTTCGCGCGCCCATTGCATTGTTGCGGTCTCGTCGAAACCGGTCCGGTTCTTTGGCCACAAGGTGTCCTTCAGATAGGAGATGTTCAAGGTGACATAGGCCGAATACCGGGAGCGCATGAGCGCCTCCGCGGTCTCGGCATTTGCAAGGCCGGACAGAAGCGGACCGCAGCAGGTCGCAAGGGTTTTGCCGCTGCCGCACGGGCACATGTCAGTCGTCATCAAGATCCATGGTTCCAGGCACTTCGTCGGATTGACTATCACCAAATGCACGAAACCGCTATCGTTAAGCATCTGAATAGTCTCAAGGTCCGGCGGCATGAAACTGGCCACATTCAACATTGAATCCTACGGCTGCGACCGGTTCGACCCTGCCGGCCTGAGACCGAGGATCGGGGCCTTGCGCCCAAGGATCGAAGAACTCGATGCGGACTCCTGTGCCTACAGGAAGTCAACGCACAAAAGGTGAAGGGTGTCGCGCGGCGGCAGTTTCTCGCGCTCGATCTGCTGCTTTCAGGCACGCGCTATGAAACCTATCACCGCGCGGCAAGTGAACGCGCGCCCGGAAAGGGTCCCGGGGACAGGCACAATCTCGTCATTTTGTCCCGCCATCCGATCACTGCGCAGGAGAGCCTGTTCCAGCAGCGCGCGCACCCCCCGCTCTGGCAGCCGTCAACGGCGATACCCGGATATGACGAACCGCAGCATGTCACGTTCGAGCGTCCGATCCTGAGATCGGAGATCGACGTCGGCGGATTGAAACCTCTCCATCTGTTCGTGGTACATCTGCGCGCACCGATCGCCGCGATGATCCGGGGCGGCAAAACCGAGGAGCGCACCTGGAAAACCACGTCGGCCTGGGCGGAAGGCTACCTGCTTTCGGTCCTGAAACAGTCCGCACAGGCACTGGAGTTGCGCCTTGCGGTCGAGGCCCTGTTCGACAGGGACGAAAAGGCCCGGATTATCCTGACGGGTGACTTCAACGCGACAGGTGAAACCGGCACCCTGCGTCTCTTGCGCGCGGACCCGGACGATACCGCGTCTCCGGACTGGGTGCATCGCAGGTTGTTTCAGCTGGACGCCTCGCTTCCGTTGCCGGAGCGCCAGACGGTCATTCACCGCGGAAAAGGCCAGGCCCTCGACCATATCCTTGCAAGCGGCACGATGACCGATCGCGTCGTGGATGTACGTGTCTTCAATGACGGCCTGCCCGACGAGGTGTTCGAAGCAGATGATGACGCCTACGCCGGTTCCTTTCACGCGGCAATGCGCGCGCAATTCGACATGTGACGCTACGCGCTGCCACGAATGCGGTTCCGCATCCCTTGCCGTCAATCCGCCGAAAGAGAGTCGATATAGCTGGCGAGGTTCGCGATCTCGACATTGCCGAGATTCATGTTCGGCATTTTCGGATGCGGGTCTTTCAGGAAGGTGGCAAGTGAAGCCCGGGTCCAGTCGGGGTCCTTGGCTATGTCATAGAAACTCGGCAACGACACGCTTGCGGCCGTCGGCTGATCGTCGGCGACCAGATGACAGGACGAACACCACTGCAGCGCCAGTATCTTTCCCGTCGCCGGATCGGCGGCGTGGACAGGTGCTGAACTGACAGGAGCCGCCAGCATCAAGGCTGCAAGCCAGCAGACGGCCCAGCTCCTCGCTGTCCGGGTAGCCGGGTTTTTGGTGTTCACGCACCGGAACATGAAGGCCTCCTTGTAATTGTGAACCAACTCACACACGTGAGAGTGACCTAGCTGTCGCCTACCGGCCTTGCGGTGGATCAAACAAATCGAACAACTTCAACTTACACGTGATTTTGTATTGCGACACATCCTGAACTGCGACACAGTCACAACGATATGGCATGGGAGAATGACATGGCTCGCCGCTTGAAAATCGCGATATTCGCCGCCGCTGCGGTGTTGGCGCTTACCTCGGTCCACGCATCGGCGCAGACCGCTCCGATTTACTCCCAGACGGATCTGTTCCATCCGGTGACATCCGAGAACGGCATGGTTGCCAGCCAGGAGGCAATCGCAACCGCCGTTGGTGTGGAGATCCTCAAGAAAGGCGGCAACGCGGTCGACGCTGCCATAGCGACCGGCTTTGCCCTGGCGGTCACTTTGCCGCGCGCGGGCAATCTCGGCGGTGGCGGCTTCATGATGATCCACATGGCCGAAAGCGGCGAAACCCATGCGCTTGATTACCGCGAAAAGGCACCGGCCGGTGCGTTCAAGGACATGTTTCTCGGACCGGACGGCGAGCCGGACAAGCAAAAGTCCCGCTTTTCCGGGCTCGCCATCGGTGTTCCGGGGACCGTTGCCGGCTTTGCAGAGGCCTTCGAAAAACACGGCAGCGGCAACGTGACCTGGCAGGAGCTCATTGCTCCGGCAATCGAACTGGCCGGATCCGGCATCAGTGTGACCACCAGCCTCTCGGACGCGCTGTCCGCGCGCGCCGAGCGGCTCACCGCCGACCCGGCCACTTCCGAGATTTTCTTCAAGGCAGGCGGGGTTCCCTATCAGCCCGGCGAAACGCTCGTCCAGGCGGATCTGGCCGGAACCCTACAATTGATATCCGAGAAAGGTGCGGCCGGGTTTTACCAGGGCGACGTGGCCGAAAAAATCGCGAGCAAGGTTCAGGCGGCAGGCGGCAGCATGACTGTCGAAGACCTTGCAAGCTACGAACCCGTCTGGCGTGAGCCGGTGACCGGCAGTTACCGGGGCTACGAGATTGCCTCCATGCCGCCGCCGTCATCCGGCGGCGTTCACATCGTCCAGATCCTGAATATTCTCGAAAACTTTCCCATGAACGAGTTCGGCCCGAATTCCGCCGATGCGATCCATGCCATGTCGGAAGCGATGCGGCTGGCCTATGCGGACAGGTCCAAATATCTGGGCGATCCGGATTATGTCAGCGTTCCCGTCACCGGGCTGACATCACCCGATTATGCCGCGGCGCTGACCGGGACAATCAAGATGGACGCGGCGCGGCCCTCTGAAGACGTCAAACCGGCGGACCCGCTCCCCTATGAGAGCAACGAAACCACGCACTATTCGGTCGTCGACAAGGACGGCAACGCGGTTTCGAACACCTACACCCTCAACTTTTCCTATGGCTCCGGTCTCACCGCCGATGGAACCGGTGTTCTCCTGAACAACGAGTTGGATGACTTTTCCGCAAAGCCCGGTGTACCCAATGCCTACGGGCTGATTGGAGGTACGGCCAACGCGGTCGAGGCCGGCAAACGGCCGCTGTCCTCGATGAGCCCGACGCTGGTCTTCAAGGACGGTGCCTTTCACCTGGCGACCGGATCACCAGGCGGCAGCCGCATCATAACGACGACACTGCAGATCATCCTCAACATCGTCGATCACCAGATGAACATTGCCGAGGCAACGGTCGCTCCGCGCATTCACAACCAGTGGCTCCCGGACGAAATCCGCATCGAGGAGGGCATCTCGCCGGACACGGTCAGGCTGCTTGAGCAGAGAGGCCACAAGGTTGCGGTCAAGAACGCGATGGGGTCGACCCAGTCGATCATGAGCGTCGACGGTACTCTTGCCGGCTTCTCCGATCCGCGCCGCAAGGGCGCGCTGACACTGGGCTACTGAGGTTCCGGTGGAAACTGCCTGTTCAGCGTGCTCTGGCTGTCGAGGTCCCGCAGGTGGTGGAAGAAGCTTTCCGCCGCGACGGCCAGGAAGGATACCAGCAGCACGCCGATATAGGTGGAATGTTCCAGCAGCTCGGCACGATCACCGACGATGACATCAAAAATCGTGAACCCCAGGAAGACTGCGATAGAAACGGTGATCGCGAGGTCGGTGCGATAGGCGACGCCCGGTTTGCCCTGCA
The DNA here is from genome assembly GCF_963669205.1 of uncultured Roseibium sp. Lineage (NCBI taxonomy): Bacteria > Pseudomonadati > Pseudomonadota > Alphaproteobacteria > Hyphomicrobiales > Stappiaceae > Roseibium > uncultured Roseibium sp. The sequence continues at coordinate 5,911,628 of NZ_OY769915.1, forward strand.
CCAGCCGCAGGCCGGCCCAGACGAAGAAGCCGGCCGCAGCAAATTCGACGATTCCGGCAAAAACCAGCGTCGCCTGTACAAGGGCAGGGTCCAGCGCAAGCCGGTCGAAATACATCGTGAACTTTTCAACCCGGTGATTGCCCCACCAGTGCAAGAACACGATGTCCTGGCGTGCGAAAAACTTGTCGAGCCCGTTCAGAAGCCAGAAGAAGAACCAGAAGACAATGACGACGGCTGTGATCGGTTGGCGAAGTACATGCATGACACTTTCCGTTTCCTGAAAGTCCGGAGACGCCCCTGAATAACAGAAAGCCGTTGAAGAAGGGTTAGTGTTCACATTTGCGTGAGCGATCGCGGGAAGGCTTACCTCCGGGTCGGCCCGAATGCCTTCGACACCATGGAGGCAAAGCGCTGGTCGAGCCGGATCCTGTCCCCGGCGGTCATGTTAGGCCATACGATCTGGCTGCCGACATAAGCGGCATATTCCAGTTGCGCGACTTCCCTGGCCAACTCGGGTGCCAGGCCCGCATCACGATAAAGACCGACGACGAACTCCGTTCTGATCCCGTCGACCTCTTCGACGATCGCCCGCGCGATGCCGTTGGCCTGTGCGAACTGGCGCACGGCTCTTTCGAGATCCTGATCCAGCATGTTGGCAATATCGGACAGGGTCTGCGCACGCTTGTCCTGCGGCTGTTGCAGGATCGCTTCCGCAACGTCCAGCGTGTTGCGTTGTTTCCATGCCAGGAACAGCGCCTCCAGAAAGGCGCCGTGGTCCTCGAAGTGGTGATAGAAAGAACCGCGTGTCCGGCTTGCGGCTTCGCACATGGCATCGACCGTCAGCGCAGCTCCGCCATCCCGGGCGAGGCGTTGCAGCCCCAGATCCAGCCAGTCCTTTTTCGCAAATCGCTTTCTTGGCTCCATCAAACTCCACCGGCAATGCCCAGCAGCGCGATCGGCAGGAACAGCCAACCTTGCGGCATTGCCTTGTAGGATTGCTTCTTTAGCGGGGGAAGCGCCAATCCCAGGAAACAGAACGCGAGCGCAAGACCCGTCGCCATCCATCCGAGCTCCCAGCTTTGCGGATAAAGGGCCGCAAGCCCGTACATCGCCGCCATCGCGGCAAGAACGATCGTCGCGATATGCCAGCAGTAATAGCTCACATATTTCGGCACGGGTTCGAGATCAGGCGCGCGCAGCAAGGGCGCTGCGATCTCCCGCCCCCCAAGAAACGTGTGGATCAGAAACGTCAGTCCGGAGAGGACCGCTGCAATCATGAGAAAAACATTCATGTCAATTTCCTTACCATACCATATAGTATGGTTTGTATATTGAATATTCCCCCGAACCGCGATGCGGCGTGCCGTCACACTGTCCTGCGCGTGAATCGCGCTTGCTTGAACGTTGGCAGATTGACACTCAAAAAACGGCGTGATACCGCTATTCAAAGCGCTTTGAAATTACCAACGCTCTTCCTGAATTGTCGACCGAACCTGGAGAAACGGCCATGCCGATCAGAACCCTGGTCTGGGGCGAGAACGTCCATGAGCAGCACAATGCAATCGTCGCCCGCACCTATCCGGACGGCATGCATCAATGCATCGCCGATGCGCTGAATACCGATCCGGAGATCAGCGCGGCAACGGCGACCCTGCAGGACCCCGAACACGGGCTGACCGGAGAACGGCTCGCCGATACGGACGTTCTGGTGTGGTGGGGTCACGCGGCCCATGGCGACGTCGCCGACGAGGTCGTCGACCGGGTCTGCGACGCTGTCTGGTCCGGCATGGGCATTATGTTTCTGCACTCGGCCCATTTCGCCAAACCGTTCAAGCGCCTGATGGGCAGTCCCTGCAACCTGACCTGGCGCGAGGCCGGCGAGCGGGAACGTCTCTGGGTCACCAGCCGCAACCATCCGATCACCCGGGGCCTTCCGGACAGTTTCGAACTGGAGATGGAAGAAATGTACGGCGAGCCTTTCGGCGTGCCCGAACCGCTGGAAACGGTTTTCATCAGCTGGTTTCAGGGCGGCGAGGTTTTCCGGTCCGGCCTGACCTACCGGCGCGGTGCGGGCAACATTTTCTATTTCCGTCCCGGACACGAAACCTATCCGACCTATCACGACACGACGGTCCAGACCGTTCTGAAGAACGGCGTCAAATGGGCCTTCAACCCGATGGCGCGGATCGCGGACCCCAATGCCGCACCGAATGTTCCCGTCGATGCCGCGCCTGAAAAAATTGAGGAGCGCGGGCCGAAACTTCACGCCGACGGCGAAGAAGGTTTCCGCTGATCGAAGATGTCAATGACCCGGCGCCCCCAGCGCCGGCGCCCGTTTCACAGCAGGACGGAGTTTGCCATGTCCTCACCCGATCGTCCGATCCGCCTTCTCATCCTGGGAACCGGCAACATGGCGGGAAATCACGCCACCGCCTTTGGGAAAAACCCTGAGGTCGAGATCGTCGCGGGCGTCGACCGGCGCCCGGAGATGCTCGCCGGTTTCTGTGACAAATACGCGATCCCGCACCGGTTCGAGGATCTGGAAGACGCGATCGCCTGGGGCGAATTCGACGCCGTTTCGAACGTGACGCCGGACGCCGCCCACCATCCGACGACACTGCTGCTTCTCAATGCCGGAAAACACGTTCTGTGTGAAAAGCCGCTTGCGACCAATGTCGCCGACGCTGCAGAGATGACCGCGCTGGCGCGGGACAAGGGCGTCGTCGGCATGGTCAACCTGAGTTACCGGGATGTTGCCGTTCTGCAGAAGGCGGCTCAATTGGTCGCCGCGGGAGAAATCGGTGCTCTCAGGCATTTCGAGGCGTCCTACCTGCAAAGCTGGCTGACACAGCCGGCCTGGGGCGACTGGCGCACGGAAAGCCAGTGGCTGTGGCGTCTGTCGAGCGAACACGGCTCGAAAGGCGTGCTCGGTGACGTCGGCATCCACATACTGGATTTCGCAACCTTTGCCGCGCAAAGCCCGGTTCGGGAGCTGTCCTGCCGCCTGAAAACCTTTGACAAGGCGGAAGGCAATCGCATCGGCGACTACCCGCTTGATGCCAATGACAGCTTCACCATGCAGGCGGAACTTGAAAACGGAGCGCTTGGAACGATCACCGCGACCCGCTTTGCCTCCGGCCACCTCAACGATCTGCGCCTCCGTCTTTATGGCGACAGGGGCGGCTTGGAGGTGCTTTTTGAAAAACGCGAAGAGAGCCTGCGCATCTGCCAGGGAGCGGATCTGACGGAAGGCCGCTGGCAGGAGGTCGCCACCGAACCGGTTCCAACCGTTTACGAAAGGTTCGCGGATGCCATTCTGGCCAAGGCCGGACCGGAGCCGGATTTCGCCCATGGCGCCCGTCTCCAGGCCGCGCTCGACACAGCCGAATTGTCGGACGCGAAACACGGTCAGTTCCTGAAAGTCGGGTTTTGAGAATGGAGCCGTGCAGAATGAACGACGGCGGAGCCGAAGGGCTCCGCCGTGCAAAGTGGGTACTACAGCAAGGCAACATCACCAGAAGACTGCAAAGTCCGCCGTCCCTCCATGTAATGTATGCATAAGATAGCGTATCCTCCCTGATACTTCGTTCAGACCGCAGCTGCGTTTTACCTCAAATTTTAGGCGACTTGTCGTGCCGCCTCCCAAACGAGCACGCAGCCGCATCGAGATTTATCTGAAAACACAAATCGTTTCAGTGCCTTGAAATCAGAAAGTATCACACGCCATTGCCACAACCTCTCCCGAAATTTCCAGTCGAAATCCTTTGATACACCGGTATCACGCAGACCAGAATGTGTCGCTCTCTTCAGGCAGTGCCTCAACCATCCAGATCCTGTTTATCTGCTGACCGCGTATGGTCATGAGATAGGCAGCGAAGTTGTGCAGCTTTCGGCCCTTGCGCACCGCCCGTACCTCGAACATCGCCAACACCTGGTCTTTATTGACGTCGGCAATCTGAGTGATCGTCAGGGTCGGGCGAACGGTCCCGATATCCAGTTGCGCGATCAGGTTCATATAGGCATCCCGGCTCTTTACTTGCTTCGTGCTGCCATCCCTCTGCGTCACCTCTGCCACAAGCTCATCAGCGAGACAGGACGCCATGGTCTGATGATCAGCTGCGTTGAACGCGTCAACGAAAGATCGGACAACGCGGGTGTTGCTGGTTTTGATGGTCATTTCTGCGCCTCCGGCCCCTTTCAGCGCTGGAATCAGGAACGTGGGAATGGTTCGCGAAACCGTATCCGCGGTCAAGATGCTATGCTGCGGCGTTGCCGAGACCAACGAACAAACGTCGAAAGGAACACTCCGTGCCTGGAAGATCATTTGTTACAAGGTGGAAGGCTTTGGCGGCCACGCTGGCCACCGCCGGTCTGTTTGCAGGACCGGAGACCGCCGAAGCAGAAGGCTTTGCCGAACGGTTCGCAGATGGGACTTGCTATTCGCGGGTCTATTCGGCGGATCATCTTGCCGGGCATCCCAGACAGAAGGTCGCGCGAATCTGGTTCACCGCCGATCCGGCCCTGCACCCGGGCGACTATGCGGTCGTGCTGAAATTTGCGTTCACGCTCAGGGACGGGCGCTTTTACCAGAGCTTCGCCTATTGCCGCGCCGACGGCTCTTGCGCAACGGAAGGCGACGGTGGCCGCATCCGGTTCACCGTCCGCGGCCAGAACCTGCGCATGTCCATCGTCGACTATCTGAGTGTCGAAGGCGATGATTTCTCACCGGACCTGATGCAAAGCGACGACCGCGTCTTCCTGCTCTATCCGGCCGCTCGGGCGGAATGCGGGTAGCCGCGCGCAAACTAAGAACGCAAACGTCCGTCGATTCAAACCCCCACAAACGTGTCATAGTGCCGTTTCCCGAGGGTCGGCTCAAAGGCGGGTCCCTGAAAGCGATCGCTTGCAGGAGACCCCGGCTGGCCTTGCAAGGCACCCACATTCAGCCCCCCGGGTGAAGACCAATGGCCTGAGGGAAGCAAGATGCTGAATGCAATCGATGTTCCTCTTGCCGGGCTGTTTGCAGTCAGCTCGAAGTCCTGAGGCGTATGGCCCGCGCCTGCAAAGTCCGGGCCCTGGTCATTGGTGTTTTTTCCGAGCGGGTACCTGGCAGCAAGAACCTCGGCCGCAAAGGACGGAAATTCAACGACGTCCCCGTCGAAATCGATGGCCCACCGGGACCAGCTGGACGTGAACCGCTTGTCGTATTCCGGCTCGAGAACCTTGCCGAAAAAGCCGTTTGTCCTTGGCGTTTCCCCTTTGGCCGGCGCATAGGCGATGGCGTTGTTCCTGTGGCTGAGCCCCGGCAAAAGCCCCTTCTTGATGTAGCTGGACCGGGTGATGAAGCTGTTGTGAAACACGTAGAGACCGCTGAAAGGTCCCTTCGCACGTTCGACCTTCTTGATCGGTTTGAAGACAGCACCGCCCCTGTTGTCGTCCGTGTCGCCCTGAGACGGGTCCGGCCCCTGCTGCGTGCGGAAGGATCCCGTGTTGGAAAAGATGTATATCGGCCCGCGCGTCTCGCACTCGATCGAAAACCACTTGTGAACATCGATCATGTCATTGTGGTGGAACCACCAGTTCGACGCGCCGTCCTCCGGTTCGAACACATTGTCCCGGATCTGCTCGAATGTGTTGTGGTGTATGTGAAAGTCCCGGTTGAGCGCGGCCTGGGCCGAGGTGTTGAACCCGTGTATCGCGTTGAACGCCGCCTTGATCGTGCAGTGGCGGATGGTGACGCCGCCGGAGATTTCGTTGGACCGGAAAAAATCCCCGTCGAACAGACGGTAGTCCTTTTCAGCGTCAACCTTTTCACCATGTACCCGGAACCAGGGGATCTGCCGCCACAGGCGGTCGGGAACCGTGTCTTGTGTCCAGGTACAATTCTCGATCAGGATATCCCGCGTGACCGCGCCCAGCGCACCGATGCAGAAGGTCGCATCTTCAAAGGCACAGTCCTGAAGGCTGATATCAGCAGCCGATTCGATGAAGACGTGGGTCGGCCAGGACTTCGCGAAGGCCAGGCCACGCACCACCACGTGCTGGCACCGGTAGATCCGCAGGCTGGCATCATCGATCCAGGGATAAAGGCCGGGAAAATCATATCCGATCTCGAGCGCGTACTGCGCCAGCCGGTTGGCCGGCAGGCGAAACCTGTCTGCACTCACGCCCCGGCTGATTTCGCAGTCCTTCGGATCGACGCCCGCTGCGGGCTCAATCACGATTGGCTGGCCGGCGGCGCCGCGCCGGCGGCTGATCGTGTAGACACCGCTATAGGTCCCCGGTGTCAATTGTATCCTATCACCGGCGGACGCCCTGTCGAGAGCCGACTGAAGTGTCTCCGGGTCTACAGGAACTATTTTCACAACACTGTTCCAATCGAAATAGCGCGGGCGAAACGGTGCCCATGGCGCACAAAGAAGGCTTCACGTAACGTCAGTGTATAAACGCTAGTACGGTGAATTTGAAGTTCGCATCATTGCTGCAGCAGTCTCCGAGGCGAACTTCAAATTCGTAAACCGCACTAGAAACATAGACTTGCTAGTCACCTTCTTGAATCTGAAGTTCGTTCGAGGCCCGCTGCAAAATGGGTCGAACTTCAGATTCAGGTGACTAGGTTGCCGTGTAAAACACTCAATGGGAATTCGCAGGTCGGAAAACAGTAGGCCAAATTCAACCCTTTTCCGACAGCGGTCCCGTCGTCTGTTGCCGTTCCTCGCAAATAGGGTACATATGCGCGTTAGGTGATGGACCCATAAATGAGACTGAAATGGCATGCGAAATGGCGAGATACCGTTAGGAAGGGTGCGTGGAGCGGGCTTCCTGCCCGGTCAAGCACGCTGACGCGACGGGGTGAAGCCATTTCCATGTCCTTCGGATTTGACCGGATTGCGCCTCAAACCATTTCCGTCTCATTTATGGGTCCATCACCTAAGGTCAGTGGCCGAAACCGAAGCAGCGGAGCTCCATGAACCAGGCCACCGAGTCGAATGTACGCGGCATCATCCTGATGGTCATTTCCATGGGCGCATTCGCGATGGCCGATACCCTGATCAAGCTGGTTTCGGAATCCGTCGCACCACCGCAGATCATGTTTCTGATGATGGCCGGCGGATCGGTGATGTTTTGCCTGATCGCCAAGTTTCAGGGGGCGCGGCTGATGGATCGCCGGATCTTCGCGCCGGTTTTCCTGGTCCGCTATCTCGCTGAAGTCGTGGCCATGGTCGGCATGGTCATGGCCCTGGCGCTCGTTCCGCTTTCCGCGGTCGGGGCGATCATCCAGGCGACGCCTCTGCTGGTGGCGCTGGGCGCCGTCGTGTTTCTAGGCGAGAAGGTGAGCTGGCGCCGCTGGAGCACGATCGGCCTCGGATTTGCCGGCGTTCTCATGATCGTGCAACCGGGGGCCGACGGCTTCGACGCCGTGTCCCTGTGGGCGGTTCTGTCGATGGTCGGATTGTCCGTTCGCGACCTGACGACACGCATGACCCCGCCCGACATGGCCTCTGCCAGCCTGGCGGCCTATTCGGCCATCGCCGCCCTGCCTTTTGCCATGGCATGGATCGTGCTGGATGGCGACACCTTTCTGCCGCCGGAGGCGGACTGGGTGTTTCTCGTCTCCATAGTCCTGCTGGGTTCGCTCGGATACCTGCTGCTCACCGCGTCGATCCGCTCGACCAGCCTGTCCGTCGTCGCGCCCTTTCGCTATGCGCGGCTTCTTTTCATGGTGATCCTGGGCATGGCGGTGTTCGGCGAACGCCCCGGTCTCTCGATGCTGGCCGGCACCGCCCTGATCGTGTTCTCGGGTCTCTACATGATGTGGCGCGAGCGCCTGGTGAAGCAGCAGCCCCGGTAGCTGCAAGCGGCACTGGCCCGCGGCTTGTCGTCCTGCCCTTTCAACCCAGCCAGACCGACAATCGCGTTCTTTACACAATTGTAAAGTCGGGCGCAGGTGAGCGTAAGCTGCGCCGTCCATCTTCAGGTCATCGAAAGGCGCGGTGCCTTTCTGCAAACGCGAAGATGGAGAAATATCATGGACAAGAAACTGATCTGCGGAACTGTTGCGGCAGGCGTCCTTCTGGTGACGGGCGCGCTCGGCGCCGCCACGGCACAGACCACCCCTGCGGCGGTCGCCCTGGATGAAGCCAAGGCCGTTGAAATCGCGCTGGGCGAGGTTGCCGGCACGGTTCAGGAAACCGAGCTGGAGCAGGAGGACGGCAAGCAGGTCTACGAAATCGAGATCCTGACCGCCGACGGACAGGAAATGGAAGTCGAAATCGACGCGCAAACCGGAGCCGTCCTGGAGGTCGAGGCGGATGGCGAAGATGACGATGATGACGACGACAAGTCGGCAGGCTAAAACAAATATCCCGTAAGAGGCTGCCGGAAACGGCGGCCTTTTTCCCCGGACGGAAACAGCCTATGGAAAGACATGCGAATTCTACTTCTTGAAGACGACCGGGATCTCGGGCCATGGGTCGCCGGCGGATTGCGCGAAGAGGGCCATGTCGTCGACCATTTCACGGACGGCAAGGAAGCCCTGCTCGCGTCCATGGGCCAGGACTACGACGTCCTGATCCTCGACCGCATGGTGCCGGGTCTGGACGGGCTCGCCGTGCTGAAATCGCTGCGCGCCTCCAAGGACACGACGCCAGCGCTGTTCCTGACGGCGCTCGGCGAAGTCGACTCGCGCGTTGAAGGGTTCGAGGCGGGGGGTGACGACTATCTCACCAAGCCCTTTGCCTTCGTCGAACTGTCGGCGCGCGTGAACGCGCTCGGCCGCAGGCGGGAGACGGCGGCGTCGGAAACCAGCGAGCCGACCGTGCTCCGGTTCGGCGATCTGAGCCTCGACCTTCTTTCACGCAACTGCGAGCGCCAGGGCCGGACCATCGAGCTGATGGCCAAGGAATTCAAGCTTCTGGAATATTTCATGCGCCGCCCGGGCCGGCTGGTCACCCGCACGATGTTGCTGGAACAGGTCTGGGACATGAGCTTCGACCCCACGACCAGCGTCGTCGAGACCCATATCAGCCGCCTGCGCGCCAAGATCGACAAACCTTTCGGCGACGAATTGATCCGGACAAGGCGGGGCGAAGGCTATGTCTTTGGCAGGTAGGCTCATCGCGCCCGTCCGCTGGCTGGTCCGCTCGTCGGCCCTGCGGCTGACGCTGCTGCTGTCCGGTCTGTTCGCCGTCGGCATGGCGGTTGCGATCATCGTGGCACTGACGCTCGGCCGGGACGCCGTGCTGCAACGGGTGGATACCTCGCTAGCAGGCCTCGCCGCCGCCGTTGAGGCCGATGACATGGAACGCGATGCTTTTTCCGTGATCATCCGGCCGGTCTCCGGTCTCGGCGGCCTGCCGAAAGCCTTCGCCCGCGTTGCCGAACGGGGCGGCGGAACCGTCAGCCTGGAAAAGGATTTCAGGCGGTCGGAAGCCTGGCGTGTTCTGATCACCGAAGACAGCGAAGGCGAACCTGTCCTCATTGCCGTGCCGCTCGACGACAGTCTCGACGCGCTCGAGCTGCTCGGCCGTATCTTGTGGACGACGGCGGGTGTCGTGGTGGCTGTCGCGCTCGCCATCGGCCTGGGCGCGGGATATCTGGCGCAGCGGCGTCTGAAGAAGATCAACGAGACGCTCGGCCGGCTGGCCGATGGCGACCTGAAAGCGCGCACGGGCACCGCGCGCTCCTCCGATGACCTGGATGATCTGGCTCGCCGCCTCGACAGGACGGCGGACGAACTGGAGCGCCTGGTGGCGCAGACCCGTCATCTGAGCGCGAGCCTCGCCCATGACCTCAGGACCCCGCTTGCCCGTCTGAGGGCCCGGCTGGAAATGCTGCCGGACGGGGACGAACGCGGCGCGGCGCTCGAAGAAGCCGAACGGCTTTCGGGCATTTTCGACACCATCATGCGGATTGCCAGGATCGAGGCCGGCGTCGGCCGGGACGGTTTCGGACCGGTCGCGCTCGGAGATCTGGTCGAAGAAATCGCGGCGATATACGAGGCGGTCATCGAGGACAGCGGCAAGCATCTCGACCTTTCCATGACAGCGCCCGCGACCGTCCTCGCCGACAGGCAGATGCTGGTACAGGCGCTGGCGAACCTCATTCAGAACGCCCTGGTGCACGGGGGCGGCCGGGTCACGCTGTTTGCCCATGGCGGCGCGATCGGTGTGGCCGACGACGGCGACGGCGTCGATCCGTCCGAGTTCGCGGAAATCGTCAAACCGATGGTCCGGCTGGATGCGGCCCGCGAAAGCGACGGCACGGGACTGGGCCTGGCGCTGGTGCGCGCCGTCGCGGACCGTCACGACGCCAACCTGCGCCTGACGGAAAACGATCCGACCGGCCTGCGCGTCACGCTCAACTTTACAGAAATGTAAACTTGCGGTCAGGCAGGCGAAAACCCGGGTCTCCATATCAGGGTCATCGAAGAGATCATGAATATGGAGATGTCACTGATGAAAACCGTTCTTGCAAAAATCACCTCCGCCGCCGCGGCCGCCGTTGCGCTGTTTGTCGGCTGCGCCCTGGCCGGTCTGAGCCTTGTTGTCATGGCCCTGCTGGCCATGTTCGCCCTCGCGGCCACCGGCCTCGCGCTCCTCGCAGCCCCGTTCATGCCGAAGCCCTCCGAAGACATCGAAGGCCCGGGCTTCCGCATCATCCGCGAAAACCGGCCCGCCGCGTGACGGCGGGATCGTGTCCTTCGGGAAAGAACGCAAACAGCTGCCCAAACGAAAAAAGCCGCCCAAAAGGCGGCTTTTTTGATCCGTTGACGCGTCGTGACAGGACTGCATGTCGCGGTTCAGGCCGCTGCGCGCTTCCTGCACCATCCTGCAAGACCGAGAACACCAAGGGCGCCAGCGAAAAGGCCCAATGGCGCCGGCAGTGGAACCGGCGTGGCCGTTACCAGCGCTTCGGCACGAAACGCTGCCGGGTTGCGGGAGGAATAGGCCCCAAAATTCGTCACGTTGAAGCTCAGAGTGTTGAGACCACCGACAAATCCCGATGTGACCATATAAGCTGTCAGGGACTGAAACGCCGGATAGCCGAACGCAATGCTGCTTATCACATTCCCATTCAGGCTTGCCGTTCCAAAATTGTCCGCACCCCAGAAGCCGGAAAGCGATGCCGTGCTTATGTCATAACCGGTCAGGTCAAAAGTGTGCGTGAACGTGGTCGGGCTCGCCGCCGGATTTGCATCCCAGACCCAGGCCGAAGAGGCGCTGTTGGGGACATAGGCAGGATGTGCGGCATTGACGATCGCGCCGCCGCCGCTGCTTGCGAAGTCAGCGCTGCCCTCAAACGTGCCGACGTTAGAAACAGTCGCGGCGTAACCGGAGGCCGGAACGGCAACAAGTAAAATAGTCAAAGCAGCGATACGTGGAAAACAAAACATCACGGTGTCTTTCCCTTTAACTCAAATCAAGCGTCCACTCTGCCTTCAGGTTTACGGGGCAAAGTGTTTCTTCCGACAAGGCCAGGTAGCGCACCGGCCTCAGGCGTTGTTTCTTTCCTCCCGGGGCCAGCAAACTGACCGCACCGACCCAACTCGGACTGGACGGTGCGTCCTCGAATACCGGCTGCCGGTGTCCCGGTTGGTCCGAAAGCTCACGCCTGTCCGTGCACAAAGCGCGCCACGAGCTACTGAAAAAACAATCAATGAATGCAATTAGTTGTCCTAGTCGTCCGATTGCTTGGGTGACTGACCTTTCAAATACGGAAAACTCCTTCGCAAAATCGAAAGTCATCAGGGAACAAGGCCGGAGCAAAGCAACACCGAGGTTGAACGCACGGTTGGCCTTTCGTGAAATTCGACGGGACTTTGAAACCGCAGTGCGAAACGGCAGTTTCAGCGGAAAGATCTTCTACGCTCTGGGCGCCCTTCGTGGAGCAGCGCACAGTGACAAAATCGACCATATTTGCGACTTTACGAGCAACACGGGCGGTCAATGGGAAAGGACCCTGACCTGGGAGGACTATGATTTGTTCTGCTCTCAATGCGGCAACGACGTGAATGACACCGACAGGTTTTGTAGCCGGTGCGGAAACGCCTTGTCTGCGGCTAAGCCACCGGCCATTGACGCGGAACAATTCGAAACAGATTCTGATGATTGGCAGGACACGCTCGATTATCGCCTCGTTCTGCATTCACCGGAGGTTCGAAAGCTCGTCGAAGACGCCGCCGGAACAACCAGAGGCGGCATGACGGCCGAGCAGTTTCTGAAGGGCGTCTTGCCAATCGTGAACGTTTCGGGTGCAAAACTGGCACCGGTGGAATTCATGATGGAACTTGATGCCAAGGTGAAACGGCGGTTCAACTGGTACACGGAACGGCAGGCATCGCGCCTTTATGACACGCCTCCCGGTCGGGTCATAGCAGCGGCGGCGACAGCCTTGGCGGGCCGTGAGCTGCCGATCAAATCTGGCAGTCAGGGTGCTGAGAGCTGCGTTCTGGAGACCCAGACGTCATCCTCTGCCTGGAATTGGGCGGGTGAGATGCAGTTAGAGTTTTCTCGGACCCAGCACGGAACCCGTGTCGAGGCACGAACGAAGATTCCCGGAAAACCGATGCTCATGCGTGGCGGCGAGACGTTCATAGAGGCGTTTTTGGACGAAATTTCCGATCGCCTGTCTCTGCAGCCATGAGTTCAACCGCATGAACAGGCACGCTCCCTGCAAATACAAAAGGCCCACGATTTCTCGTAGGCCTTTGAAATCTGGAGCGGGCGATGGGATTCGAACCCACGACCCCAACCTTGGCAAGGTTGTGCTCTACCCCTGAGCTACACCCGCATAGTGTTCCTGTGCTCGGGCCGTCCGGCCTCCGCGTCGGTGGCGCAGTATATGGACCAAGCCGGGACGGATTGCAACAAGGAAATTGAAGATTTTTTTCAGCTGTCCATTTGACGGCCGCTGACCGGGCAGCAAAGGAAAACCGGCAGAAAACAGGCGTTTTTCCGATCGGTTTCCGCTTGTCGCAGGACAGGCAATCGCGCTAAACAGCCTGAACCAGACACTATCCCGGAAAAAAACATGCCAGCGACGCGCGACGACCTCCTGTCCTTCTTGGCCGAACTCGGCATCACGGTTTCCACCGTCGATCACCAGCCCGTTTTCACCGTGGCCGAATCCGGCGACCTGCACGACCGGATCCCGGGCGGACACACGAAGAACCTGTTCGTCAAGGACAAGAAGGGCCGCCTGTTCCTGATCGTTGCGCTCCACGACGCGGAGATCGATCTGAAGAAGGTGCACCAGATCGTCGGCGCCCAGGGCCGGGTCTCCTTCGGCAATGCGGATCTCCTGATGGAGGTTCTGGGCGTTGAACCCGGATCGGTGACGCCATTCTCGCTCATCAACGACCGCGGCAGCCTGCGGGTCACGCCCGTATTCGATGCGGCGATGATGCAGCACGACATCCTCAACTACCACCCGCTCAAGAACGATGCGACGACGGCGATCAGCGCTGCGGATCTCCTGAAATTCGCCGAAGCCTGCGGTCACGAGGCGCGTGTGCTGGCGGTCAGCGAGCAGGCGAAGGACGCCGGCCTCTAGGGCATCGACCCATAAACGATGCCGAAATCTGACCCCCCCGATACGGGAGTTTGTATTTCAAGCGCGGCGGCTCCATGTTAGGAGCAGATTCGAATAGTCAAGATGCGAGATTGGCCGGTGTGAAATCCACGGCCGGAAAACACGAGGCGGGCAAATGAGCAACGGCAACTACAGCGTCGGCGGCCAGGTTGGCGGCGGATTCGGTGCCAGCATGGGTGGCGGCTACGGCGGTCAGGGCGGCGGTTTCGGCGGTGGCGACGGCGGCGGAAACGGCGCGTCCGGCGGTGACCTGGTGTTCGACGTCACCACGCAGACCTTCATGGCCGACGTTTTGGAAGCCTCCCGGCACCAGCCCGTGCTCGTCGATTTCTGGGCGCCCTGGTGCGGACCCTGCAAGCAGCTGACGCCGATTATCGAGGCCGCGGTCAAGGCGGCCGGCGGCACGGTCAAGCTGGCGAAGATGAATATTGACGATCATCCGGAAATCGCCGGGCAGATGGGCATCCAGTCCATTCCCGCCGTGGTCGCCTTCAAGGACGGCCAGCCGGTGGACGGCTTCATGGGCGCGCAGCAGGAAAGCCAGGTCAAGGAATTCATCGAAAAGCTGGCCGGGCCGGCCCCGGCGAACCAGACCGACGCCTATCTGGAACAGGGCGCGGCCCTTCTAGCGGAAAACGACTTTCCGCAGGCCGCCCAGATGTTCGGCGCCGTCATGCAGATGGAACCGGACAACGTGAAGGCCATTTCCGGCCTCGCGCAGTGCTATCTCGGCGCGGAGGAACTCGACCGTGCGAAACAGGCGCTCGAACTCGTTCCCGAGGACAAGCGCTCCGACGAGGCCTACGTGGCGGCGAAAGCTGCTCTGGACCTTGCCGAACAGGCCGCCTCGCTCGGGGATCTGGCCGATTTCCAGGACCGCATCGCCAAGGATCCGCTGGATCACCAGGCGCGCTTCGACCTCGCCCTCGGCCTCAACGGCAAGGGAGACAAGGAAGGCGCTGTCGACCAGCTGATCGAGATCGTGCGCCGCGACCGGGAGTGGAACGAGGACGCCGCCCGCAAGCAGCTGCTGCAGTTCTTCGAAGCCTGGGGCTTCAAGGATCCGGCCAGCAACTATGGCCGGCGGAAACTCTCGGCGGTTCTGTTTTCTTGACGATCGCGCGGAGTGACACACATAACCGGGTAAGACCGGTTCCAAGCACCGGTGCCTGAACGAACACAACAAAAAAAGGCCAGGAAATGCAGGCGGGAAATGCCATATACGAAACGATCGCGGATCTTCCACCCGTCTTGCCCGTCTTCCCGCTTTCCGGCGCGCTGCTGCTGCCCAGAACACAGCTGCCGCTGAACATCTTCGAGCAGCGTTACCTCGACATGGTGGATGCCGCCCTTTCCGGCAACCGCCTGATCGGCATGGTTCAGCCCGCCTCCGAGGCCGCGTCCGCGCAGTCCGATGCCACGGCGCTTGCGAATGTGGGATGTGTCGGACGGCTGACGAGTTTTCAGGAAACCGGCGACGGGCGTTACCTGATCACCCTTCAGGGCGTCACCCGCTTTGCGCTTGGCAAGGAGCTGACGACCTACAGCGCGTTCCGGGAAGTCGAATGCGATTTCGCACCGTTCGCCACCGATCTGACCTGTGGTGACGGCGAAGAGGATGTCGACCGCAACGGGCTTCTCAAGACGTTGCGCGACTATCTCGATGCCAATAACCTGGAAGCGGACTGGCAAAGCGTCTCGGAAGCGGAGACCGAGGTGCTGGTCAATGCACTGTGCATGATGTGCCCCTACGGCCCGCAGGAGAAACAGGCGCTGCTGGAAGCCCGCGACCTGAAGACGCGCGCCGAAACGCTCATTGCCATTACCGAGATGGATCTGGCACGGTCACAGAATGACGGCGGCTCGACGCTGCAGTAGGCTGCCTTGCGCGGACCGTCCCGAGAGGAATTTTTCCGATGAACGACACACCCGAACGCCCGGTCGACCGGAAGCTGCTTGAGCTTCTCGTTTGCCCGGTGACCAAGACGACGCTCGAGTATGATGCCGAGGCCAGGGAACTGATCTCAAGATCGGCCAAGCTTGCCTATCCGATCCGAAACGGCATCCCGATCATGCTGCCGGACGAGGCGCGGCAGCTGGAAGACTAGGATTCCCACCTGGGGAAATCGGAACGCAAAAAAAGCCCGGATTTCACGTCCGGGCTTTTTTGCTTACATGGAAAAGGCGATGCGGGCGATGAAACTCTGCAGGAACATGATGATCAGCAGCAGAATGACGGGCGAGATATCGATGCCGCCCAGATCCGGCATCAAGCGTCTGATCGGCCGAAGCGCCGGCTCCGTCAGATTGTAGAGAACGCGGCCGATGGTGTTGATCACCTGGTTGTTCGAATTCACGATGTTGAACGCATAGAGCCATGAAAAAATGGCGCTAGCGATGATGACCATCGAATAGAGGTAGAGTGCCGTGCTGACAACGTCCAGGAGCGATCCGACCAAAGCGTTCATGTTATTTCCTACTGCCGAAATGCATTTCCTCTCATGTAGCCCCCCAGCCGCGCCCCTGCAAGACGGCACTTTCAAGATCTTGGGCAAGATCTTAGGATTGTTCAAACGCAGCCTTTGACGGGTCTGCGGGCGAATCCGATGCTCAAATGCAACACTTCGTCAAAACAAGGATTCCTTAGGCTTTGAGTAAGGCTGCTTCGTGCTATCTTGCACGCAAATGATCTCCATATGGATGTGGCCTTAATGTTCAAGACCTTGACACGCGTTGCGCTCGCTCTCGCCATGGGCGCCGCGTCCGGAAGCGCACTCGCACAGAGCAGTGAAATCTCCGCCGAGGATGCGACGAAACAATTCGTGGTGGACCTTGGCATCGGTGCGATCGTTCAACCGCGCTATGAATCAGCGGATTCCTATCTGGTTTACCCGATGCCGATCATTTCGGTCGGCCGCTTCTACCTGCCCGGACTTGGCCAGGTGGTCGACGGACGCCGCAGGGCCGGCGTGTTCTTCTTCCCGTCCTTCAATTTCATCGGCGAACGCAAGGCTAGCGACAGCTCCGACCTCACCGGCACCAACACGGTCGACTGGGCACTCGAACTCGGCCTCGGCGGCGGGTTCCGCACGGAACACTTCCGCGCCTTCGCCGAACTTCGCCAAGGCATCAACGGCCATACCGGTCAGGTCGGCCAGCTGGGGATCGACGGTATTCTTTACCCGGGCGACAAGTGGGAATTCAGCTTCGGGCCGCGCGCCAGCTTCGCCTCGGGCGAATACATGGACACCTATTTCGGCGTGACGGCAACGGAAGCCGCCAACAGCGGCGGCCGCCTGACGCAGTATGATCCGGGCGCCGGTTTCAAGAGCGTCGGTGTTGCCGCACGCGGCAGCTATGACTGGAACGACGACGTGCGCCTGCACATTCGCGGCGGCTATGACCGTCTGGTCGGCGACGCGGCGGACAGCCCGATCGCGGAAGCCGGCAGCAAGGACCAGTTCAGCATCGGCGTCGGCGTCAGCTACCGGTTCGCGTTCGACGTTTTCTGAGAGTTGAAAAAACCGCGCTCACAAACGCACAAAAGGAGGCTCAAGGCCTCCTTTTTCTTTGGTTCGGTCAATGTGAAGTCGCGTCCTAGTAGGAACACTCGATCAGCTCGATGCCTTTCGGCAGCTTCGTGGTCGCGTCGCCGCAGGCGCCCAGGATCCGGCTCGGATCGAGATTGTCCGCGCCGGTCAGGTCGGCACCGACCAGACGCGTGCGGCGCAGCAGCGCCCCGTCGAAATCGACATTCGTCAGGTTGGCATTGGTGAGGTCGGCACTGACCAGCCGGACACCGGTAAAATCCGCTCCGGAAAAGTCCGCGCCGTCGGCCTTGATCCGGTCCAGTTTTCCCTGCCGGATGCGCGCATTCTTGAAATTTGCGCCGCTCAAGTCCACCCGCTCCAGGTTCACGCCATCCATCTTGGCGCCCTCGAACGAAGCGCCGGTGGCAACCGAGCGGATGAACGCGGCGTTGCGCAGATCGGCATTGTCGAAAACGGCTCCGTTCAGGATGCTGGCGTTGAGATCCGCGTCGCGAAGATCGACCCCGGTGAGATTGGCGTCGGTGAAGTCGGCTTTCTCAAGATCCGCCGAGCGCATGTTCGAACCGGTAAAGTTGCTTCCGGCGAAGTTGGCCCGCTCCGCTTCCGCGCGTCTCAGATCGGAATTGCGGAAATCGCCGCCGGTCAGCACGGCTTCCTTCAGGTCCGTCTCGCGCAGGTTGGTGCGGTTGAAATCCGGATTTTCAACATTCAGGAACCTGAACTCGGTCAGTCTCAAATCGCATTTGGGACAGCCGCCGTTCTCCTTGATCTCGGCCATTTTCTCTTCGTCGCTGACGGCCAGAGCGCCGCCGGCAATCGACAGGAAAGCCATTGCACCCAAACCTGCTGCAAGAACATGCGTAAACCGGTTCGTCATTCCAAAACCTTTTTTCAATCTGACCTAAAGATAGGTATCCAACAGCAACAGTTTAAGGACGGTTTCTGTCCAGAAAACGCCTATTGATAAAAATGCTATGAGATTACGGTCAAAATATCACCCGAATTGTGCAGCGGCGGGGCTGACACACATCCTGCGGGGATCTGGCTTGGGAGAAAAAAGGCGGGAAGAAAGAAGCGGGCGGGGTCGCAGATGCCCGCTTCTTTCCACCACATAAGGCGCTGACGACGCACAACCTGACAATCAGCGTGCCAATCAGATCGCAAAAGCCTTGCCAGTTTGTTGCCCGGAAAAAACACCCAGATCTAGTCAGTCACGCGTGCGCGACCACAACATGCTGATCTTGTTCAGGAAGTCTTCACTTGTCATGCATTGCATTCTGCAACGCTGGTTGCGAACGTGGCTAACAAGGCGTTAATCGCGTGTCGGGATGCGCGCGCGGGCTCAGGCGAACTCGTCCCGAAGATCAATGGTCGACCGTTTGCCGATATCGTCGAAATGCGCATCCAGCCATTCTTTTGCGGTTTCGCGTCCGAGATCCCGCAATTCGGTCAGGAAGGCCCATTCGGCATTCATCTTGGACGAGGCCTGGAGCGGTTTGAGTTCACGCGCGAAAATCCGGTGCATGTGCACCTTCATGTATTCGTCTTTCGAGAGTTTTCCTTCCTCGATGAGCCGCGTGACGAAATCGATCGCCCGAAGTTCTCTCAAGAGGGTGGAGTTGAACGTGATCTCGTTGAGCCGGTTGACGATCTCCCGCGCCGTCCTGGGAACCTCGCGCCGCTCAAGCGGGTTGATCTGGATGAGAACCACATCCGGCGTATCGGTGTTGTAGAACAGCGGATAGAGCGGCGGATTGCCCATGTAACCGCCGTCCCAATACGGTTCGCCGTCGATCTCCACGGCCTGGTAGAGCTGCGGCAGGCAGGCCGATGCCATCACCGCATCCAGCGTGACTTCCTTTTCGCTGAACACCCGGATCTTGCCTGAAAAGACATTGGTTGCCGCAATGAACAGCTTGACGCCGGAACAGCAATGCACCTTGTCGAAATCGACCATCTTCTCGACGACATCGCGGAGCGGATTGATGTTGAGGGGATTGAATTCGTATGGAGACGCAAATCGCGACAGGACGTCGAAATAGAGATAGCTCGGGGAATGATCGAGGCTCCAGTTGCCGAGCATGACGTCAAGCGGCGAGCGCTGAATGGGACTGAAACGGGCTTCGTCGCTGACCTCGCGCCAGAAGGCCTCGAGGCTGGCACGGGCGCCGTCCTCACCGCCCGCTTCCATGCCGCTGGCCATTACGACCGCATTCATGGCCCCGGCGGATGTTCCGGTGATCGCCTCGATGGAAAACCGGCTATCCTCCAGAAACCAGTCGAGAACACCCCAGGTAAAGGCGCCGTGGGCGCCTCCGCCTTGCAACGCGAGATTGATCTTCTTGGCAGCAGCCACGTGTGTCGCCTTTCCCGAAGTTTGACCCTTGTAGAACTACTGGGCGGTCCAGCCGCCGTCGATAGGCAGGACCGAACCGGTGATCGACGACGCCGTATCGCTGCACAGGAACACGGCATATCCCGACACCTGGTCGACCGTGACGAACTCCTTGGTCGGCTGTGCCTTGAGCAGGACCTCTTTCTTGACCTGTTCCTCGGTCATGTTGCGCGCCTTCATCGTGTCCGGGATCTGGGCCTCGACGAGCGGTGTCCAGACATAGCCGGGGCAGATCGCGTTCACGGTGATGCCCTGCTCCGCCACTTCCAGGGCGACCGTTTTGGTCAGGCCTGCAATCCCGTGTTTTGCCGCCACATAGGCGGATTTGTAGGGAGACGCCACGAGCGCATGCGCGGAAGCCGTGTTGATGATCCGGCCCCATCCGCGCTGTTTCATGCCGGGCACGGCGGCGCGGATCGCATGAAATGCCGAGGAAAGGTTGATCGCGATGATCGCGTCCCACTTGTCGACCGGAAACTCGTCCACGGGTGAGACGAACTGGATACCGGCATTGTTGACCAGGATATCGACCGACCCGAAGTCCTTTTCGGCATCCGCCACCATGGCCGCAATGTCGTCCGCCTTGAGCATGTTTGCCGGCGAATAGGCACACCGGACGCCGAAGTCGGCTTCGATCGACGCCCGTGTCCGCTCGATTTCGTCGGCATCGCCGAGACCGTTGATCACGATGTTGGCGCCCTGTTCGGCAAAAGCGCGGGCACAGCCAAGGCCGATCCCCGAGGTTGATCCGGTAACAACGGCGGTTTTGTTGGCAAGCATGCGGGATCTCCCAGGCAAGAAAAAATCTGGAGCCACATTTCACCAGTTATCGCCGCACTGCAACATCACAATGATGAAAAGTGATGCGAGCCGGACCGGCCGCCTAGGTGAGTTCAGTCCCGCTTGACGCGCCGCGCTCCGGCAAGCGCCTTCTGTGCACGCTCGCGGGCCACCTGTCTTTGAGCATCGGCCCGGGCGAAGTCTTCTGCGAGGAGACCGAGCTTTCGAGCGAAACGCTCGCGGATCAGCCCGTAGGATGTTGCCTGCAGGCTGGCGAACGCCCAGACAAGGATCAGCATCGTGCCGAAAACGACAAGCATGGCAAAGAAGGCGTCCGTAGTCTTGCCTTGCGGTACAATTGTGCTGCCCAAAAAAACCAGCACCACCAAGACAAAAAACAATACCCCAGACAACAGGCTCATCAGGGGAGCCGAAAAAGCCATCGCCCATCCAAGGCCAGCGGTCGCGTGCCAGCTTTCTGCCAGCGTCAAAGGATCGTCGACCGCGGCAGCAGGAAGAACGAGGGAAAACCTTTGCACCACCATCAGCGCTACAAACAGCATCACTATCATCACAACGCTACCAATTCCCGCGGTTACGACTGCCACGAGCGATGCGAAAAAAGTCAAGGGGATGAGTAAACCGAAGCCGATCACGGTCAGAGCAATAACCAAACCGATGAACTTCAACGTTCGCTTTCCGAACACGACTGGAAAATCGTTCGCTTCGATCAAAATTCGTCTGACATAGGCAATCGCAATGGAGAAACCACCAATCGGATTTGCGAACATTGCAAACAATGCAAATGCCGCTTGCCTTGAACCATCAACCTTGGCACTCATGTAAGTCCCGGTTGAAAACCCATTCTCGGGAGCATAAATCAGAATAAATGAAGAATTGAGCGCCAACAGAAGCAAAATATAGGCCCAGCCTGCCCCAAAAAATGTACCAATATTGCTCAATCCGACGGACAGTGAACGCACCAGAACAGTAATGAACATTGGTCGATTCCAATTATTGGCATTTTTGGCAAGATAACATTTAAAAAAAGCAAAAAAAGACTAAAACAACATTCTATTGGAAAAATTTTTTTTGGAATGCATTTTTTGAGTGCATAAAAAACTATGACACAATCAAAAAACTCAGCAGTTCATGCAGCACGATAAACTGCCCCACAAACTGACCTTACCATCCGGATCGGATTTTCACGCGGGGTGAAGAGTGCGGGGGGGAGATCGCCACAAATATCGGAGATGGTCGTCCCGGTTCAGTCCCGCTTGACGCGCCGCGCGCCGGCTAGCGCCTTGTGGGCACGCTTGCGGGCCACCTGCCTCTGCGCATCGGCCTGCACGTAATCCTCTTCCCTTAGGCCGAGTTTTTCGGCGAAGCGTTCGCGGATCAGGCCGTAGAACGTTGCGTGCAGGCTGGAGAAGACCCAGACCAGGATCAGCATGGTGCCCATCGGGAAAATTGCCGACCGGACCTGCTGCCAGAGATCGCTCGCTGGCACCAGCCCGTCGCTGACGCTCAGGAGAAAGCCCCAGACGAATATCAGGAAACCCGCCAGCAGGCTCATGATCAGCGCCGAAAAGGCCATGGCCCAGCCCATCCCCGACGTCGCGTGCCAGCTTTCCTTCAGCGTCAGCGGATCATCGACGGCCGCGGCGGGCAGAACAACGGAGAGCCTTTGAACCACCATCAGCGCGATGAACGGCGCGAACACCATCAGCAACGCGCCCAGACCACCGGTCAGGGCAGCCGCAATCGAGGCGGCGATGATCAGCGGGATAAGCGACAGGAACCCGATCAGACCAAGGACGATCTGGAAGAAGATCACCCTGATGGTCCGTCTTCCGACCACGACCGGAAAATCCCGCGCATCGATCAGGATGCGCCGGACGTAGGCAATCGCGATGGAAAATCCGACCAGCAGGTTGGCAAGGGCTGCAAGTGTGCGCAGCGCACCCTCATCCGCCTTGGCAACGGGCTCCGTCATGTAGGAGACGGTCGAGAACCCGCTCTCGGGCATCAGCGCGGACCCGATGGCAAAATTGAGCGCGAGCAGAAGCAGGATATAGGCCCAGCCGGTTCGGAAAACTGTCCCGACATTGTGTTGCGCCAGGGACAAGGATCGTTCCAGCACGGTTATGAACATGAATTGCCCCCAGGATGACCGACACGCTTCACTATAGTTAGAGATTCCTTAGAAAATCGCTAGCGCTGCACGCGGCAACGCTCAATTCCGCATGCTTTTCGCCGCACTTGTCCATCCAATGCTGGAAAGTTGGACCAAATTCCCTCATATGGTGGGCAAACATCCTCAACCGGTTGGCCTCAGTCATGATCGATGATTTCGCAAAACCCCTGCCCCGCCGAAAGTCCGTGGGCGTCATGGTCGGTAACGTCCAGGTTGGCGGTGATGCGCCGATTGTTGTTCAGTCCATGACCAACACGGATACGGCCGATGCGGATTCAACGGTTGCCCAGGTCGCGGCGCTGGCACGCGCCGGCTCGGAGGTCGTGCGCATCACCGTCGATCGGGAAGAAGCCGCTGCACAAGTGCCGCGTATCAAGGAACGGCTTCAGCGCATCGGCATCGATGTTCCGCTGGTGGGAGACTTTCACTATATCGGCCACAAGCTCCTGACAGACTATCCCGATTGCGCTGCCGCGCTCGACAAGTACCGCATCAATCCGGGAAATGTCGGCTTCAAGGCAAAGCGTGACACGCAATTCTCTCAGATCATCGACATCGCTCTGAAGCACGACAAGCCGGTGCGCATCGGCGTCAACTGGGGGTCGCTCGATCAGGAGCTGCTCACGAAGCTGATGGACGAGAACGCCGGGAGCGCCAATCCGGTGTCCGCGGCCGCGGTCATGCGGGAGGCGATCATCCAGTCCGGTCTTTTGTCGGCGGAGCGGGCCGAAAGCCTCGGCATGGGCCGCGACAAGATCATCCTGTCTGCCAAGGTCAGCCAGGTACAGGACCTCATTGCGGTTTACGCCGATCTGGCGCGCCGCTGCGACTATGCGCTTCATCTCGGCCTGACCGAGGCCGGCATGGGCACCAAGGGCATCGTCTCGTCGTCTGCCTCCATGGGCATCTTGCTGCAGCAGGGCATCGGCGACACCATCCGCGTCTCGCTGACCCCTGAACCGGGCGGCGACCGTACGCGCGAGGTTCAGGTCGCCCAGGAGCTTCTGCAGGTGATGGGGTTCAGGGCGTTCGTGCCTGTCGTGGCGGCCTGCCCGGGATGCGGCCGCACAACCTCCACTGTTTTCCAGGAACTGGCGAGCGACATTCAGGACCATATTCGCGAATCGATGCCCACGTGGCGCGAAGAGTATCCGGGCGTTGAAAGCCTGAGTGTCGCGGTGATGGGCTGCATCGTCAACGGTCCTGGTGAATCCAAGCATGCCGATATCGGCATATCGTTGCCCGGCACCGGCGAAACCCCCTCGGCCCCCGTCTTCGTGGACGGCGAAAAGGTGGCGACGCTGCGCGGTGACGGCATAGCCGGCGAATTCAAAAAGATGGTGCTGGACTATATCGAGAAGCGCTACGGCACCGGTGCGAAATCATCGTCCGATGCAGCCTGATCCGGCCGAAGGGCATTCCAGATGATGCAGCCTGAACCACCCAAAGCGCCGCTTCTGGTGATCACGTCCCAGGTCGTTCGCGGCGGCATCAGCGGCCGGGGCCTCACTTTTGCGCTGGAGCGGATCGGACACGCCGCCTGGTTCCTGCCGACGGTTCTGCTGCCCTGGCATCCGGGACACGGCAAGGGCACGCGCATTGTCGCCCCCGCAGATGACTTCACGGCACTCGCCGGTGATCTTGCCGCCTCACCAAAACTCGCCGAACTCGGCGGTGTCATGACAGGTTATCTCGGCAATGCCGAACAGGCGGCCCCGATCGCCGGGCTGGTCAAGGCCGTGAAGAAAGCCAACCCGGACGCGCTCTATCTGTGCGATCCGGTGATCGGTGACCATCACAGCGCTGGCGGTGGCGGGCTTTACGTCCCGAAGGCAACGGCGGAGGCAATCCGGGACGAACTGGTGCCGCTGGCGGATATCGTGACGCCCAATTCCTTCGAGCTCGGCTGGCTGACGCAGCGTGAGGTCGGAGCCGAACTCCAGGCCCTTTCGGCCGCACGTTCGCTCGGTACGGCGCGGGTCCTGATCACGTCGTCACCAGCGCTCCGCCGCAATGCGATTGCCAACCTGCTGGCAGGTCCGCGTGGCGCGGTCGCAGCCGAACACGCCGCCATCGACAATCCGCCCCACGGCACCGGAGATCTCATTGCGGGGCTGTTCCTGTCGAACGTTTTGGCCGGTTTTGACGACGAGGAGGCCCTGAAACGCGCTTCTGCCTCGGTCTTCGAGCTGGTCGCGAGAAGCGTCAAGAAGGGGGCCGACGAACTGCTCTTTGCAGAGGAACAGCAATCGGTCGTTCGCGCGATGGCTCTGGTGACATCCCGCCGCGTGGTGGAATCGAGAAGCCGTGCCTGACGGCGCCGGTACCTGGGTTGCGGGCGTTGACGGCTGCAAAGCCGGCTGGGTCGCCGTGTTGCGCAATCTCTGTGATCCTGCCGGCCTGCGTCTCGCGGTTTTCCAGTCCTTTGCCGGTGTTCTGGCATGCCATCCTTTTCTCACGATCATCGCGGTCGACATGCCCATCGGGCTGCCGGAGACGATTGACCAGACCGGCAGAGGCCCGGAGAAGGCCGCGCGCAGACATCTGGGCGAGCGGCAATCCTCCGTCTTCTCCGTTCCTTCGCGCGCCGCCGTCTACGAGACCGACTACCGGGACGCTTGCCAAACCGCCCAAAAGACATCGGAACCGCCCCGGAAGGTGTCCAAGCAGTGCTTCTATCTCTTCCCGAAAATCAGGGAAATCGACGTCCTGATGACGCCGGAGCTGGAAGACCGTGTCTTCGAGGTGCATCCGGAACTCGCATTCTG
This sequence comes from uncultured Roseibium sp., assembly GCF_963669205.1. Classification (NCBI taxonomy): domain Bacteria; kingdom Pseudomonadati; phylum Pseudomonadota; class Alphaproteobacteria; order Hyphomicrobiales; family Stappiaceae; genus Roseibium; species uncultured Roseibium sp. The sequence continues at coordinate 5,936,912 of NZ_OY769915.1, forward strand.
GCGGCTGAACGGCGAGCGGGAAATGAGCCTGCCGAAAAAGGTCAAGAGCCGCGCTAACCCCGCCGGCCTCGACCAGCGCCGGGATCTCCTCGCCTCGAAGGGGCTGCCCGCCGCCTTTCTCGATCAGAAACCTCCGAGAGGCTGCGGCCGGGACGATCTCCTCGACGCGGCCGCCAACAGCCTGATCGCCGAGCGCTGCCTCGGGGGCAACGCGAAACCGTTTCCCGACCCGTTCCGGCGGGACGGACACGGATTGCGCATGGCGATCTGGGCGTAATTGAGTGACGTAGGCAATCCTGCCATCAGGAAGTCACCCAACTCGTTAGAGCCCCGCTCCACAAGCTATCATGGATAGGGTGTCAGGCAGCATCGCGGCTGTCAGCTGATTCCATTTGCAGGAGGATATTCACGTGAGGCGACTGAAACTTGTATCGGCTGCTGCGATCGTATTCGCGCTTGCCTATTCCAGTCCGATCGATTTTTCGGGCGTTTCTTCCGGACTGCCGATCATTGCAGGCGTCGGAACCGCGAAGGCACAGAACGCAGCACGCAACACAGCGCGGCGCACCTCAAGGCGAACAACCCGCCGCGTTAATCGCCGGACCTCCGTCGCTGGATGCAGCCCTTACAACGCCTACTTCAACTGCGGCGGTGTCTACTATCGCCCTGTCGTGGAAAATGGCGTCACTGTATATGTCGTTGTTAATCCTTGATTTTCCGGAGATCATCATGACACTTTCCTCCAGAATTCTCAGCATCTGCATCGCTTTCGGATTCGCTGCCTTCAGCACGGCAGCGACGGCCCAGGGCCCTGTCCAGGGTGTCCTCGAAGCATGCGAAACGGAAATCACCACCTATTGCGACCAGGTGACGCCCGGCCACGGCCGGATGCTGTCCTGCATGTATGCCCATGAGGACAAGATCAGCGACGCCTGCGCCAACTCCATTGTCGACCTTGCCGACGCGCTGGACTTCATGTTCGCCAATGCCAGCGAGGCCATTGCCATTTGCGCCGCCGATATCGAGGCCAACTGTTCCGGCGTCGAATTTGGCGGAGGGCGTGTTCTCTCCTGCTTGAAAGAGAATGCGGACAGGGTTTCATCCGATTGTCAGCCTGTCATGAACGCATTTGCGGAAAAATTCGGTCTCGCAGACTGATCCGTCCAGCCGCGCCGTGTCCCGTCCGCTGACAGTTTGGCACAACCGATGTCAAGCGGCCTAAAGAGTTCTGAGTAGTGCGTTGATTTCCGCGCCCAATGACTCGTCTCTCACGATCTCTCCGTGACACGGCACGATCATGGTCGGCGCGTCTTCTGACAACCGCTGTCGCACCCAGTCCGAAAATCGCTGTTTGTCCTCAAGCCCGTAGGTCGGAAACGTCTTCAGAAAACCGGCACGCGCGCGTTCATCGCCCTTCTGCTGAAGACCGCAAAAGGCATCGGTGACGACCCAGACAAGCTCGTCTTCCGCGCGAACGATCATCCAGACCTCACCGGTCTTGAGCCCCTCGGGTTCCACAAGCGACACGCTGTCCGGAAGCGCCTTTCGCAGATCTGCAAGATCCCCGAAACGGTATCCGGTCAACTTGGCGAGCCTGGGCCTGGCCGCATCGGAGGCGACGAGGCCGGCGGCTTCGAAGGCCGCGGCGTGCTCCGCAATGCCCTTGTTGTGATAGTGATTGGGAGCGAACAGGAAACGGACGTCATGCGTCTCTGCGAGCGCCGCACTCGTCTTTTGTACCGGGCTGTATAGACAGACGCCGTCCTCCCGCAGATCCGTGATCACGCATCTGAGGTTGCCGCGCCGGATGGTCCGGAGACCGGGAGCACCTATGATATCTTCCGGGATTGGAGGCTTTTTCGTCATGCGCTCCGCTCCAGGGCCCGCAATTGATCGCACAGAACGCCAACCAGAAAGCGTCCGCCCCGGTTGGACCCGTCCAGACGGTTCTGGACATGAACGCCCATGACCCCGGACACCAGTCCCTTCGCCATTGAAGGACAGTCCGTCGACGGATCGATCCGCGTTTCGGCGGCCGCGTTTTCAAGACAGGTCCTGAAACAGGCTTCAAGCGCCTGCCAGTAGTGCCGGACGGCTTTTTCAAGCCGCGGACTCCCGACCCTGGCATTTTCAATGCCGGTATTCACCACGAGACAGCCATGCCTGCTAGACGTCATCGACCCATCGGTCACAAGCGCTTCCAGGAAATCGACAATGTCCTGAATGCCGCCGTCTTTCATCGGCTTCATGGCGTGGTCGATGGCCTTTTCGCTATAGAATTCCAGCGCTTCCAGATAGAGCCCCTCCTTGCCGCCGAACTCGGTCCGGATCGCGAACTGGTTGAGGCCGGTCAGGCGTTCCATCTCCCTGAGGCCGAGGGCCTGGTAGCCATGCTGCCAGAATGCAAGAACGACGCGTTCAACGACGTCTTCTCTGATGTAGCTCTTTGGGCGCGCCATTCGATTATTTCTCTACGATTGCAGTGAAACTGTTTCTATACACTCGCAGAGAAATGTCAAGAACCCGGATTGAGCAGCTCCCCCTTCCCTTTTCGTCAGAACCTGTTAAAAGGCGCGCCGCCTGCCGCAAGCAGGCCACCGGTCGCAGCCTACCCGGTGCCAGCGAAAACAAGGGACCACATCGTTGAAAACACTTGTCATCTGTTCCGGCGGAATGGATTCCGTCACCCTTGCGCACAGGATCGCGCAGGATCATGAGCTTGCCGGCCTCATCTCCTTCGACTACGGCCAGCGCCACCGGAAGGAACTCGAGTTTGCCGGTCTGTGCGCCGAAGAGCTCGACACCGAACATGTCCTGATGGACATCTCCAACATCGGCCGCCAGCTTACCGGCTCGGCCCTGACCGACGATGTCGATGTTCCCGATGGACACTATGCCGAAGACACCATGAAGATCACCGTTGTGCCAAACCGCAACGCGATCATGCTTGCCATCGCCTATGGCATCGCGGCCTCGCGCGGCGCCGATACCGTGGCAACGGCCGTCCATGGCGGTGACCACTTCATTTATCCGGACTGCCGCCCGGCCTTCACGTCCAGCTTCGAGACCATGCAGCGCTACGCACTGGACGGGTACGCCGAAATCAGCCTGTTCACGCCCTATGTCAGCATCAGCAAGTCGGATATCGCCGCCGAGGGCCTGCGGCTCGGCATCGATTACCGTAAGACCTGGTCCTGCTACAAGGGCGGCGAAAAACACTGCGGGCGCTGCGGCACCTGCGTGGAGCGCCGGGAAGCCTTTCATCTGGCAGGCGGCATCGATCCGACGGACTACGCGGACGCGGACTTCTGGAAGGTGGCCTGCAATGTATAGGATCACGAAGGAATTCCACTTCTCCGCCTCCCACCAGTTGCACGGCCTGCCGGAGGACCATCCCTGTGCCAGGTTCCACGGTCACAACTACGTCGTGGAAGTGGAACTGGCCTCCGAAGAGCTGAACGCGATCGGCTTCGTCCGCGACTACAACGAACTCAAGTCGCTGAAGACCTATATCGACGAAAGGCTTGATCACCGCCATCTCAATGACGTCCTCGGCGATGACTGCGTGACCGCGGAACGCCTGGCGCGGCACCTTTTTGACTGGTGCAGAAATGCCTGGCCGGAAACGGCGGCCGTGCGCGTCAGGGAAACGCCGAAGACCTGCGCAGAGTACCGTCCGCTTGTCGCGGTTCCGGTGGAGCAGCGTCCATGACCGCCGCAACCATACGCGTCAACGAGATCTTCGGCCCGACCATCCAGGGAGAAGGCGCCCTGATCGGTAAGCCGACCGTTTTCGTGCGCACCGGCGGCTGCGACTACCGCTGTTCCTGGTGCGATACGCTGCATGCGGTCGACGGCACCTACCGGGATGACTGGCAGCCGATGACACCGGCCTCAATCCTGATGCAGGTGGACATTCTGTCCGGCGGGCACCCGCTGATGGTCTCGCTCTCCGGCGGCAATCCGGCCATTCAGCCGCTTGGCCCGCTCATCCGTCTGGGCCAGGAGGACGGCTACCGTTTTGCACTGGAAACCCAGGGCAGCATCGCAAGGGACTGGTTCGAGGACCTCGATCTGCTGACCCTCAGCCCGAAACCGCCTTCCAGCGGAATGGAAACGGACTGGCAAAGGCTCGCGGAATGCGTGGAGGCGGCGGGACCGGCAACCCGGGTGGCAATGAAGGTGGTCGTTTTCGACGATGCCGACTATGCCTATGCCCGCGAGGTCGCCAGCCGCTACCCCGGACAACCGCTTTACCTGCAGCCGGGCAACCACACACCGCCGCATCCGGGCGAGACCGACGGCTTCATCGACATGAACGGCATCATGGACCGCATGCGCTGGCTGGTTGGCAAGGTCACGTCGGACCGGCTCTATTCGGCAACCGTTCTGCCGCAACTGCACACGCTGGTCTGGGGCAACCTGAGAGGCGTCTGACCAGGAACTGAACGCCCGCCCTCCGGACCCTCAAGCGGAGGAAGGGCGACGAGGAGACAACCATGTCCGACAAGAGCATTTATGAAAACCTGACACAGCTTGGAGCGGCGACGGACCTACCCGACGATCCGGAAAAAGCCGTCCTGGAAAAGGTGCCGAACCCGCAGGCGGGAACAAAATACATGGTCCGCTTCGTTGCCCCGGAATTCACCTCGCTGTGTCCGATCACGGGCGCCCCCGACTTTGCCCATCTCGTCATCGACTACGTTCCGCGGGACTTCCTGGTGGAGAGCAAGTCCCTGAAACTGTTCCTCGGATCATTCCGCAATCACGGCGCGTTTCACGAGGACTGCACGGTGTCGATCGGCAAACGGCTGGTCGACCTGCTGGACCCGGAGTGGCTCAGGATCGGCGGCTACTGGTACCCGCGCGGCGGCATCCCGATCGACGTCTTCTACCAGACCGGCCCGGCACCCGACGGCGTCTGGATCCCCGAGCAGGGCGTCGCCCCTTATCGCGGACGCGGCTAGGGTCAGTCGCAGGTTTACTGCGGCGTTGGCAGGGAAAGCTCCGGTGCCGGCTCGACCGTCTGGGTCGTCACCATTTCGAAATTGGGTGCTTTGGTCTCGTAGAGCGCCTTGACGATGAAGCCGTCATCGCGCGAAAGCCAGTAGGTATACCGGTTTTCCGTGACCATGCCCTGGCTGACCGTCAGGTCGGCGGCAACCTTTTCCAGAACGACGCCGTCGATGGTCTCCTCGCCGCACGCGGCATTGCGGATGGTTTCCGCATTGGTCTTTTTTGCCGCGATTGCACCTTCCGCGTTCTGGGCGCTGTCGAGGTCGCGCACCTTGGCCCATGTCTTGCCCGCGTCCGCCGACTGGTACATGACGTTCTGATAGGTCAGCACCCACGGACCGGCCGGATTGGTCGGTACGGTCATGTGATGGTCCTGGCTGAGATAGAGAAAGTCATTGACCGTGGCCGGCGCGCCCTTGAACTGGGTTGTCGCGACCGTTTTCGTCGGAACGCCCTGGTCGAGCTGCATGTAGACCTCGGTAAACCGGGCACTGCAGTCATCGGCGAGAGCAGGCTGCGCAAGCCCGGCAAGGATCATGGCGGCAATGCCGGCCGGCGTCTTTAAAATGGTCATCAGTACCCCCTGAAAAATATCGTATCTGAAACGTGATCCTTGCCGGGCTTCCTAGTCTGCGCTCACCTCACTCGGCGGGAGCGGTGGTGCCACCCGGCTGCCCCCCTTCAAAGGCCTTGTCCTTGATTTCGACGAACTTGTCGGACATTTGCGACAGCTTCGCGTCCCATTCCGGGTTCGGGGTCTGGCCGTCCGTCACCTTGAAGAACACCTGCATCATCAGCGTGATGGCAAGCGGCTCCAGAACGGCGGCCTTCACCGCCCAGGCGAAGATAATCGCAAAGACGAGACCGCCCGCGCTCCACGATCCAGGCATCAGGTAGACCAGCCCGGCGGCCGGCGCGAGCATGAACAGGAACACCAAAATGGCGATGATATAGGTGAAGAGGGCAATGAAGGCGGCGTTCTTCAACATCGGCTGGTAGTTCTGCCCATAGAGAACCAGCGCTTCGCGCGCCGAGGCCCAGGCATTGTCGGAGCGGGTGCGAATGGCATGGGCGAGAATGACTTCGTCGACGAAGCCGACGGCCACCTTCATGAAGGCCCTGAACAGCGACACAAGACCGTTCAGCCCCGGGATCGGCAGCACCGAGGCGATGCCTTCAACAACACCGCTGATCGCACGGATCACGCCTTTCACGAGCTGGTCGAGCCCGAAAAGCGCGCTCGACTGGACGAACCGTTCCTTGACCACGCTCGCGCCATAGGCGACCTGGCCCTGCCCGTCGGGAAGATCCTTGCCGTCCATCAGTTCGACCAGAACCGCAATGTGCCCCGCCTTCACCGTGTAGAGGAGATATTCGCGCAGGAGATAGATCACGGTCGCCGTCAGACCGAACCCGACCAGGCCGCCCCAGAAAGCGAACCCGGCCTGCGAATCGGGACCGCCGAACCAGCCAAGACCGTAGCCGACGCCCGCGCCAAACCCGGTAACGACGACATAGGCAACGGCAATGCCGCCGTAAACAATCACTCTGAAAATCAGATAAGGAAACGTCCGCACCATCAATCCGACGGCGCGGGAAAAATCAAAATCCCACATATACTGGCTCCTGTTTTTGACAGGTCTCCACGACAACGGACGTGAGGTTAGCCAATCTTTGGGCTCGGCGACAAGCGGCCACGTCACATATGGATGTTTTTCATTGCTGTCCGGATTAGCGCACGGCCCCTAGAAAGAACTGTCGAACTTTCGTGGTTGAGAAAGCGGCTTGTTTCCGTGCAGTGCCAAATCAGGATACGGAACTTCCCGAGACTTGTCGTCCCGGTTTGCCGTTAAAGCGGCAAGACCGGGATCCAGTACCCGTTGTGGCCGGAGATTGAAAAATTTAATAAAATCAGGTGGTTACTGGGTTTCGGCTTTCCGCTACGCTTCAGCCGGAATGACAAGCATATAGACTGGGGATCGCCTCGCTGGAGCATTTTCCGAGTTAAACCGGACAGCAGTGGGTGTATTTGGTGAGGCAGCCAACTTCGCTGCGTCAGCTCTCCGCCTTGTCCTTGCGAGCGTCATGATCATGCGGATGAAAGATCCCGTGATACCAGAAACTGTCCCACAGGTGCCGGTGCCCCGGTTTTTCGCGCATCTCGACACGATCGAGATGTTCGCCGAAAAGGAGCACGTTCCCGTCCGGATCGCGCGTTTCAAACTCGCGCATCCGCCAGGGCTGGTCCTTGATGTCTTCGGTGATGTTGGCGCCCCCCGCCTTGGCCAGGGCATGATACGCATCGATGCCATCGACGAAGCAGTATGCGGTTGTGCCGCCGGGCCGGTCGCTCTGCGTCAGGTGAACACCGGCCTCTCCGTATTCGAGTACCGCGTAACGCACCGGTTCGCCCTCGCCGTCCGCCCATTCGAACGCGACGGCGAATTTCAGGCTGTCCCGGTAATAGGCGAGCGATTGGCCGAGATCGCTGACCCGGAGGACCGGGGCGATGTGTGAAATTTTGGGCGGCCGTGCTTGGGACATTGTTCAACCCCGATCTGACAGACTGCGGACGGGCACACGAACTCAGTAACACTCCAGAGTGGCCGTCGCGTTCTCGAACCGTCCGTCTTCCAGATCTTGCGTCGAAATCGTGAAATAGACAATCCCGGCGTCACCCCACGCCCAGTGCATGGCATCGTCGCTCGCCAGATGCAGGAGCAGGACGCGCGACGTCGGACCGCCTTTCGGCTCGGACTGAATGCCATCGAAGGCCCCGCCCGTCCGGTGCGGCCGGTTGTCGTTCAACCGGCGCCAGAAGGGCTCGAACCGGCCGAGAACGTCCGCCGGGATCAAAGGCCGGTGTTCGGGATCGGCATAGTAATCCGCGACGTATTCCCAAAGCCGCACATAGGCCGGATTGTAGAGGCCGGAAAGCGAGACATCCTGTTCGAGCGCCTCGACGCCCTGTTCGCTTCCCTCGGCATTCCGGAACTCGAAATAGCTGGTCCGGGTCTGGTCAAGATGAACGGCAATATCGGCCCATTCCCCGTTTGAAAGCGCCCTGTCCGGCTCGTCGGAGCGAAGCTGGTTGATGATGTCACGCAGGTCGCGCAAGGCATCCTCCCGCCAGCTCTCGTTGGCGCGGATGGTTTCCTGCCGGTAGTTCCGAAGCGACACCGGCGACGGGAACCGGTCAAGCACGGCGGCCAGTCGTTCGTCGCGTTCCAGCCGTTCCTCCATCTGCCAAAGGCGTTCAAGGTCCGTTTCCTGCTGTGCGCCTTCCGTTTCCGCAGCAGCACTCAGGGATTGGCCCAACTCCCTGATCTCGTGTTGCAGGGCGGAGACATCCGGCCTGAGCGCGCGCGTGATCTCCGGGTCTTCCAGCGCCTCCAGAACCGTTTGCGGCAGATCGGGCTTGAGGGGCTGCTTGGCGAGGCGGGTCTCGATGGAGGTCAGGACGGCAAGCGCCATCCGCACGGTGAACGGCTCCGGCACCGGCGGACGCTCGGCATCGGAGACCTCCTTGCCTGCATAAAGCACATGCGCGAACCGGTCGGGCGTGACCCGCAAGACCTCGCCGTCGCGCACGACCCTGTTCGGCACGGTCACGAAGTCGACCGGCCAGCGGCGCCAGGTGTTCGGGACGTCACCTGCGCCCTCGAGATACCCGTCATGCGGCGCGGCGTGGCTTCCGTCTCGGACCGGACCCAATTCCGCCGGTGCCATGCGCTCGGACCCGAGCGCGCGTGTGTGGATCACCTGGCAGCCTTCGGTCCGTCCGTCCAGATCGCGGGTATTCGGATCAATGAAAAAGAGGAGCCAGCCGTCGCGCGGCCCCAGCCCGCCCCAGACTTCCTCCGGCAGCTCCGCACAACAGATCTGCGCCAGGAAATGAAGCGGGATTTCACCGCGCCGCGGGTGCGCGAGCGAGATCGACTTCGGCCAGGGTACGTTGTCGGGCATCATCGGAAGCCCGCCGAACCATGATCGCGGTGTTTCGTCGGAACGGATCGGCACCTGCCTGCGCTGCACCACCGAAACCGTTTCCAGTATTTCAGCCGCCACCCGGGTTGATCTGTCCGGATGGGAAACGTGAGGTGCGGCGCTGCCGTCGAATGCCAGCCGCGCGCTGTCGGCGGCATTCACGGTGCTTGCGCGCGCCGCCGGTTCCGGCACGGGGCGCCTGATGCGCCGTGCCGCACGGTTGCTGGATTGCTCGAGGATATCGTGGATGCGGTCCGGCTCGACCGTGAAGGCCGGCGAGACCGTTCTCAGTTTGGGGCCCCTGGGCAGGAATCCGACAATTTTAGATAAAAACAGCCAAAATCCGATAATAAAAATCATTAATAGTAAAGTTAACCCTGCAATAAATACCAATCCTGCTTCGCTATAAATATCCTCGGGCATTGCAACGTCCAAATATTATCATTCTCACACCTCATATTTACTTTCAGACATTAAGCCCGGGTAAATTGAATAGTGAGAAAGATAACGAACGCGCCAAGTTTCCTGGTCAATAACGAAAACGGGCCCCGAAGGGCCCGCTCAAAGTTCAATCCGGCTTCAACAGGGATCAGCTGTTGACCAGGTTCCGCAGCACATAGTGCAGGATGCCGCCGGCCTTGATGTATTCCAGCTCGTCCTCGGTATCGACGCGGCACAGGCATTCGATGGTCTTGGTGGTGCCGTCCTCGTAGGTGACCTCCACGTCCATCATCTGCCGCGGCTTGATGTCGGCAATGCCCCGGATGGTGACACGCTCGGTGCCCTTGATGCCGTGGGACTGCCAGCTCTCACCTTCCTTGAAGGTCAGCGGAATGACACCCATGCCGACAAGGTTGGAGCGGTGAATGCGCTCGAAGGACTGGGTGATCACGGCGCGCACGCCGAGCAGCTTGGTGCCCTTGGCCGCCCAGTCGCGCGAGGAGCCCGTGCCGTATTCCTTGCCTGCGAAGATCACCAGCGGCGTACCGGCTTCCTTGTATTCCATGCAGGCGTCGTAGATCCATTCCTTCTTGCCGTCCTTCATCGTGACGCCGCCTTCGACGCCGGGAACCATCTGGTTCTTGATGCGGATATTGGCGAAGGTGCCGCGCATCATGACCTGGTGGTTGCCCCGGCGCGAGCCGTAGGAGTTGAAGTCCTTGCGGGCCACCTGGTGCTCGGAAAGATACTGGCCTGCCGGGCTGTCAGCCTTGATGGCACCGGCCGGAGAGATGTGGTCGGTGGTGATGGAATCCAGGAACAGGCCCATGACCGCGGCATTCTCGATATCCTCGAGCGGCTGCGGCTCCATGGTCATGCCTTCGAAGTAGGGCGGGTTCTGGACGTAGGTCGAGGAGACCGGCCAGGTATAGGTCAGCCCGCCTTCCACCTTGATGTTCTGCCAGTGTGCATCGCCCTTGAAGACGTCGCCGTAGCGCCCGCGGAACATCTCTTCCGTGATGGAGGCGCGGATGAGATCGGTGATCTCTTCCGTGCTCGGCCAGATGTCCCTGAGGTAGACCGGGTTACCGTCCTGGTCATTGCCGAGCGGATCCTCGGTAATGTTGACGTTGAGGTTCCCGGCGATCGCGTAGGCGACGACCAGTGGCGGCGATGCCAGGTAGTTGGCGCGCACATCCGGGTTCACCCGGCCCTCGAAATTGCGGTTGCCGGACAGAACCGAGCAGGCGATCAGGTCGTTGTCGTTGATCGCAGCCGAAATGGCCGGGTCGAGCGGGCCGGAATTGCCGATACAGGTGGTGCAGCCGTAACCGGCAAGGTCAAAGCCGAGTGCATCCAGATCCTCCTGAAGACCGGCCTTTTCCAGGTAGTCCGTCACCACCTGCGAGCCCGGCGCCAGCGAGGTCTTCACCCACGGCTTGACGTCGAGGCCCTTTTTCAGCGCGTTTCGGGCGACGAGGCCTGCCCCGATCAGAACCGACGGATTGGACGTGTTGGTGCAGGACGTGATCGCGGCGATCACGACGTCGCCATTGCCGAGATCGTGGTCCTTGCCTTCGACCGCGACCCGCTTGGAAAGTTCGTCCGCCTTCTTGAATTCCTCCGCCATGGTCTTCGCGAACCCGCTGGCGGCATCGGACAGGTTGATGCGGTCCTGCGGGCGCTTGGGCCCGGAGACAGCCGGAACGACCGTGGTGATATCGAGTTCCAGCGTGTCGGTGAATTCCGGCTCTTCGCCGCCGGCGCGGAACATGCCCTGTGCCCTGGAATAGGCCTCGACAAGCGCGACCCGGTCCTTGTCGCGGCCGGTCGCCTCAAGATACTTCAGCGTTTCGTTGTCGACCGGGAAGAAGCCGCAGGTCGCACCGTATTCCGGGGCCATGTTGGCGATCGTCGCCGCATCTTCCAGCGACAGGTTGTCGAGGCCGGGACCGTAGAATTCCACGAACTTGCCGACAACGCCCTTCTGGCGCAGCATCTCGACGACCCTTAGCACAAGGTCGGTTGCGGTGATGCCCTCGTTCAGCTTGCCGGTCAGCTTGAAGCCGATGACTTCCGGGATCAGCATGGATATCGGCTGGCCGAGCATGCCGGCCTCCGCCTCGATGCCGCCGACGCCCCAGCCCAGAACCGCCAGACCGTTGACCATCGTCGTGTGGCTGTCGGTGCCGACAAGCGTATCCGGGTAGGCGACCGTTTCGCCGTCTTCTTCCTTGGTCCACACCGTCTGCGCAAGATATTCCAGGTTCACCTGGTGACAGATGCCGGTTCCGGGAGGCACGGCACGGAAATTGTCGAATGCGGACTGGCCCCAGCGAAGGAATTCGTAGCGCTCCTGGTTGCGCTCGTATTCCAGTTCCACATTCAGCTTGAACGCGTCCTTGGTGCCGAAATAGTCAACCATCACCGAGTGGTCGATGACCAGGTCGACCGGAACCAGGGGATTGACCTTTTCCGGGTCGCCGCCGAGCTTCACCGCGGCATCGCGCATGGCCGCAAGATCGACGACCGCGGGAACACCGGTAAAGTCCTGCATCAGCACGCGCGCAGGCCGGTAGGAAATCTCGTGCGAGGATTTTTTCTCCTTCAGCCACTCGGCACAGGCGACGATGTCTTCCCTGGTGACGGAGCGTCCGTCTTCGAAGCGCAGCAGGTTCTCAAGAACGACTTTCAGGGAAAACGGCAGCTTGGAGACACCTTCGAGACCGTTTTTCTCCGCTTCGGGAATGGAGAAATAGGTGTAGGTCTTGTCACCGACCTGAAGAGTCTTTTTGCATTTGAAACTGTCAAGGGACTGGGTCACGGCACGTGCTCTCCTTCACTGTCCGCAGCAGCAGGTTCGCGTCTGACCCGCTGCCTGTCATGATCTCCGGCGGCTCCCCGGTTGGAGCCGAAATTGCCCGTTTCCGTTGGACCGACGGGCTATGCCGTCGAATGCGCGCCGCCTCGCTGCCCCTATACAAAACTTTGGCGCCGATCACCAGCGTTAGCGCACGATTGTCCCGCAAGCGGGGCAACAAGTGATCGGCCGTGAAGGCAGGAGCCCCGTCGAACGGATCAGACTTTATATACAAACGTATACAAAAATTTCCAGAGCTTGACCCGACGATTTTTTGACGCTGTTTCCCGCCCCCGGCACGGAACGAAGGGCCCTGTGCGGATTGACAATGTCAATACAACCAGAGATCGGACTTTGCCGTTGGCACCGGATTATTGCCACGTTAACCCGTTCCCGCTATCAAAACTGCCATGCGGCGCTTGTTTTTGACCTTCCTGATACTCGCCCTGACGGCCCCCCTGATCGCGGTCAACGCGCAGGAACCGGTTCGTGAACCGCTGGAAATCGGGGACTCGGGCGAGGAATATCTGCGGTCGATCCGCCTGCGGGGCATAGATCCGGACGTCGCCTACTATGATCCCACGGCCCCGGCGCCCAAGCTTGAAACGGAACAGCAGCCCCTGCAGCCGACGGCACGCTCCGGATCGGAAAACGTCCCGTTGCCTGGTGCGCGCTGGACCTTCATGCTGATTGCCGGACTCATCCTGGCAGGCATCATCTATCTTGTGCTCCGCTTCGGCGGAAACATCGCGATCACGCTGCAAAGGGACGCAGACAACCCCGAAAGCCGCCGGGCGGCCGGCCCTCAGAACACGCCGGCCTGGGCGGAAAAACTCGGATCGTTCAACGATATTCTGGGGATCGCGGACAGGCGCCAGGCGCTGGTCTTGCTCACGCAGAAGGTTCTGGCCACTCTGGCGACGACCAACGGAGTGCTCATGCAGCGCAGCTGGACAGCGCGCGATACAATGCGCAACATTCCTCTCGCGGACGCCCAGCAATCTCTTCTGCGCGCGCTTGTCCTGAACAGCGAGCGTGTTCAGTTTGGCGGCCGGGACGTTTCGGAGGACGAGTTCCGGAACCATGTCTCGTCCTGCCAGCAACTGCTTGGAGCCGGAGCGGCATGAGCGATACCTCAACAGCACCCCGGTCGGGCGGTCCGCGCATAGAGGTCCTGGTGATTGCGGCCGTCCTCGTCGTCGCGGCGCTGGCGTTCTGGTATGTCATGTCGCAGCGCCAGCAGACCTTGCGCAGCTCGCCTTCAGGTCTGGACGGCCTTCAGGTCTGGCTGACCTCCAATGACGTCACCTCCTACAATTTTTCAGGTGGCTGGCCGATCGACCAGACAACGGTCGATCTCCTGATCCTGCCCGTCTATGACACCGCGCTGGACGCCGCACGCACACCTCCTGCGTCCAAGGAGGAATATCTGCTTCAGTCGGACGAATATGACTTCGCGACCGAGGCGATCCTCACCAAGGCGCAAACGGTTCCAACGCTTGTCGTTCTGCCGAAGTGGCGCAGCGGCATGCGTCTCACGGGGATCGCGCACCCGGTGCTGCTGATCGAACCCGGCAAGATCAGGGACACGCTTGAGGAAATCACGGGCGGGGGTACAGCGGACCTTGTTTACGGACGAACGCCTTTTACCGAATTCAGCTATCGCACCACGGATGGTGCCACGCTCGGGGCCAGGCTCTATGCCGCGCAGATGTTCCGCAAGGAGGGCTGCGATCCGATCATAGGGACGTCCGATGCGATGATATTGGGCAGTTGCCCGCTGCCAGCCGACGCTTCGCTTGAGGAAGACGGCGCACGCGATCGCGTGCTTGTCCTCTCCGACCCGGATCTTTTGAACAACCACGGTCTTCGTCTTGGCGACAACGCGCAAATCGCGGCGGACTTCCTGTCGTCACAGACCGGCGAGGGCAACATCGTGATCGACTATAGCCGGATATCCTGGTTGCGCGATCCGTTTCAGGAACCGGTTCGCGAACGCACATGGGCCGACCTCAGCCGTTTCTTCGGTCCGCCGTTTCTCATTCTGTGGCTTGGCGCGGGTGCCCTGCTCGCGCTGTTCCTGTGGTCCGCCGCACTCCGGTACGGGCCGGTCCTGCGCGAGCGCGCCACAGCGGGCTCGGGCAAGGCGCTCGCCATCGAGGCGCGGGCCCGGCTGATGCGTCTTTCCGGACAGGACGGGGCGCTCGTTCACGAATATGCGGCCGCCCGGATCTCGGCGGTGGCGGCTTCGCTCTTCGGACCTTCACATGCCCGCCACTATGCGAGTGAGGATGAATTCCTGAAATTCGCGGACCGCCGGCATCCGGAGGACGCAGCCCGGCTCCGGTCGGTTCTTGCCGAGATCAGACGACTGCCCGCGCGCATACACGCCGCCGACGCAATTCACCTCATAGACGAGTTCGAACAGGTTTTGGAGCAAATCACCCATGACGCTTGAGGTCCTACGCCAACGCACGGATGCCCTGAGAGCCGAGATCGGAAAAGCCGTCCTCGGCCAGGACGAAATCATCGACCTCCTGCTGGTCGCCCTGTTTGCACGGGGTCATGTCCTGCTTGAAGGACCTCCGGGAACGGCAAAAACACTTCTGGCGCGCAGCTTTTCCGCCGCGCTCGACCTCGATTTCGGCCGCATCCAGTTCACCCCGGATCTCATGCCGGGTGATGTTCTCGGCACCTCGATCTTCGATTTCAGGACGAATGAATTCAACCTGACCAAGGGACCCGTTTTTTCCCAGGTGCTGCTTGCCGACGAAATCAACCGCGCGCCGCCCAAGACCCAGGCCGCCCTGCTGCAGGCCATGAACGAGCGCACGGTCTCGATCGACGGCACCGACCATTCCCTCGGCAGCGAATTCATCGTGGTCGCGACACAGAATCCGATCGAACAGCAGGGCACCTACCCTCTGCCCGAGGCCCAGCTGGACAGGTTCCTGTTCAAGCTCATGATCGATTTCCCGCCCGAGGCAACGGAAATGGCAATCCTGCGCCAGCATGCGGCACAGCCGCTGGAATCGGGACTGGAAACGGCGGCGCTGTCGAAGGTTCTGGACGCGGCCGCGCTCGCGGAAACCCGCAAGCTGGTTGACGGCATCATTCTGAAAGACGACATTCTCGCCTACATTCTGCGCCTGGTCAGGGCGACACGCCAGAATTCCGAAATCGCCTTTGGCGCCTCGACCCGCGCTGCCGACGCACTGGTCAGCGCGACGCGGGCGACCGCGGCGCTCAACGGTCGCGATTTTGCCATCCCCGACGACGTCAAACGCCTGTTCGTGCCGTCGCTTCGCCACAGGATCGTTCTTGGTCCCGCCGCCGAAATCGAAGGGCGCAGCGCCGATCAGGTTCTTGACAACATTCTCAACCAGATAGAGGCACCGCGCTGATCCGTCCGTCAAAAAGATTGCTCGCACTTGCCGGCGTGACGCTTCTGGTCTCCTTGATCATGATCGTCGCGAGCACGGCGCTGCGCGATCTTGCCCTTCTTCCCTGGTTGCTTCTCGGGCTGCTGGTCGCCTTCGACATGGCGTCATCACTGCAGCGTCCGAAAAACCTGACCTTCGAGGCACCCCCGGAAATCTTCGTCGGTGAGACAGTCCGCCTCCGGCTTGCACTTGACCGGCCCCCCCGGAACCTGAGCGCAAAACTGGAATGGCCGGAAGGCCTGGGCGGTGAGCACGAAATCGCCTTTCTGCCCGGTGCAGACGGCACCGGCCACGCGGACATCAAGGTTCGTGCGGTGCGGCGGGGTATCTGGCAGCTGGAATATCTCTGGCTGTTCTGGGTGTCGAAGCTGGGGCTGCTCGAGTTCGTCCCGAAGCTCGATCTGGGAGCAGAACTTCGGGTCGTGCCCAACATCCGGCAGGTGCAATCCGGAGAAATCACGACGACGGTCATGTCGACCCTTTACGGCGTCAAGGAAAACCGCGCCCTCGGCGAGGGGTCCGAATTCCACCAGCTGCGCGATTTCGTGCCCGGCATGGACATCAAATCGATCGACTGGAAACGCTCGGCCAAGCGCCGCTCGCTGGTCGCCAAGGAATTGCGCGCGGAACGGAACCACCACGTGATCATCGCGCTCGACAACGGCTATCTCATGCGTGAGGAAATCGCCGGCCTGCCGAAGATCGACCACGCTGTCACGGCGGGTCTCGCAACGGCCTGGGCCGCCGCAGTCGGCGGCGATCTCGTCGGATATTATTCCTACGATGTCCGCCCGCGGACCTTCGCCGCCCCGGCTCCCGGGCGCAGTGCCTTTGCCCGGTTGCGCAACTGGACCGCGGAACTTTCCTATGTCAGCCGCGAGACCAACCACACGCTCGCGCTCACCGAACTGAACGCGCGCACACCCAAACGCAGCCTGATCATTGTCTTCACCGACTTCATCGACACGACTTCTGCAGAACTCCTGATCGAGAATATCGGCATCCTTGCAAAGCGCCATCTCCTGATCTTTGTCGCCATTCGCGATCCCGACATGGAAACCCTGGTTGAAACCGCACCGGACAGCCTCGATGGCGCGGCGACCCTCGTTGCGGCTAATCAGTCCATGAACGAGCGCAGGCTCGTGCTGGAAAGGCTCGCCCGCATGGGAGTGACGATCGTTGACGCCAAGCCGAACGCGGTCACGGCCCGCCTGATTTCGACCTACCTGGAAATCAAGGCGCGGGAGATGATTTGATGCAGGATCAGGATCTCATGCGCTCGGCGCGCTTTCGCAAGGAACGGGAGGCTGACTGGCAGCGGCTTGAAAAGCTTGTCCTGTCCGCGGAAAGCCGCGGCGTGCAGCACATGGATTTCGCAGAGGCCCGGGATCTGGCGTCCCTCTACCGGCAGGCGACGACATCGCTCGCAATTGCACGCGAAATCTCGCTCGACAGGGCATTGCTCGGCTACCTGGAAGCTTTGACCGCCCGCGCCTATCTGTGCGTCTATGCGCCACAGGAACGACTTGGCGGCCTCTTTCGGAAGTTCTTCACCTACAGCGCGCCCCGGGCCATGCGCCGCTCCTGGCCTTTCATCCTGCTCGGGTTTCTGTGCATGGGGCTGGGTGCCCTTTCCGGATACCTTCTCTATTTCGAAAGCCCGGACTGGTACTACGTCTTCATGCCGGCGGAACTGGCCGGTGGGCGCGGACCCGACGCCACCTACGAAGCCCTGCGGTCCGTCATCTACGACGAGAGCCCGGACGCTTCCGGACTGGGTGCATTCGCCACCTATCTGTTCTCGCACAATACCCGCATCGCGATCTTCGTCTTCGGACTTGGCGTGTTCGCCTGCGCGCCCGCGATCGTTCTCACTTTCTACAACGGCCTGATGCTCGGGGCCTTTTATGCGCTGCATGTCGACCGGGGCCTTGGCCCGGACATCGCCGGCTGGCTGTCGATCCACGGGGTCACGGAGCTCTCGGCAATCTGTATCGCCTGTGCCGGCGGGCTGAAGCTTGGCACAGCGCTGATGTTTCCCGGTGACGTCTCGCGCATCACGTCGCTGCGGCTTGCCGGCCGGGATGCCCTGAAACTGGCGCTTGTCGCCGCGCTGATGCTTCTGGTCGCGGCATTTCTGGAAGGTTTCGGCAGGCAGCTCGTCCAGGACATCTACATGCGCTTCATCATCGGCTGGGGCATCGGTGCGCTGTGGCTGAGCTGGTTTGTGTTCGCGGGGCGGGAACACAAATGATCCCACGGCTGCGCAAAAAACGGAAAACGGAACGCCCCTCGCCTGATCAGCTCATGCCGCCTGAGGGTGTGCCACTGACAATGCAGGTTGCCGGGGTCGGCGTCCGGCTCGGCGCACAGATCATCGATATCGCCATCACCGCCGCCGCCCTGGTTTGCATCATGATCCTGCTTGCAATGGTGAACATCACCGGCCCGCAGACACTTGTCGCGATCGGCGCGCTCTTGTTCTTCCTCATTCGCGTTCCCTACTACATCCTCGCCGAACTGGCCTGGAACGGTCAGACGCTCGGCAAGCGCATCATGAAGATCAAGGTCGTCTCTCATGACGGCGGTCCCCTGACGACCCACGCGCTGGTCCTTCGCAACATGATGAAGGAAGCCGAGGTGTTTCTTCCCGGGACGCTCGTTCTGATGCTGGATGCGTCCTCCCCCCTGGCGTCGCTCCTTGCCTTCGGGTGGATCGCGGTGTGCCTGTTCATACCGATCTTCGATCGCTATCGCCGCCGGCTGGGCGACATGATGGCCGGCACGCATGTCATCCACTTGCCGGTCCCCGTCCTCCTGAAGGACCTTGCACGGGAACCCCGCGCGCTGACCCAGGACCGCAAGGGGTTCGTGTTCCTTTCCCACCAGCTTGACCACTACGGCGCTTTCGAGCTGCAGACACTGGAAGGGCTTCTGCGCGCACAGGAGACCCGCCCGGCCGGCAAAATCCTGGCGGAGCAGGACAAGACCATCGCAACGATCGTCGAGAAGATCCGCAAGAAGATCGGCTATGCCAGCCCCGTTCCGCCCGGGGACCGGATGAAGTTTCTGCAGGCCTTCTACAAGGCGCAGCGCGAACATCTGGAACAGCGCCAGCTCTTCGGAGACCGGCGCGAAAACAAGCACTATGCGAACAACGGCGAGGATGCGTGAGTGACCCGCTGACACATTCCGGGGATCCGGAGCCGATTTCAATCGCGCCATGGCTGGAGCACAAATGACGGACGTGCAGCTTCCGGAACCTCAGGTACCGCTAGGCGTCGGCACCCTTGTCGCAGAGAGCTTCTCTACTCTGGGCAGGCATTTTTTCCCGATTCTGCTGATCGGCTTCGTGCCCAGCCTTCTGGGTGTCGTTCTTTCGGGTTCGCTCGTTGGTTTCGATACGGTCCTGAGCCTTGAGGAAACAGAGACCGCATCCGGAGGCGCCAGTGCGTTGACCGGGCTGGTGGACCTGGTCGTCTATTCGATCACGACCGCCTTTCTGGTCCAGTTGGCCTATGACGCAAAACTGGAACGGCCAATCAGGCTCGGCAAATACATAGCTCCCGCCCTGGCGTCGATCTTTCCGATCGCCATACTCGGCATCGTTGTCGGCCTGCTCATGGGGATAGCCGCACTCGCCCTCATCATCCCGGGTCTCTGGGTCTACGCCGTGTTTTCCGTGATGGAGCCGGCCGTCGTCATCGAGCGGCTTGGCTTCAAGGGACTGGGCCGCAGCGCGAAACTGACCAAAGGCTACCGCTGGCCGATTCTCGGAGCGCTGGCAATCACCTGGGCCTGTGCCATGGCGATCATCGTCCTGGCGCTGTTTGTGACCGATCTCGCAATGAGCAGCGGTATCCTGGCTCTGTCGATTCTCCTTTACGCCGCCCTCACCGCGATCGGTACGGGCCTTGTCAGTATCCTGACCGCTCTGATTTACGCCCGGCTCCGCGAAATCAAGGAGGGCGTGAGTGTCGACCAGATCGTGTCGATCTTCGACTGAAGCCTGCGAAATTGCCGGTGACGTTGTTGCATGGACGAATTGGAAAGCGAGGAAGATGTGATGGTGGATGTTTCGACGGTTCAGCCCCGGCAGCCGCTGGGGGTAACGACGTTGCTAGGAGACAGTTTCGCGATCTTCTTCGGCAACTTCTTCAAGGTGTACCTGCTGGCCTTCGGTCCGACACTGGTCGGTCTGATCCTGTCGGGTGCCCTCATCGGGTTCGGCACACTGGCGGGCACCTCCATTCCCGACTTCGACGGAACCGGCATTGCGATCGCCATATTTCTGGTGATCATTATCCAGTTCGTGGTCTATGCCGTAACAACGGCCTTGCTCGTTCAGCTTGCCTATGACGCGAAAATGAACAGGCAACCGCGCATGGCCAGATATCTCGGTCCGGCATTCTCGACCCTGCTGCCCCTGATCATCCTCAGCATCATTTCGGGTATCCTGATGATGATCGGCTTGGCGTTGCTTGTCGTGCCCGGGCTGTGGATCCTGGCCCTGTTTTCCGTGCTTGCGCCCGCGATCGTCATCGAAAGGGCCGGTTTTGGCGGTCTTGGCCGCAGCGCAGGGCTGACGAAGGAATACCGCTGGCAGATCGTCGGACTGATCGTGCTGTTCCTGCTCATCCTGATCGGCATCAACATGGTGATCGGCGTCGCATCCGCCCTCGTGTCCATGCTGTTCGGAAACCTTGTCCTGGACCTGATCCTGGAAGCCCTGGTGTCCACATTCGGCGCAGGCCTCTTCAGTATCCTGATCGCGCTGATCTACGCCCGGCTCCGCGAAATCAAGGAAGGGGTGAGCGTTGACCAGATCGCCTCCGTGTTTGACTGACGGTTCGGACCGGTCCGTGTCCGCCGCACCGCTTGTGGACAGGTTCCGTTGCTTTTATTGTCAGGCTCCCGGGACGAGGCGCCCGTGCCTCGAGTGCAGGCACATCGCCTGGGATTTTTTTGGATTAAGTGATTGTATTTGACGAAAACGGAGAAATTGCATGACGGACACAGGTTACAGCCAACCCAGGGCACCGCTCGGTGTCGGCTCGATTGTCGGCGAGAGTTTCTCGATTCTGTTCGGCCACTTCATCAAGATCATCATCATCGGTTTCGTACCCACGCTGATCGGCTTCCTTATCTCGGGAGCCCTGACCGGTTTTAACGTTGCCCTTGGTCTGGAAGTTCAGGAATTCTCGGGCCCGGGCAGCGTGGTTGCGAGCATTCTGTCGCTGCTGATCAACATGGTGGTCTATTCCATCACGACGGCGCTTCTCGTTCAGCTTGCCTATGACGCAAAACTGTCCCGCCCCATCCAGCTCGGCCGCTACATCGGACCCGCCATCAGCGTCATCGTCCCTCTTGCGGTCATCACGATCGTCGTGTCGATCCTGGTATCCATCGGCCTGGTCCTGTTCATCGTGCCCGGTTTGTGGGTCTATGCGGTGTTTGCCGTGATCGCTCCCGTCATCGTCATCGAACGTGCCGGTTTCGGCGCGATGGGACGCAGCCGTTTTCTCACCAAGGAGTATCGCTGGCCGATCGTCGGTGCACTGATACTCGGGATCATCCTGTCCGTGATCATCAGCTTTCTCGCCGTGTTTGTGGTCGGCCTGATCGCCAGCATCGGATCAATCGGACTGGTCATCGGTATCTTGCTGTTTGCCGGCATGTCCACGCTCGGCGCCGGCTACGTCAGTATCCTCATCGCGCTGATCTACGCCCGGCTGCGGGAGATCAAGGAAGGCGTGAACGTCGACCAGATCGCGTCCGTCTTCGATTGACCAGAGAAGGAGGCGCCGTGCCGATGCGCGGCGTTTCTCCTGAAACCGGCGGGCAAATCCCCGGACTTTCGTGCCCGCTGCAGAACCCGGGCAGTTGACACAAGACAAGTCATCGAAATGTCTTGCGTGATACCGGTGCGCGGAACTAACAAGACGAACGTGCCCTTTCATGCGGAGCAGTCTTCTGAAGCTTGTTGCCGAAAACCTGACGATCGACCGCGGTGGACGCCGGGTGTTTCAGGATCTGTCCTTTACCGTTGAACAAGGCGAATCCCTCGTCGTGACCGGTGCCAACGGCATCGGCAAATCGTCCCTGCTCAGAACTCTGGCCGGCCTGGTGCCGCTTGCCTCCGGCGCATTGCGGCTGGACGGCGGGCTGCCTGATCTGCTGCCGCAGGAGCAGGCGCACTATTTCGGCCACCAGGATGCCGTCAAACCGGCGCTCTCCGTTTTGGAGAACCTCCACTTCTGGCGGAGTTTCACCGCGCCCTGTGAACCGGGCCCCTTCAGCGGCGGCAGTTGCACGCCCATCGAGGCGCTGGAAACCCTCGGAATCGGCCACACCGCCCAGCTCCCCGCAGCCTATCTTTCCGCCGGGCAGAAGCGGCGCCTGTCCCTGTCGCGTCTTCTGATCACACCGCGACCGGTCTGGCTCATGGACGAGCCGACATCCGCGCTCGACAAGGCGTCCGAACAGCAGCTTCTCGGCCTGATGAACGCGCATCTGGAAAACGGCGGCCTCATCGTCACCGCGACGCATACCGATCTCGCGCTCGACCGGATCCGCACACTGCACCTGAAGGCAAGCGATCCGGCCGCGCTGCCGATGGAGGATGCCCTGTCATGAGCGGTTGGGTGATGGCCTTGTTCAGGCGCGATCTGCGTCTCTCGGTCCGCGTCGGCGGCAGCGCGCTCGTGGGTGTCCTGTTCTTTCTGGCCGTGGTCACCGTCATTCCGTTCGGTGTCGGTCCGGATCTCAATCTTCTGGCCCGCATCGGTCCGGCCATCCTTTGGATCGGCGCTCTGCTGGCAACCCTTCTCGGGCTCGACCGGCTGTTCCAGGCAGACCGGGAGGACGGCACCCTCGACCTGATGATAATGTCCGGCCGCCCGCTTGAACTCGTCGTGCTGGTGAAATGCCTGGCCCACTGGATCGCGACCGGGTTGCCGCTGGTCGTCGCGGCCCCGCTTCTCGGCGTGTTCCTGAACCTCGACCCGGTGTCGATGGGGGCTGTCACCCTGACGCTGCTCGTCGGAACACCCGCGCTCACCCTGATCGGCGCAATCGGCGCGTCACTGACCGTCTCGCTGCGCAAGGGCGGGCTGTTGCTTGCCGTTCTTGTCATCCCCATCGCGATCCCCGTTCTGATCTTCGGCGTCAGCGCGGCCGATGCCGCCATTCACGACCCGGTCCCGTTCCTGACGCCGTTCCTGATCCTGTGTGCGCTCACTCTGATCGCCGCGGTTGTCGGTCCCGTCGCTTCAGCCGCCGCCCTGCGTTTTTCTTCCGACTGAGCGGCGAGACGCGAACATCGCTCATTCTTGATCGAACGCAATGCGGTCTGCGACATGGCAGTGCATTGAAGGAACCGGGAGAGTGCAGTAAGTAAGACACCATGGCATTTTGGGATTATGCAAATCCGACGCGGTTCTTGAGGCTGGTTCAGGTCATTCTGCCCTGGCTTGTCGGCCTGTGCGTGATCACCTTCGCTGCCGGGCTCTATATGAGCTTCCAGGCACCCGAGGACTACCAGCAGGGTCAGACCATCCGGATCATGTACATCCATGTCCCGGCCGCCTGGCTGTGCATGATGTGCTACACGGTCATGTCGCTTTCCTCGATCGGAACGCTGGTCTGGAAACACCCGCTCGCGGATGTTTCTGCAAAAAGCGCTGCCCCGATCGGCGCCGCCTTCACCTTCATGGCCCTGCTGACCGGATCTTTGTGGGGCAAACCCATGTGGGGAACCTACTGGGTCTGGGATGCGCGCCTGACATCCGTCCTGGTACTGCTGATCATGTATCTGGGTCTCATGACCCTGTGGCGGACGATGGACGACCCGATCAAGGCCGGCAAGGCCGCGGCCGTGCTGACGCTGGTCGGTGCGCTCAACCTGCCGATCATCAAGTTTTCGGTGGACTGGTGGAACACCCTTCATCAGCCTGCCAGCGTCATGCGCCTTGACGGGCCGACCATACACCCGGACCAGCTCTGGCCTCTCCTGATCATGGCGGTGGCCTTCACGCTGCTGTTCTTCGTGCTGCACCTGATGGCGATGCGCAACGAAATCCTGCGTCGCCGCGTTCGCGCGCTGCGCATGAGAGCGGCGAGCGTTTCACACCCTGGAACCGCTGCGGCGACAGCGCAGCCGGCGGAGTAAGCCAATGGATCTCGGACCGCATTCCGGTTTCATCATCGCGTCCTACGCGCTTTGCTTTCTGACGGTCGTGGCCCTTGTTGCCTGGGTCAGGATCGACAAGGTCGTCCAGGACCGTGCGCTGAAGCAGCTCGCCGAACAGGGAATTTCACGCAACCGACCGGACACCAGCAAACAATGACCGAAATGGAAGCACCGGAAACCGGGCTCGATCCGGACAAGACCTCCGAAGGCACAGCCGGGAAACGCGGCTTCCCGGTTCTGGTCCTGCTGCCTCTCGTCGTGTTCATGGCGCTGGCCGGATTGTTCATGTTCCAGCTTCTGATGGGCAACGATCCCCAGAAGATTCCGTCCGCGCTGATCGACAAACCCGCCCCCGAATTTTCCCTGGCCGCCGTGGAAGGCATCTCGAGCGACGGCGCTCCGGTTCTGGGATTTTCCCGCGACGACCTGCTCGGCAAGGTATCTGTCGTCAACGTTTTTGCGTCCTGGTGCGTCCCCTGCCGCCAGGAACATCCGCTCCTGGAAGATCTGGCGAAGGTCGACGGCATTCAGTTGCTCGGCATCAACTACAAGGACAAGCCGGAAAATGCCCGGCGTTTCCTCGGAAGTCTCGGCAATCCCTACAGCCGCATCGGCGCGGATCCGGCCGGAAGGACCGCTATCGAATGGGGCGTCTACGGAGTGCCGGAAACCTTCGTCATCGATAGGCAAGGCACGATCCGGTACAAGTTCATCGGACCGCTGAGCCCCGCGTCCTACCAGGAAGTCTTCCTGCCGGAACTCAGTAAGATCATGGCCGAGAACCGGTAACGGCCAGTTCGGCCGATTTCACATTTCTGCGAATTTCCCCCGATCTCTCCGATGTCACCGGCTCGTGACTCGCGATTGAAAGCCAAGTTGCATATTTTACCAGCAACCGAAAAAGGAAACGAGCCAAATGGTGGGTCTTGAATTTCGGAAAGCGCAACGGGCTTTCCGGTCGTGTGCTGTTGTTCTGGCGGGAATAACCGGACTGGTCTTGTCGATTGACGTCGCCGACGCCCAGCCGAAAAAGGTGGTGGAACTGTTCACGAGCCAGGGCTGCTCGTCGTGTCCGCCGGCGGACAAGCTGGCCGAACGCCTGGTTGAGGAAGACAACGATGTCCTGACTGTTCTGATGCCGGTCGACTACTGGGACTATCTCGGGTGGAAGGACACCCTTGCCAGCCCGGTCCACTCCCAGCGGCAGCGCGCCTACGCCACGCGGCGCGGAGACCGGTCGGTCTATACCCGCAGATGGTCATCAACGGCGAGGAACATGTTGTCGGCAGCCGCGAACGCGACGTACGGGCGGCCCTGGACCGCGCCGACCCGTTCACCGCGCAGGTAGATCTGACAATATCCGACATGGTCGTTCAGGCCGATCTGGACGGGCAACTGCCTGCCGGCGCCAAGATGGCAACGGTCTATTTCCTCAGGATCGAGGACGAGGCGACGATCGATATCGGCCGGGGCGAGAATGCCGGCAGGAAGATCCGCTATGTGAACATCGTGCGCAACCTCCAGCCAATCGGCGTCTGGGAAGGCGGTGCGGAAACGTTCCGCATGCCGAAATCCAAACTGATGCTGAAAGGCGATGCGCGCTGTGCGATCATCGTGCAGATCGAGGACCGCGACGGACCGGGCAAGATCATCGGTGCCGCGGTCATGAACCTGCGCGACGGAGCCTGAGGCACCGTCCGCCCCGTCTCGTCCGGACACCCGGTCCGGAAAGTACAGGATTAACGCGGCGAATATCTTGTTTCCTGCGTAAAAGCTGCTACCCCTTTGCCGCGACGCGGCTCACGCAACGGGGAAGTGCATGGATCAGGCTTTGAGGCTTCGGGTTGCTTTTGCGAGCATATTCGTCGGCATCCTCGTTCTGGCCCTCAAGATCGGCGCCTATCTTCTGACCGGGTCGGTCGCTCTTTATTCCGACGCGCTCGAGACGTCGGTCAATATCGTCTCCTCCATCGCCGCACTCGCGGCCGTGTGGCTGGCCTCCAAGCCCGCGGACAAGAACCATCCCTACGGTCACGACAAGGCGGAGTATTTTGCTGCCGTCCTCGTCGGCGTGATGATCGTGCTGGCCGCGATTTCGATATTCCGGGCCGCCTGGATCGGTTTCACCGCCGGTGATCATCCGAACTATTCGCCGCTCGGGATCGGAATGAACATGGCATCGGCAATCATCAACGCCGCCTGGGCCCGGTTTCTGATGAGCTTCGGCAGAAAATCAAGCTCGCCCGCACTCATCGCGGATGGCAAGCACCTGATGACCGACGTCGTGACCTCCGTCGGCGTGCTTCTGGGCGTTGGCCTGGTGCTGCTGACCGGCTGGCAATTGCTCGACCCTGCCCTGGCGGTCATCGTCGGCATTCTGGTCCTGTGGTCCGGCTGGGAACTCGTCAAGGAATCGGTTGGTGGTCTGATGGATGAGGCTGCGTCCGCCGAGGTTCTCGGCACGATCCGCGAACAGATTTCCCTGCATGGAGAGGGAGCCCTGGAAGCCCATGACCTGCGCACGCGCATTGCCGGCCGGTCCACCTTCATCGACTTCCATCTCGTTGTCCCCGGTGACATGTCGGTCGACACGGCCCATGAGATCTGCGACCGGATCGAAGCCGCGATCAAGGAAGGCGTTTCAGGAGCACGCATCACCATTCATGTCGAGCCGGAACACAAGGCCAAGCATTCGGGTATCGTGGTCGTATGACCAGATGCAGGGAAGCCGCTCAGGCGGAACGAAGTTGGAAACACCTTTGACACATGCATTAAGGCGCAGAGCCCGGACCATCGCGGATCACACGATCCTGATTTCAGGATCCGTGCTCATGTGTTTGCCGGTCTATATGCTCTTCGCCGCAACCACCCATGGTCCGGGCAGCCCGATGCTGCCGCGCCTCGATCCCGGTGGAGCCCTTATTGCCAACTACGGCGCCTTCCTGACATCGAGCGCTGGGTTCTCCGGAGATATCACCGTCGCCGGCATGCTCTGGAATTCGTTCGTACTGGGCGCCGGGTTTGCGTCGCTCAAGGTGGCCGTGTCCCTTCTTGCGGCCTATACGCTGGTCTATTTCAGGGTAAAGGGCGCAAGCGCCATCTTTGCCGTCCTGCTTCTGACCTTGATGCTGCCACTCGAATCCCGGTTCTTGCCCACCTATGACGTCGTCGCGCAACTGGGACTGGTGAACACGGAGTCCGGACTCATCTTCCCTCTTGTCGCCTCCGGGCTCGGAACCCTGTTTTTTCGCCAGTTCCTTCTGACCGTCCCCGACGTGCTGCTGGAATCGGCACGGCTGGACGGGGCCGGAAGCTGGAAATTCTTCAAGGACATCCTGATGCCGCTTTCGGCACCGACGGCTGCGGCACTCTTTCTTGTTTTGTTCGTGAACGGCTGGAACCAGTATCTTTGGCCGGTCATGGTGACCTCGGAGGAAGCCACCTACACGCTCGTGCGGGGCATGCAGTTTTTCGGCCGCGCCAGCCTCCCCGGCCTGATGCTGGCCGTGCTTGCGATCCTGCCTCCGTGCCTTCTTGTCATTCTGTTTCAACGACAAGTCGTTAAGGGACTGTTCGACGGGTCACACTAAGCCCAATGTCAGAAAGGGACGATACGCGCATGGCATTTGAAGCAATCCTGTTTGATTGCGACGGCGTTCTGGTCGATTCGGAACTGATCTACGTTGCTGTGGAACGGGAACACCTTGCCCGGATCGGCCTGCACTACGACCTGGACGAGTACATGGACCGGTTTCAGGGTCTGGGGGGCACGGATTTCTGGGCGACCCTGGACCGGGACCACCGGGCACTCGGTAAGGGACCGCTACCGGAAAACTTCAGTGCCGACCTCGACGCGGCCACCATGGAACGCATCAATCGCGAACTGTTGGAAATTGCCGGCATCAAGCAGCTTCTCCAAAACCATGGCGGATTGCGGGCAGTTGCCTCGTCCTCGCGCATGGCGAGGCTGGTCCACAAGCTGCGGCACACGGGCCTTTATGCGTTTTTCGAACCCCACATCTATTCCGGCGAGCAGGTCCCGAACGGCAAGCCCGCTCCGGACCTGTTCCTGTTCGCCGCACAAAAACTCGGAGCCGATCCGCAATCCTGCCTGGTCATCGAAGACAGTGCCAACGGCGTTAAGGCCGGCCTTGCCGCCGGAATGACCGTCTGGGGGTTCGTCGGCGGCGCGCACAGTCACGAAGGCCATGTGGACCAGTTGCTTCAGGCCGGTGCGCACAGGATCGTCGACAGCCACGATGACCTGGCCGGGCTTCTGCGCTCCGGCAGCACCCTTGCATGACATCGGCTGCTCCATTCAACATGTTCAGGGTATCGGAAGGCCGACGCGCCAGGCTGCGATACTGACCGCGGGCGTCCATGTTTCGGATCCCGTAACTCAAGGGGACACTCCATGCTCAAGCGTGCCGTGATCACGGCTCTGATCGTCGGATCGATCCTGACCGTCATCAATCAGGTCGACGCCGTTTTCGGGCCTGCCGAACTCATTATCTGGCAGGCCCTCCTGTCGACGGCCGTTCCCTTCATTGTCTCGCTCGTCAGCGCCTATCTCACCCTGAAGAACAAGGAGACGGGAAACGCGCAAAATCCGGCGGCCGAGCACATCGGAGCCGGACCCATGGGGGCCGGGCTCGCCGGTCCGGGTGATCCGGACCGGACAACCGGCAGCGCCATCTCACCGGTCCCCGTCGAAGAGGAGATTCGACAGCTGAAAGACGCCTGGTCCGTCGTTTCCGAAATCGGCCAGAATGCAAGGGCGGTGAACATTGCCAGCAAGGAACGTGCGGATTTTCTCGCGGACCTCATTTCGACGTCCGAGCATATCCAGAAGGATCTCCACTCGGTGGGCCTGCAAGCGCAGGGCTGTACGCAGGATCTTGCCGACGCCGGAGGCAAGATCACGCAGGCGCGCGAGGGCATAACCGCAATTTCGCAAACCTGCCTTGGTGCCGCTGAACTGATCGGGCATCTGGGTGCTGCGACCTCGGATCTCACCGGCAAGTTCAACGATATCGAAAATCTGGCGCAGGAGATTTCGTCGATCTCGTCTCAGACCAACCTGCTGGCGCTCAATGCCACCATCGAATCGGCGCGGGCGGGTGACGCCGGCAAGGGCTTTTCGGTCGTCGCAGGCGAGGTGAAAGCTCTGGCGGGATCGACGGAGAAAGCTGTAGAATCCATTGCAACGATCCTTTCGGAAATGACGCGGTCACTTGCCGAAACACGTCAGCTGGTCGAAACCGCAAAGGAGAAGCTGCGGCTCTCCGACACGCAAAGCGCCGACAGCCTGGAGCAGATTTCCTCCGTGGAAACCTATCTGGCCGACCTGACCAGCCGCAACGAGGCAACTTCCCGCCAGATGACCGACCGGACAGCCGCGCTCGACAAGGTGTCGACCAATCTTCATCTGATCCGCAAGGACACGGAAAACGCCATCAAGGGATCCGCCCGGAACATTGAACTCGCCAGACGTGCCTCGGAAACGGTTCAGGAAGTGGCCGACCGCCTGACGCACTCCTCGTGAAGGACAACACGGTTCCGAAGGCAAAAAAAACCCGGGGTTGCCCCCGGGTTTCCAGTTTGCGGTCCGAGCCATTAGACCGCCTGGGAGATTTCTTTCTTCGCCTCTGAACCTCAGAGACGCTGAGAACCGGTTCCGAATTCCGGATAGGCTTCCACGCCGATTTCGACCTTGTCGAGACCAAGAGCCTCTTCTTCGTCGGAGACGCGGATACCCATGGTGCTCTTCAGGATGAACCAGACGATGCCGCTGGCAACGAAAGCGAACACGCCGTAGGACACGATGCCGATGATCTGCGTGCCATAGGAGGCATCGCCGTTCGACAGCGGAACGATGAGCGTGCCCCAGATGCCTGCAAGCAGGTGAACCGGGATGGCGCCGACAACGTCGTCGATTTTCAGCTTGTCGAGCAGCGGAACGGCGAAGACAACGATCGCACCACCGACACCAC
This sequence comes from uncultured Roseibium sp., assembly GCF_963669205.1. NCBI lineage: Bacteria > Pseudomonadati > Pseudomonadota > Alphaproteobacteria > Hyphomicrobiales > Stappiaceae > Roseibium > uncultured Roseibium sp. Next base: position 5,966,843 of record NZ_OY769915.1, read on the forward strand.
CGATGAACAGCGTTGCCCACATGTTCGGTGCAAGCGGTTCAGCCGTGATGGAGACGAGACCGGCAAGCGCACCGTTCAGCGCCATTGTCACGTCGACCTTCTTGTAGAGAACCTGCGTCAGGATCACCGCGACGATCACGCCTGAGGCAGCAGCCATGTTGGTGTTGGCGAAGATGCGCGAGATGTCCGTTACATCGCCGATGGAACCCATTGCGAGCTGCGATGCGCCGTTGAAGCCGAACCAGCCGAGCCACAGGATGAACGTGCCGAGCGTTGCAAGCGGCATGGACGATCCGGGAAGCGGATGCACGGTCCCGTCGGCGCCATACTTGCCTTTACGGGCGCCAAGGATGATGGCACCGGCAAGAGCAGCCCAGCCGCCCACGGAGTGAACGATCGTGGAACCGGCGAAGTCGGAGAAGCCCATTTCGGAGAGCCAGCCGGCGCCCCACTGCCAGGAACCGGAAATCGGGTAGATGATGCCGGTGAGGACAGCCGTGAAGATCAGGAACGGCCAGAGCTTAACGCGCTCAGCCACGGTACCGGAAACAATCGACGCCGTTGCGGCCACGAAGACCATCTGGAAGAACCAGTCGGATGCCGTCGAATAACCGGTGTCGAGGGCGTCGCCGCCAACCGGATCGAAGGAATACGGACCGAAGGAACCGATGAAACCGCCATCAACGCCGGTGTACATCAGGTTATAGCCGGTGATCCAGAACATCACGCCCGCGATCGAGTAGAGCGAAATGTTCTTCAGGCACTGCATCGACACGTTTTTCGAACGCACGAGGCCGGCTTCCAGCATTGCGAAGCCGGCAGCCATCCACATGACGAGGAACCCGCCGATGAGGAACAGGAGTGTGTTGAAGATATAAGCAACTTCCGGAGACACGGCCGGAGTTTCAGCTGCATCCTGAGCGAACACCGGCAGAGCCGAAAGGCTCAACACGGCAAGCGCCGCCGCACTCTTTGCGACAAGTTTTTTCATGATACGTTTCCTTACCTAAATCACAGAGCTTCGGCGTCTGTTTCGCCAGTGCGGATGCGCACAGCCTGATCGATCGAGTGAACGAATATTTTTCCGTCTCCGATCTGACCGGTCTTGGCGGCCCCGGAGATCACGTCGATTACCTTCTCGACATCAGCGGTATCGACGGCGACTTCGATTTTCAGCTTCGGCAGGAAGCTCACCGCGTACTCTGTTCCGCGGTAGATTTCGGTATGCCCCTTTTGGCGGCCATAGCCTTTCACTTCGGTCACCGTCAGTCCCTGTATGCCGATGCCCGTCAGGGCATCACGCACTTCGTCGAGCTTGAACGGCTTAATGATGGCCATCACTATTTTCATTGCTCGTACCATTCCCCTTTTTTTGCCCCTTCCCGTCGAAGGGGCTCGGTCGTCAGCCCCGGTGCCGTGTCTGTTTGAAGCCCCTCTGGAAGACTGTTCAGATCTCGAATGCACCGTGACCCAATTGCCGGGCCAACGTCGGCGTCTGTTAATCAAGGACCGTGCCAACTGACCAGAGAAATTGAAAAAGTTCATTTTTTCAGGTGCTTGGGTGATAAGATCGAAAACTCACGCGTTAACGGATCTCACCGTGATGAATTTCGAGGCACTTTTTTTGACTAAAAAATAGACGGATTGCAGGCAAGGTGTGAAAAATTAGGCAGATCGAAGACTGGGCAAAAGCATCGAAATGAGGCAACCGGAAACGGACGCCGAAAGGCCGGCCGATGCCCGCCGGGGCGGCAGGCAAACGGACGCCGGCAAGCGGATTTCAGGCGGAAAAACCGCCATCGTCCAGATAGGCGATCTCTGCGGGAGTGGAGTCACGCCCAAGGACCTTGTTGCGATGAGGAAAGCGCCCGAAACGCCTGATCACGTCCATGTGGATCAGGGCGTAGTGATAAAAGTCCGTGTTTCCCAGGCGCCGGCACAGATCAACGGACCGCTCCTGGTGGGACATGTCTTCGGAATGCTCAAACGGAAGATAGAAGAACACCCGCACGTCCTTGGGGAAGGCGCGGTCGAAACCTCTTTCCAGGGCGGTCTCGGCGATCGATACGGCCTTTGCGTCGGAAGCAAACGCCTCGGGCGTCCCCCTGTAGATGTTGCGCGTCATCTGATCGAGCAGGATGAGCAGTGCGAGTGCACCGTCCGCGGTATCCGCCCAGTGATCCAGCGCGCCGGCGGTCGCGGCTTCGACGGTTTCGCGGAAGCCGTCGCGGCAGCTTCCATCGAACTTGTCACCACCCGCGAACCATTTCGGCGCACCTGCCTGCCACCAGAAATCGAGAACGTCCAAGGGAGAAACGGTCATCTCGGGCATTTGGGCGCGTCCACTCGTCATCACTCTTCCTAACGGGATTTCGTCATATCCCATGCCATTTCAGTCTCAAGAACTCAATGCGAGTGAACAACATTTTTAGAAACCACACCTAGTCACCGCACGCCCGGCTTTGCCAGTTTTCGCGGTGAAGGCGCATCTGTTCTTCAAGATATCCGCTTTCTTTCAGCGCCGCCATTTCCTCCCTGAACGCCTCCACGAGCTGGACGTCCGTGCCGTGGCTGAAAACGGCCCAGAGCGGTTTTGCCAGGTCTTCGATGTAGACGACGGGCCGCAATTGGCCGCCGTCATATCCCTGCCGGCACGCGGAGGCCTCGGCAAGAAACCCCGTGAGCGGCAGCAGATCGATCCTGCCGAGGTATAGCATTTCGATCCCCTGGCGATAGTCGGTGATCGGCACCAACTGGCCGGAGGTTTCAAGACCGGCCTCGCGGAGATGGGCATGCGTGTTGCCGCCGTCCTGCACGCCGATCCGCAAGTCGGCGCCCTTCAGATCGGCGACGGTATCGGCAGCAATTTCCGGGTTGGACCTGAGCTGATAAAGATACTGGCCATAGGGCGACACCTCGCCAAGCCAGAGAAACTGCCCTTCGCGCTTAGGCGTGCGGGAAAGCGAAAACAGCAATACGTTGGGAACCCTTTCCGCGGTCAGCATGGCGCGTTTCCACGGCATGAACTCGATCGACCCGGTCTTCAACGGAATGCGTTTTTTGACCCGCTCCATCACCGCCGAAATATACTGCGCCACATAGCCGTCCGGTGTTCCGTCATTGTCCCATTGAAGCGGTGCAAAACTCTGCGTGACGATCCGGATCGACTGGGTCTCGGCAGAGACACAAGGGGTCGCCCCGAGCGCGAGCCAGGCAACGGCGGCGAAGATCAGCCAGGGTCTCGAGGTCATGTCACTTCCGAACTATCCGGCATCAGAACGAGATGCAGGCGCTCCCTGATCATGCGCGATTCGAACAAATGCACATGACACTTTCATATCAGACGATCATTAATGGCCCTTGAAAGAATGGAAACCATCTGTCTTTTGAACTAGATCATGCCTTGTACGGAGATCGTGCGAAAAACCACGCGACAGCAAACAAGAAGGCCTACTGTGTCCGAAACCCTGCTTGATCTGAAGGGTCTGAAGTGCCCGCTCCCCGTGCTCAAGGCGCGCAAGGCCATGTCGCGGATCCCTTCCGGCGACCGGTTGATCGTTCTGACGACTGATCCCATGGCCGAAATCGACATCCCCCATTTCTGCCAGGAAAACGGCCACACGCTCGTTTCGAGCGAACGAACGGAGTTCGGTCACAGGTTCCTGCTCGTCAAGGGCACCTGAAGCCCCGTTACATCAGTCCCGCGACGCGATGCCGTCGATCTGCCGGGCAAGTTCCAGATCCAGTTCGCTCAATCCGCCGACATCATGGGTGGCAAGCGTGATGTCGACCGTTCGGTAGACATTCGACCACTCGGGATGATGATTCATTTTTTCGGCTATCAGCGCCACATGCGCCATGAACCCGAAAGCTTCGCAAAAGTCCTTGAACTTGAAGGACCTGAAGATGGCCTCTCGTCCTTCGCACAGATGCCAGTCCGGCAAGATCCGGAGCCCGGCGGCGCGATCTTCCGGTTTCAGTCGTTCAACCATCTGTCCTACCCTTCGCTACGATATTGCAATTCCCGGCATGCAAAAGCACGATGTCGGTCCTGAGGATATCGGAGAGTGCGGTGACCCACAAAGTTCTGTTTGTCTGTCTAGGGTCAGGACCCATTAATTTGGATGAATTGGTAGGAGTGAATTTGTTCGGATACGAGGCGCAAAGCTGCAGGAAACCGTCCGGTTTCCAAAGATTTGCAACGATGTTGCCGGGCAAATTCACCCTATCCCTGCGGGACGCAAAAACGGCTTCGATCTGCTGCGTCAAACCACTCAACCGGGCAGGAAGCCCGCTTATCGCGCTTTTCCTTGCAGCTCATTGCCGTTTGCTGCGCCAATTCAAACAAATTAATGGGTCCTGACCCTAGGCAACATTTGCCGTTCCCCCCTCGCCGAGGGCATTTTTTCCGGGCTCGTCGATGAGGCCGGCCGGACCTCTGATTTCCTGATCGATTCGGCAGGCACCGGACCGTGGCATGTCGGCAATCCACCCGATCCGCGATCGGTGGACATTGCCGCCAGACACGGGCTCGACATCTCGCATCAGCAGGCCCGAACCGTCACCGAGGGAGATTTCGACCGGTTTGACGTGATCGTTGCCATGGACGGCGACAACCTGGCCGCCCTCGCGTCCATCAGCAAGACGCCCCGTGCCGAGATCCGCCTCCTGCTGAACGCACCGCCGATGGACGTGCCTGACCCTTATTTTGGCGGCCCGGAAGGATTTGAGGACGTATTCCGCCTGATCCGGTCCGGCTGCGAGAAACTGCTCTCAGGCATTGCCTGAAAAGGTCGTGTTCGATTCCCGCGGCATTTGACCGGTTGCTTTCATAAATCCTTCTTACAGCCTGCGCTAGGGTACGGACTCATAAATGAAGTCAATTTGGTTTGGATCGTTTTGACCAACTGCGAGTAGCGAAGGCGCAGGAAATGTGGTTCATTTTCAAGCCTTTCGCGACGTGGCAGATGGCCAAAACGGCCAAATCCGAAGGACGGCAAAATGGCTTCACCTCGCAACGTCACCGCGCTTGACCGGGCATAAAGCCCGCTCTGCGCACACTTCCTCGCGAGATTTTGCCATTTCTGCCGCCAAATCGGCTTCATTTATGGGTCCGTACCCTAGGGTCCGGACCCTAAGGGTAACGCTCCCGACGGTGAGGCTGCGTTTGCAATGAAATTCCTCTGGTGGTCCCTGGCCGCCCTGCTCCTGTTGCTGGGACTTGCAACGGTATGGCTGCCCATCCCGACCGGGGTGCCGCTACTTGCGCTTGGGTTGATCGTGATTGTCGGAACGAGCAGAAGCGCCGCGCGGCTCCTGCGCAGGCGCCGCCGCGCAACACCGCCCTTGAACGATGCGATCACCTGGGTTGAAAACCGGTCTCCGTTGCGTTTTGCCCGAATTCTGAAACGAACCCGCCCGAGGAAAAAGCAGATTCAGGCGGATTCAGAGCACCTCACCTGATCGATCACAACGCACCGGTTGGAATCACTGCTCCGAGAACCGCTGTCGGATCCCTTGAAGCAGACGTTTCGCGCGACGTGCGGCGCGGCGCAGACTGCGATGGAGACGGCGGCCCTTTACCGTGAACCATTCATCCAGCTTCCGGTCCGTAACCAGCGGCGGAACCCTCTGGTAGAGAAGATGGTAGACGGCAAGAATGAGCAGCAGCGTCACGCCCCAGGAAATAAGCGTGTCGGAAAAGAAATGTCCGCCGAACGCAACCCTGTTGGCCGAGAGGATCACGCAAAGCGGCAGCACGAAACAGAGCGTCGCCTTGCGCCAGCTTGCCGGCACGAGAAAAGCAACCGAGGTAAGCCACATCGCGGCCGAGGCTTCGCCCGAAACGAAGGAACAGTTGCGCTCGCAATGATCGGAAATGACCCAGACCGGCTGATGCGGCAGGTCACCGCCGAACTCCTCGACATACCTGGGCCGCGGACGGCCCCAATTGTCTTTCAAGATGGTGTTCACCAGGACACCGGGTCCCATGATGAGCGTGGTCAGCAGAAACAGCGGCTGTCTCAGCGGCAGGATCGGCGGCCGGCCGGGTGCAAGGAGCTTCAGAACAAGCACCGCGACGCAACTGATCGCAATCACGCGCACGAGAAACGGCCCGAGATGCCTGACATCTCTCAAAAAGGCATCATTTTGAGCCCAGAATCCCGCCGTCTCCGAATAGAAAAGACCGCTGACGAGGAAATCCACACGCGGAAAGGCAAGAAAAAACGCGGAAACCGCGACGATGTAGATCGAGACGCAGACCATCGGGCGCACCCTGCACCAACCGGCTATCTTGCGAAGCGGAGACTTGGGACTATTCTCGTGTGATAGGGTTTGCGTCATTACTGCTTTTCGAACCAATTCGGAGTTTCGCGTTCAAGGTCGTTGCGGTGCAGCCTGTGTTGCAAAGCCATGACCTAACGCATCCGGCGATGCCATCCAAGCCCCGGAGACCGGCGGGCATTCAAGGGGAGTATCACAAGGTGTCCACAAGCCGCCAGACCGGTATGCATGCAAAATCCGACATAGTTCCCGAACAGGCGGACCTGCGGCCGGCCGTGGAATTCTGGTACGAGTTCGCGTCCACATACAGCTATCTGTCAGCCATGCGCATCGAGACCCTGGCGCGCGATTGCGACATCCGTATCGTCTGGCGCCCCTTCCTGCTGGGCCCCATTTTCAAGAAACAGGGTTGGGATACCTCTCCCTTCAATCTTCATCCAGCGAAGGGTCGCTACATGTGGCAGGACATGGAACGGCAATGCGAAAGATACGGCGTGCCCTTCACCATGCCCGCACCGTTTCCTCAGCACAGCCTTCTCGCCGCACGGATTGCCCATGGTGGCCGTCAGCAATCATGGATCGGAGCTTTTACGCGTGCCGTCTATGTCGCCGAATTCGGCCAGGGTCTGGATATTTCGGACGAAGGCCTCATGGCCAGCCTTCTGCTGGAAACCGGCGCGCCGGTCACGCAGGTGCTCAAGGAGGCGTCCAGTTCGGAAACCAAGATCGGTTTGCGGGCAGCAGTCTCGGAAGCGGAGGAACGCGGCATTTTCGGCGCACCCAGTTTCGTTCTGGAAAGCGGCGAACTCTTCTGGGGCGATGACCGGCTGGAACTGGCACTCGAAACGGCCGCGCGCGGATAGGTCAACCAAAGATCGAGCCGGCCTCGTCGGATAACGGAGTAGCCGCAGGTTTATCCGCCGTTATGCGCGCGCTCCAGCGCGGCGAACAGGTCTGCCGGCGACAGCGGTTTTGCAATGACGTCGGCGAAACCCGCAGCGTGCAGCTGCGTTTCGCCAACCGCCTCCAGCGCCGCCGTTACGGCGATGAGCGGCAAATCCGAAGTCGCCGGGTCACCCTTGATTTCGCGCGCGGTTTCAACCCCGCTTTTTCCCGGCATGTTGAGGTCGAGAAGCACCGCGTCATAGGCCGTCCCTCGTATTGCGCCAAGCGCGTCATCGCCCGAGTGAACCACGTCGAAGGAATATCCGAACGATTCCATCAACGCGGACATGAGGCGGCAATTCGTTTCGTTGTCATCGACGATGAGGACATGTGCCGCGGCTTTCGCCGTCCTCTTTTCTGCCCGGGGAGGAATGTCCAGGACAGGCTGACGGGCCGGGGCAGTGCCTCTTTGCGCGGGAATGCGAAGCTCGAAACGGCTTCCGCCTGCCTCGGGACGAACCAGACGAAGCTGCCCCCCCAGTGCGCTGGATTGACAGGCGGCCCCCCAGAGCCCGAGACCGGACCCCTCCACTGTTTCAAGACCGCGCCTGCCGCGCGCAAACGGTCGGAACAGTGTCGCCTCTTCTTCCGCGTCGATCCCGGACCCGGTATCCGTTACCGAAACGCGGACACACTCGGGTGCGTCGTGTTTTTGGACCTCGGCTGAAAACCTGTCCTGCGTCACGTCGATGCCGACCGACCCCCGGTCGGTATATTTGACGGCATTGTCCAGCAGCGTTGTCACGATCCTGCGCAGCTCCGCGGCATGGGATGTCACCAAGTCACACGCGGCAGGCTCAATGCTCAGTCGGAAAACCAGGCCTTTTTCCTCCGCTGCAATCTGAAACAGCTCTACACAGTCCCGCACGATCTCAGCCACAGCCTGCAGCGGCGTTTCCGTCACTTCGTCGGACCTGACGGCCTCGACAAGCTCACCGGTCATCGCCGTCAGCGCATCAATGGATCGAATGAGGATCGAGAGCTTGTCGAACTGGTCCTCATCAAGCGGCCTGCTGCCGATAAGTTCCGCGGTCAGCCGCATCGCGGCAAGCGGTGTCCTGAGATCATGTGCCAGCAATGCCAGCTTGACAGCTTCGTCGTCACGGTCCGGCATGAGGCCCGGTTCCTTCTGCGCGCAGGAACAATCGGATCACCGTGGTTCCAGCGTTTGGAGGAAACGGGAAGACCCAGTGTCTTTTGTCCTTGCCATTTTGAAGGCTAGCGGCGCGCGATCCAATCCCCTAAAAGCAATTCCCAACGGCAATTTTCGACCACCCTTTTTCGCCCTCGAGGCCTCGCTGAAACCGGATGCTTGCACAGACCTTCCTGATCGTCGCCCCAGTCTTTCTCCTGATCGGGATCGGCTATTGCTTCGCCCGCTTTGGCGTCCTGAACCAGTCCATCGGTGCAGCGCTCGGCGACTTCGTCTTCATCGTCGCGGTGCCTGTCCTGATCTTTCGCTCCCTCATCAATGCGGACCTGTCCGGCGGATTTCCGCTGACCCTCTGGGGAAGCTACTTCCTGGGTGTCGCTGTTGCCTGGACGCTTGGGACGCTGGTCATCCGCAAGGTGTTTCGCCGCGAGGCCAGGGCCGGCGCGATCGGGGCGATCTCGGCCTCCTACTCCAATGTCGTGCTCGTCGGCATGCCGCTCATTGCTGCCGTCTACGGCAACGGCGGGCTTGTACCACTGCTGCTGATCATCTCCGTCCACCTTGCCACCATGACGGTCATCACGGCCATCGCCATGGAGCGCACGGCGGCGATCGACAGCGGCAGTGAAATGCCGCCGGTCGGCAGGCTCGTTCTTGAGGCCGGCCGAAAGGTATGCGCCAATCCGCTCATCATCACCGTGGTTTTCGCACTGCTCTGGCGTCAGACCGGTCTGGACATACCGGAGGTCGGCGACGACGTGCTGCGCCGCATCGCCGCGACAGCCCTTCCTCTGGCCCTGCTTTCTCTCGGCATGAGCCTCGTTCACTATGGACTGCGGGGCAACATTCTGCCCGGCTTTCTGCTCGGTGCGATCAAGGTCCTGATCATGCCGGCCGTGGTGTTCATGGCGGCTGCCTTCCTGTTTCAGCTTCCCCCGCTGTGGACGGCCGCCGCAACGCTCGCTGCCGGCTGTCCGACGGGTGTGAACGCCTATATCTTCGCCAACCGCTACGGCACCGGCCATGCGATGTCGGCAAACGCGATCACGCTGACCACCCTCGTTGCGATCGGGACCATCAGCCTCTGGACGTCGTTTCTGGCGTACTGGTTCGGTGGCGCGCTCTGACGGCGCGGATCAAAGGCCGATGCGCCGCCGCAGCTCCGCAAGCGTAAGCCCGCCTTCTCGCAACGACTTGAGGCTCGTGTCGTCGTTCGATTTCGAGAGCTTGCGCCCGTCCGGACCGAGAACGAGCCGGTGATGCCGGTACGTTGGTTCCGGCAGATCGAGCAAGGACTGCAGAACCCGGTGGACGCTGGTTGCCTGGTAGAGATCCTGTCCGCGCAGAACCTCCGTGATGCCCTGGCGCGCATCGTCGATGACCACGGCGAGATGGTAACTGGTCGGCGTATCCTTGCGCGCCAGCACCACATCCCCCCAACGTGCCGCGTCGGCCGGAACCGCTTCGGCGGGCCCGAAAAGGGCCTTCCCCTCTGACCCCGCTTCCTGCCAGGTAAGGCCGTCACCGGCGCGCGCGAGCGCCTTGCGCATGTCCAGACGCAGCGTAAACGGCGCGTCACTATCCATGCGTTTCCGCAGTTCAGTTTCGGAAAGGACCGCACTGTCGCCCGGATAGAGCGGCGCACCGTCGGGATCGCGCGGCCAGCTCCTCCCGCTCTCCTCGATATCCTGCACGAAGCGCCTGATTTCGGCTCTGGAGAGATACGCCGAATAAATCAGACCCATGTCCTGCAGTCTTTCGAGTGCCGCCCGATAGTCGGGAAAGTGATCGGACTGCCGCAGCACCGGTTCGTCAAGAGGCAGGCCCAACCATACCAAATCCTCGAACATGCCGGCTTCGAGTTCAGATGTGCACCGGGCCTGGTCGATGTCCTCGACACGCACCATGAACCGCCCGTCCAGCGCCACCGCCGCACGCGCATTCAACAGGGCGGAGAGCGCGTGGCCGATATGAAGATGTCCATTCGGAGAGGGGGCGAAACGGAAGACAGGTTTGCTCATGGAGGCGGCAGGAACGGGTTGACGCGGACGCGGACATGAATCATGACCGCCTGTATACCTACCACTCCCGGGACGCCGCGCAAGACAAGACCCGCCAGATGAGACCCGCCAGATGAGACCAATTGAGACCGACGAGGACGTTCAGGCAGGATTGACGGCGCTGATCGCTGCGCATCCGGACCTGGCTGCCGTCTCCCGGGCCACGGGCACTCTGCCGCTTCGCCGTCGGACTGCCGACTTTGCCGGCCTGACCCAGATCGTCACGGCCCAACAGGTGTCCGTTGCCAGCGCGGCTGCCATCTTTGAGAGGGTGCGCACCCTCGTATCGCCGCTGACGCCCGACACGCTCGCGTGTTTCTCCGACGAGGACCTTTCCGCAGCCGGTCTCTCCCGGCCAAAAATCAGGACCCTGCGCGCCGTTGCTGCCGCCTGCCAGAGCGGACTGGATCTTGCCCGGTTCACCGAAAAACCGGCTGGTGAGGCACACGCGGCCCTTTGCGAGATAAAGGGGATTGGACGCTGGAGCGCGGATATCTTTCTGCTTTTTTGCGCCGGCCATCCGGATGTTTTCCCGAGCGGCGATCTTGCGCTTCAGATCGCCGTTCAGGACGCTCTCGGCCTCGCGGAAAGACCGGCGGTGCACGACCTCGACGGAATTGCGCTGAAATGGGCGCCCCACCGCGCCGTTGCGGCCAGGCTGTTCTGGGCGTGGTACCGCGTCATGAAAAACGGCCGAGAAACCTTACCGGTCTGAATTTAAAAGGCTTTGAAGCGCTGCTTCGATCGAGCGAAGCAGAAGCGCAATGTCCTGCGGGCGCGACAGCCGGTGGTCCCCGTCGGGAACAAGCGTGAACGTCACATCGTCCCGGGGCAGCGCCTCGACCAGCCTTTGCGCGTGGCTTGCCGGGACGTCCGGGTCCAATGCGCCCTGGAGGATCGTGACCGGCGCGCCCAGATGCAAGTCCCGCCCGAAGAGCAAGTGCTTGCGGCCGTCTTCGATCAGCCTGCGCGTGATGACATAGGGATCGTCGCCGTAGTCTGAGGGCTGTGCCCAGAAACCTTTTTCGAGGATTGCCGAACGGATGTCATCGTTGAAGCGCTGTTTCCACATCAGCTCTTCGGTGAAATCGACGGCCGGCGCGATCAGGACAAGCCCTTTGATCTGCCCGGCCGCCTTCCGGCTCAACGCCAGCAGCAGCGCAAGCCAGCCGCCCATCGACGACCCGACCAGAAGCGCACCGTCGCCGCAGAACCGGTCGAAGACCGCCCCGGCCTCCTCCAGCCAGTCGGAAACACATGCTTCCTCGAAACGCCCGCTTGACCGTCCGTGGCCGGAATAATCGAACCGCACGACTGCCCGACCGGTGCGCCGGCCGAAATCCGCAACCGCCTCCGCCTTTGTGCCTGTCATGTCGGATTTGAACCCGGACAGCCAAAGCACCGCCGGAGCACTGCCATCGGTGACATCGACCGCGATCTGGCGTTCCCTCTCGCCTTTTCCGGCCTGAATGAATTGCGGTTCCTGTCCACCCATATTATGGCTCTCATTCCCTGGTGTCGTTTCATCCTGCCCTTTGACACGGCTGAACCGAACTTAAAAGTTCTCCGGAGACAAGAATTGCATCAATTCAAGCCCGGGACGACTGTCCTGCAAGTGATCCCCGACCTGAATTCGGGCGGCGCCGAACGCACGACCGTCGACGTCGCGCGGGCGATCGTCGATGCCGGCGGCACGGCATTGGTGGTCAGCCAGGGCGGGCAGATGGTTGCGGAACTGAAAGGGTCGGGCGCAGAGCATATCGTCTTGCCGGTCAAGACCAAGAACCCGGTGACGATGTTCCGGAACGCCGGTGCGCTGAAGGATCTGATCACCGCGAGGCAAGTCGATATCGTGCATGCCAGGAGCCGGGCACCCGCCTGGTCGGCCCTGCGCGCCGCGCGCGCCGCGCGTGTCCCCTTCGTCACCACCTATCACGGCACCTACAAGCAATCGAATGCCCTTAAATCCTTCTACAATTCGGTGATGGCGCGCGGCGATGCCGTGATCGCGAATTCCCGCTTCATCGCGGATCTGATCACCGCGCGCCATCCGTTTGCGCAAGAGAGGATAACCGTGATCCCGCGTGGCTCGGACCTGAAAGGCCTCGCCCCTGACAGTGTGAGCGCATTGCGGCAGCAGGCCCTGAAGGACAGCTGGGGTGTGCCGGCCGGAAAACCGATTGTGCTGAACATGGCGCGCCTGACCGGCTGGAAGGGGCAGAAGGTCGTGATCGCGGCCATGGCTCACTTGCGCGACATGGGCCACAGGGACCCGGTCGCCATCCTGGCCGGAGATGCGCAAGGCCGGGACAGCTATGTCGCGGACCTGAAAAAAATGATCGCCGACAACGCATTGCAGGACCAGGTCCGGCTGGTCGGCCATTGCAGCGATGTGCCGGCGGCGCTTGCCCTCGCCGACGTGTCGGTCGTCGCCTCGATCGAGCCCGAAGCCTTCGGAAGAGCGGCGGTCGAGGCACAGGCGGCCGGCGTGCCTGTCATCGTTTCCGATCACGGCGCCGTCCCGGAGACCGTTCTGGCTCCGCCCGAAGTCGCGGAAGACGAGCGCACCGGCTGGCGCGTCGTGCCGGACGACTCAACGGCGCTTGCCGTTGCGCTCAACGCGGTTCTTGCGCAGGAGCCGGGGATGCTGAAGGCGATGAAGGCGCGCGCGCTTGACCATGTGCAACGGAATTTCTCGGTCGAAACGATGTGCAGCCGTACCCTTGATGTCTACGCAAAGCTGCTGGATCAGGCCGCGAGCGGGTAGGCCTCTTCAACCAGATAAGGGCCGCCACCTACGCTCGACTTCGCCGAAAACAGGACAAAGCGACCAGCAACAAAGGGCGGCGCCTGAAAGTTACCCCGCTCGCTGAGCCATTTGGCGACATCCTCGTTGGTGGATGTCTTGCAGCGTGCGATCGTGACATGGGGAATGTATTTCCGGCGTTCCGCGGGCAAATGCATGCGCTGCAGAATACGCTCCTGTTCGGCCTGAAGCTCCGCAAGCTGTGTCGTCGGTTCTACCCGGGCCCAGACGGCGTGCGGTTTGCCGTTTCCGAAGGATCCGAGGCCGGTCAGCCGGATTTCGACCGGTTCGCGCCGAACGCGATCAAGCGCCGCGACGACTTCGTCGGCGGTACGGTCATCGATGTCTCCGATGAAGCGCAGCGTGAGATGATAGTTTTCCGGATCGATCCAGCGGGCGCCCCGGAGGCCTCCCCGGAGCATGGAAAGCATGAGAGCCGTTTCAGACGGAATCTCAAGGCCTGTGAATAGGCGCGGCATGGGGTCTCCCTCCGCAGTCGCTGACGAAAACCATGAGGAATCAACTTCATGAAAATCGCAAGACAAAAATCTAAGCTTCTGACGCAGAATCGGAATTCGGGTCGCGCTTTCAGGCCGGACAGGATCGGAGACGCAAAAATTCGGAATGCACGCGGAAACTGATTCTCTTTTTGCGCGGGTGCGCGCAAAACGCCTAGGGCGCGGTGTTTCCGAATTGCTGGTGAACGGCGTCGATCTTTTCAAGCACATCGTCGCTCAGGAGAAGGTCGCCGGCTGCAACGTCGGTTTCCAGCTGGTCCATCCGGGTCGCACCGATGATGACGGACGTCATGAAACTGCGAGACTTCGCAAAGGCAAGCGCCATCTGTGCCGGATCGAGACCGGCCTCCTGCGCCAGACTGAAATAGGCGTCCACCGCCTCGAATGTCCGCGGATGTTCGTAGCGCTGCATTTTGTTGAAGAGGGTCTTGCGGGCACCGGCCGGCAACGCGCCATTGCGGTATTTTCCGGTCAGGTACCCTTGTGCGAGCGACGAATAGGCCAGCAGCCCGACCTCCTCGCGGCGCGCGATTTCCGCAAGACCCGTTTCGAAAGTCCTGTTGACCATCGAATAGGCGTTCTGGATCGAGGCGATCCTGGGGACGTCGTACAGCTCCGAGGCGGTGACATAGCGCATCGTTCCCCAGGAACTCTCGTTGGAGACGCCGACAGCCCTGACTTTCCCGGCCTTGACCAGATCGCCCATGACCTCGAGCGTGGACTGAATGCTGTGTTCGTTCTCGACCGGCTCCGCATCCTTCCAGCGCGTGGGGTTGGAACCGAAGCCGGAGACGTTCCTGTCCGGCCAGTGGATCTGGTAGAGATCGATGTAATCGGTTTTCAGGTTCTTGAGGCTCCGGTCAACGGCGAATTCGATCTGGCTGCGGGACAACTCGCCCGTCTGACCGTTCTCGCGAAACCAGTCCATCACCGTCCGCCCGACCACCTTGGTCGCCATGACGACCTTGTCGCGGTGCCCTGTCTTTTCGAACCATGTTCCTATGATGCGTTCTGTCCGTCCCTGCGTCTCCCGGTTTGACGGAATGGGATAAAGCTCCGCCGCGTCGAAGAAGTTGATGCCCTTGTCAAACGCATAATCCATCTGCGCGTGGCCCTCGGCCTCCGTGTTCTGTTCGCCGAACGTCATCGTTCCGAGGCAAAGGGAGCTCACGTGCATGTCGGTGCGGCCAAGACGGCGCTTTTCCATCGGACATTCCTTCAGGTTCTGAAATGAGCCCCCGGTGACGTGGGGGGGCCAGGAGCCGGACGGCCCCTCAGGAGGACTGGGCTCTTGCCAGAAGTTCTTCCACTTTCGGCAGGATGTTTTCGACAATGACGGCAACCCCGTCCGCATTCGGGTGCATCCCGTCGGACAGGTTCAGATCCGGATTGAGGGCGACCCCTTCGAGAAAGAACGGGTAAAGCAGAGCATCGTGTGTCTTTGCAAGGTCTGAATAGATCGGGTCGAAATCGTCTGCGTATTCGGGTCCGAGATTCCGCGGGGCCAGCATGCCGGCGAGCAGCACTTCCACGCCGCGCTCGCGCAGCCGGCGGGTCATCTCGTCGAGGTTCTTGCGCGTGAGTTCAGGCTGTATGCCCCGCAGGGCGTCATTTGCGCCAAGCTCGACGATAACCGCATCTGCATCCGGACCGACCGACCAGTCCAACCGCGACAGACCGCCCGACGTGGTGTCACCGGAAACGCCCGCATTCACGACCTCGACCGAAAATCCGCGCTCATCAAGGGCTCTTTGCAGCTGTTCGGGAAAGCCTTCCTCCGGTCCCAGCTGATATCCGGCTGACAGGCTGTCGCCGAGCACAACAAGCTTCAGGTCGGCGGAAAAAGCAACCGCCGGTGAAAACAGGAACACCAGGGCGCTGAAAATTAGGCAGAAACGGTTCACTTTAAAACTCTTTCAGGACTGGAAGACCAACCACATCAGGCCCATATGGTCGCAGAGCGCTCAAAAGTCGAGAGCGGACGTCGATCAGGAAGACGTCAACCGAGCCCTTTGTAAAGGTCTGATGATGACAAATACACCCGCGATTTCCCTCAAGAACGTACATCTAACGCTCGGGGAGGGCGCCGGCAGGGTCCACATCCTGAAGGGTATTGATCTCGACATCGAAAAGGGAATGTCGGTGGGTCTTGTCGGACCGTCCGGATCGGGCAAGTCCACCCTGCTCATGGTGATGGCCGGTCTTGAGCGGGCTGACGAGGGGTCCGTCAATGTCGCAGGGTCGGAACTCGGACCGTTGTCCGAGGACCAGCTGGCGAGGTTCCGGGGCCGCAAGGTCGGCATCATTTTCCAGTCCTTTCACCTTGTTCCGAACATGACCGCGCTTGAAAACGTCGCCGTGCCGCTGGAGCTCGCTGGCGACACCTCCGCTTTCGAGAAAGCCGAGGCGGAACTGGACGCGGTCGGCCTTGGCCACCGTCTTCACCATTACCCCGCTCAGATGTCGGGTGGTGAGCAGCAGCGTGTCGCGGTCGCGCGCGCCCTCGTAGTCGAACCGGAAATCCTGATCGCGGACGAGCCGACCGGCAATCTGGATGATTCGACCGGCACGCAGATCGTCGACCTGATGTTCAGCGCCCAGCGCGAACGCAAGACGACACTGGTCCTGGTCACCCACGATCCCGCTCTCGCCGAGCAATGCGACCGGATGATCCGGGTCCGCTCGGGTGAGATCGAGGAAGAAACGGCCAGTACCAGCCTCTCGCAGGAAGAGGTCACCGCATGAGCGGTTTTGTGCCCTCCGGCTCAGCCGCCGGCCACCAGACATTTGCGCTGGCAAGCCGTTTCGCTCTGAGAGAGCTTCGTGGCGGTCTCAAGGGCTTCTACATCTTCATCGCCTGCATCGCCCTGGGTGTCGCCGCCATTGCCGGCGTCACGTCGGTTTCGCGGGCGCTGACGGAGGGTATCGCCAACGAAGGGCAGGCAATCCTGGGCGGAGATCTCTCCTTTTCGCTGATCCACCGTCAGGCTGGACCCGACGAGGCCGCGTTTCTGGAAACCCTCGGCTCGGTGTCGCAGGTTGCGACGCTGCGCGCCATGTCGCGGCGCTCCGATACGGGAGAACAGGCGCTCGTCGAACTGAAGGCCGTCGACAACGCCTATCCGCTTTACGGCACGCTCGACCTGCAGTCCGGCCAGTCCCTTGAAGACGCGCTGTCGCAGCAGGACGGCGTCTGGGGCGCGGTTGCGGATCTCGCACTGCTTGCACGGCTGGATGTCGAGATCGGTGATACGCTGGCGCTCGGCCGGTCGACCGTCCGCATCACGGATGTGATCGCGACCGAACCGGACAAGCTGGCGAGCGGCATGGAGTTCGGTCCGCGCCTGATGATTTCCGATGCGGCGATCGGCGATACCGACCTGGTGCAGCCGGGCAGTCTCGTGCGCTGGCACTATCGCGTTCGCATGTCGCCGGCCCCGGCGCTTGCGGACATCGAGAACGTGATTGAACAGGTCAAGACAGAACAGCCGGAGGCGGACTGGCGGATCCGTTCGCGTGCAAACGCGTCGCCTGGCCTTCAACGCAGCATCGGGCGCTTCGCCCAGTTCCTGACGCTGGTGGGTCTGACTGCGTTGGTGGTCGGCGGTGTCGGCGTCGCGAACGCGATCCGAGCCTACCTGGAAACCAAGCGGGAAGTGATCGCCAGCTTCAAGTGCCTCGGGGCGACCGGCGACTTCGTTTTCCGGATCTACCTGATCCAGATGCTGGTGATCGCCCTGATCGGGATCGGCATCGGGCTGGCAATCGGCGCGCTGATTCCGTTCGCCGCAGCAGCGGCCCTGGCCAACGTTCTGCCGGTTCAGCTTGCGGCGAACATCTATCCGGCCGAACTCGGCCTCGGGCTCGTCTACGGGCTCCTGACGGCGCTCGCGTTCGCTCTGTGGCCGCTTGGGCGCGCACATGATGTTCCGCCGACGGCCCTTTTCCGTGACATCGTCACGGGAGGTACGAAACTTCCGCGCAAACGCTATCTGGCGGCAACCGCAATCATGGTTGTCTTGCTCGCAGGCATTGCGGTGCTGCTGTCCCATGACAAGTTCATCGCAACCGTCTACATCACGGCATCTGCAGGCGCCTTCATCCTGCTTGTTCTGGTGGCCAGGGTGATCATGATGCTGGCGCGCAGGCTGCCGAGCGTTCGCTCCACCGAATTGCGGCTGGCAATCGCCAACATCCACCGGCCCGGAGCGCTGACGCCCTCCGTCGTCCTGTCCCTCGGACTGGGCCTGTCCCTGCTTGTCGCACTGGCCCTGATTGACGGCAACCTGCGTCGCGAACTGACCGCGACGATGGCGGACAAGGCACCGAGTTTCTTTTTCGTCGATATTCAGAGCCATGAGCGCGATGCGTTTAACGATCTGCTGCGCGCCGAAGCACCCTCCAGCGAAATACGAAGCGTGCCGATGCTGCGCGGACGTATCGTCAGCCTGAACGACATTCCGTCCGACCAGTTCGAGCCCGCCCAGGAAGGCTCCGACTGGGTCTTGCGCGGCGATCGCGGGATTACCTATGAAACCACGCTTCCCGAAAACTCCAAGCTGACGGAAGGAAGCTGGTGGCCGGACGACTATTCCGGCGTGCCGCTCGTGTCTTTCGACGCCGAAGCCGCTACTGATCTCGGCCTGAACATCGGCGACAAAGTCACGGTCAACGTCCTCGGACGAGAGATCTCGGCAGAAATCGCCAACTTCCGCGATATCGAATGGCAGTCCCTGTCTATCAACTTTGTCATGGTGTTTTCGCCGAACACCTTTGCCGGTGCACCGCATGCCCATCTCATGACGCTCGGCTGGGACGAGGACGTGCCGACGCAGACGGAACTTGACCTTCTGAAGACCGTGTCCAACACGTTTCCGACGGTGACGTCCGTGCGTGTCAAGGATGCGATCGCACAAGTCAACGATCTCGTCGCGCAGCTGGCATGGGCGATCCGCGGCGCCAGTTCCATCACCCTGATCGCAAGTGTCCTTGTTCTGGCAGGCGCTCTTGCGGCCGGCCATCGCAACCGCATCTATGACGCCGTCATCCTGAAGACGATCGGAGCCACGAGGCCGAGGCTCATTCTGGCGTATGGCCTGGAATATGCCATTCTCGGCCTCACCACCGCCGTTTTCGCGCTGGTCGCAGGCGGGGTCGCGGCCTGGTTCGTAATCACGCGCATCATGGAAGGGACCTTCGTTCTGATGCCGGTCACGGCCGCGGGTGCTGCCCTGGTCGCGCTGGTCCTGACGGTCGGTTTCGGATTGATCGGCACCTGGCGCATCCTCGGTGAAAAACCGGCGCCCGTGCTGCGCAATCTTTGAAGACGCTGGCTGCGTCTGCCTGCCCGGACGCGGCCGTTCGACAAACCCGGCTTTTCCTCGCCCGCTGCGCCCGCTCTTGCTTGCATGGTCCCCTGTTCTTGTTTATCCGGATAGCTCGGGAAACGGAACGGAAGAAGGGCAGGTTCCATGTTTGAAGTTACAAAGCGGTCAGTTCTGAAAGTCATCGCGGCGGCAGGCATTGTCGCATCGATGGCAGCGCTTCCATTTGCAGCGCCGGCACATGCCGAAAGTCCGTTTCACACGGGTGTCTGGCAGCTGAACACGCCGGAGGGCCCGCGCGGGCTTGTCGTCAGCGACTGGCTGGTTTTCGAGGATGGTCTGCCGAAACGCTGGCTCTACCGCCGCGCCGGCACCAATGACGAAAACCAGTTCGATTTTTTCAGCCGCACCATGGGTGACAGCGGATACACGCCTGTCGGGATCCGCGTCTACCGGACGGGTGAGAATTCGATGAAATACACGCTGGCACCCAAGGGCGAAGAACCTGTCGAGGTCTCGGCTGTGCGCCTTTCGATCCCGAATTTCGAAAACTCATGCCTGTCCGTTGAAAAGAAGGGCAAACGCTTCTTCGGCAACTGGGTTGGCACCACCGGGTCGAAACTCAAGAAACTCAATGTCGGCAAGAACAAGATCACCATTGACGGCGAAGCGCGCGAGATAACGATCGAGGAAGTGCGTGTTGGCCGCATGGGCATCACCGAAGGCGGCAAGCCGGTTGCCTTCCTGACCGATGCGGGCGGGGACTATGCGGTCCTGCAGTGGTTCAAACCAGGCGTAACAGTCGAACAGATGCGCAACAAGGAACGGGAAATCCTGGATTTTGCGTCGGAAGAAATCGTCCGTAATCCGGGCGGTGACTGCGACCGCCAGATAGCATCCCGCCTCAAAGCAATGAAATAACATTCATTTCCTTAAGCATAATGCGGTATAATGCGGCCAGGAGCAGAAGGATTAAGATTTTTTCAGAAAATCGATCTTGTGCTTGTGACCGCATTTTCCCATATGTTGAGGGAGTTGTGCTGCACGTAATGGTACATGCAATAAACGATCTAGAAGGGGATTCACGCAACCATGTCGACCTTTGACCGTCAAAATCAAGGCGCCTATACCGTTGCCGGCTCGCGCGCCGAGGCCGGCATCGATCAGGGCCTGCGCGCCTACATGCTGGGCGTCTACAACTACATGACGATCGGCCTTGCGCTGACCGGTTTCTTCGCGCTTGCGACCATGATGCTGGCGACCACGTCCGATCAGAGCGCTGCTGTTGCCACGATGGGCAACGGTACGATGCTCACCCAGCTTGGCGTTACGCTTTACGGCAGCCCGCTGAAATGGGTTGTCATGCTGGCCCCGCTCGGAATGGTGCTTTGGCTTTCGTTCCGCGTTCAGTCCATGAGCGCATCGTCCGCGCGCACCATGTTCCTGGTGTACTCGGCGATCATGGGGATTTCGCTGTCGTCGATCTTCCTGGTCTATACCGGTGGCTCGATCGCGCGCGTGTTCTTCATCACGGCAGCTTCCTTCGGTGCGCTGAGCATCTTCGGCTACACCACGAAAAAGGACCTCTCCGGCTGGGGCTCGTTCCTTTTCATGGGCCTGATCGGGATCATCATTGCGTCGATCGTAAACATCTTCATGGCGTCTTCCGCCCTGCAGTTCGCGATCTCCGTCATCGGTGTTCTGGTGTTCGCCGGCCTGACCGCCTACGACACCCAGCAGATCAAGGAAATGTATTACGAAGGTGACAGCGGCGAAGTCGCCACCAAGAAGTCCGTCATGGGCGCCCTGCGCCTCTACCTCGACTTCATCAACATGTTCCTGATGCTGCTGCAGCTGTTCGGCAATCGCGAATAAGCGCTGTGCATGCAAACGAGAAAGCCCGGCACTGCCGGGCTTTTTTGTTTCTGCGGTGGAATGGTTGCGGTCAGATCAGGCGTCGACCACGCGCAGATGTTTCTTCTTCTCCAGAACGCGCAGCACCTGGGACAGGTCATGGCCGCGTTTCAGGATCATGCCACCGGCACCGACAACGCTGTATGCGCCCTGGCGGCGCGCCAGCTTCGGATCCTTCTCGATGCGGTAGAGCGGCATTTCGGAGGTCCGCCGGAACACGGAAAAAACCGCCCTGTCCTTCAGAAGATCCATGGCGTAATCGCGCCACTCGCCATCGGCAACCATGCGGCCGTAAAGCCGCAGGATCGTGTCGAGTTCTTTCCGGTTGAAGGCTACGACGGGTTTGGAAGGCAGAGCCGGTTGGCTTAGCGGCGACGGGTTGGTTCCCGCGCCGCGCTGAAACGCGCTGTCATCGGCTTCGCTCATTCCGCCTCCATGTGGTCGGTGTCCCGCATTCTGTCCCGGTCGGCCGACACCGGGGTCATCCTGCTGTCATGATGCGTCGCAATGGCCCCCGATGGCAAGCCCGCCGGCTCAGAAACATTTTTACCGGCTCACGAAAGCGTGAGATGAAACAGTGTTTTTCGCTTGATTGCAGGCTTGCTTTTACGCAACGGCAACTTGCCCTGAAAGAATGCCCAAATTTCCATGATTTTGCCGCAATCCAGCCCTTGGCAAGCCATTTTAACTACCCATATTTCCATCATACCCTGATGGGTGTGACCAGTAAGGATCGCGGAATGCATTAGCCCCCCAGCCCCCCGAGGTTCTTACCAGTCAGCCAGATATACAGAGTCAAACATCAGGGCAACTGAAGGGCCGGCAATATGCCGGCCCTTTTCATTTATGGAATGCTCCTCCCAAGACCTGAGCCGGTCAACCCGGCACAAGCCGCTTCCCACTTTTCGAGCCTGCGCGCGCATTTGCCTCTTCTCCATTTCCGCGCTTGTTGTATCCTTCACTCAGGATGAGCACGGACCTGATCGATTTACGTGCGGCGCGGCCCGCAGATTGCGAAGCGCTCGCTGGCATTCACAGCGAAGCGTGGCTCGGCGCGTACCGGGGCGTTCTGCATGGCGTCGACCTTCAGAAGATGGTGACACGACGTGGAACCGGCTGGTGGCGCGGCGCTCTGGAGCGCGGTGTCGAGATCAAGATCGTATCCATTGCCGATGTCCCCGCCGGCTACGCGACATTCGGGCGGTGCCGTTTGCGCGACACCGGCATGGAGGGGGAAATTTACGAGCTCTACCTGAAACCGGAATATCAGGGTCTTGGCTTTGGCAAGGCTTTATTCGGCAGCGTTCGCAAGACGCTCGCGTCCAGAAACCTGCATGGGCTTGCTGTCCAGGTGCTGAGCGAGAACGAGCCCGCCCGGAACTTCTACCGCGCCCTCGGCGGCACGTTGACCGCCAAGTCCTGGTACAGGATGGGCGGGCGGCGCATGGAACTCTCCATCTACAGCTGGCCGGGCCCTGACACCTGACACGGGACACCTGACACCGGCAGCGCGCATCACTGAAATATGCCCTTGTTGCCCGGCACCATCGGGGGATGCGAGCAATTGTGTGTTCCGGCCATGGTGTCGGCCAGATCACGGCTCATCTGATTGGCGCCGGGGTTTGCCTGGGCGTCGATCCTGCCGATCTGGCAGGTTGCCCCGGGTTTCAGTTGGGTCACGATGAGAACACTTCCGGTCCCCTTGCCCTCGTCGAGGCTCGGAAACCATCTGAGGATGGTTGCGAACGGCACCCCGTCCCGCAATCGCCACTCCAAGGTTTCGTTGATGGTGTTGAACCGGGCAAGCGTCTGGCCGGCGGCAGGTTCGTTCTCCGCGCCCGGCCCGAAGGAAACGAACATGCGCAGATCTCCTTCCGAAACAAGTACCTGAAGCCCGCCATAGCCCGGGCAAGACCAGGTGCCGCCGAAGGTTCCCTCCTCTGCAGCGCTTTCCAGCTGGGCGCATGTCTCAAGATCGATCTTGGTATAGGCGCTCGTGATTTCCGCGGCACTCGCGCTCAGGCCCGTGCTGGCAAACACCACGGCCACTGCGGCCGCGCGCCACTGGATGAAGGAAAAATTTCTTCGCATTTGTCATGTCTCCGGAACCGTTTGTGCAAGTAGACCTGCGCTTTCGACTTTTGGTGCAATGCAAAATAATAGCTTGAACTTCTCGGGCAGGATTGCGATAGACGCAGCAGCAATCAACAGGAGTCTCAAAATGCGTATCGACGCCGTGCCAATCGGCAGCAACCCGCCCGAAGACATCAACGTGATTATCGAGGTGTCTGTGGGTGGCGAGCCGATCAAATACGAGATGGACAAGGACGCAGGTGCCATGTACGTCGACCGCTTCCTCTATACTCCGATGCGCTACCCGGGCAACTACGGCTTCGTTCCGCACACCTTGTGCGGTGACGGCGACCCGATCGACGTTGTGGTCGTCAACCAGCGCCCTATCGTGCCCGGCGCGATCATGTCCTGCCGCCCTATCGGCGTCCTCTTGATGGAAGACGAGTCGGGACAGGATGAAAAGATCATTGCCGTGCCCGGCCTGAAGCTCACGAAACGCTACGCCAATGTTCATGACGTGACCGACCTGCCGCAGATCACGGTCGATCAGGTCAAGCATTTCTTCGAACACTACAAGGATCTGGAGCCCGGCAAATGGGTAAAGGTGACCGGTATCGAAGGCGCGGAGACCGCGAAGAAACTGATCACCGAGTCGATTGAGCGCGCTCAGGCTGCACCGGCGGAATAAGAACGGCCGAAACGGCACATTTCAAGTGAGGCCGCATGCGGATCAGAGGTCCGCAGCGGCCTCAATGCGTTCCATGTCCTGGTCGGACAGGCCGAAATGGTGTCCGATTTCATGGATCAGGACATGGGCAACGACATCGCCGAGCGTTTCGTCCATGGCCGCCCAATAATCGAGAATGGGCCGCCGGAACAGCCAGATGCGGTTCGGCATCTGACCCGTATGCTCGGTATCGCCTCCTTGCGACAGCCCCTGCCCTTCGAACAGTCCGAGCAAATCGTGCGGGTCTTCAATGGCGAGCGCATCCAGCACATCGTCGGGAGCATAATCGGCGAGGCTGATCTGGATGTGGCCGCAGCGCAGCAGCACATCGTCCGGCAGCCCCGCGAGAACCTCGCTGGCCATCTTCTCGAAGTCGGACAGATCGGGTGCCCTGAGGTCTGACCAGTCGCTTCGGCTGATCGGTCGGACGGATGCCATGTTGCTTGCCTTGCTTCTCCGGGGCGCGGTATTCGACCTACAAGTAGGTAGCGAAAAGGTAGATCACCAGCCCGATCGCGAATATCACCCCGGCAACCCTGCCGATCCGGGTTCCCCAGACCTCGATCTGATCATCCTTGTCCTTGTCGGCAGCGTTCAAATGGTCTTTTGCCCTGTCGGCCATGCGCACGAAGGTCGAGCCTGCGATCGTTTCGCTTTCCGCCTGCACGCGATCGAGTGCCTTGAAAGCTTCTTCGCGCTGCTCTTCCTTTGGGTGCTTTTTTCCGCTCATGCGCTCACAGTGGCTTTGTTTCCTGCCCGGTTCAACAAAAAAGCCGCAACAAGGGCAAGGATGGCAAGTCCGCCGGACGCAACGGCATTCCAGCCGGCGAAGGAAAGCCCCAGCATGCGCCAACTGGCTTCCGTACAACTGACGATCCGTGTCGATTGCAGCGCCTGCAGCATGTTGGCGGCCGAGTTGGGCGCGGCCGAACCGCCGCCGCAATCATTGGGCCCCGCCCAGAACTGCCACTCCGCACCTGCCTGATAGATGCCCAGGCCCGATCCATAGGCAAAGATTGCGGCCACGCCCAAGAGAACAAGCAAGGCCAGGACGGTCCGTTGCGTCGTGATCAGGAGAAGGGCAAGTGCGGTCACGGGAAGTCCGACGTAGTACGGCACGCGCTGTTCCAAGCAAAGCTTGCAGGGAACATAGCCGCCAATCAGCTGAAAACCCCAGGCCGTCGCAATCACGGCAAGCCCGCCCGCAAGAACAAGCCCGGTCACGTTTCGAGCAGTCAAGCCCTGGATCATCGCATCCTCGTCAATCAGATGTAGCGCAACACAACAAAGCCGCCGATCAGCAACACCACAAATAGGGTGAACATGAGACCGAGGCGTTTTTCGATGAACTCCTTGATCGGCGGGCCGAAGAAATAGAGCAGTCCCGCGACGATAAAGAAACGCAGCCCTCGTGAGACGATGCTTGCAACGATGAAAATCGGCAGGCTCAATCCCGCCACGCCCGACGCAATCGTGATGACCTTGTAGGGAAAGGGTGTCAGGCCGGCGATGAAGACGAACCACCATCCCCAGTGATTGAAAACCGCGCTGAACTCGTCGAACTTGTCCATCTTGCCGTAGAAGGTCAGGATCGGTTGGGCGACCTGTTCGAACAAAAACATGCCGATCAGGTAACCCAGTATACCGCCGACAACCGACGTCACGGTACACAGCAGCGCATACCACCAGGCCTTCTCCCTGCGGGCGATCACCATCGGGATCAGGAGAATGTCCGGCGGGATCGGAAAGAAGGAACTTTCGACGAAGGAAACGGACCCGAGCGCGGCAGGCGCGCGCGGTCCGGCGGCAAGGGACAGGGTCCAGTCGTAGAGGCGTCTGATCATGGCGCTTCCATAGCGGCAGTGACTTAAAAAGTCACCATCATATCCGCCAATTTCCGGGATTGATTGATAATCTCGCGCGCCGAAACCGGTATGTGCTTGTGGCATGTCTCCGGTGCCGTACCAAAATCTTACTTCAGGACGCCCGGTCTCAGCATTCCGGCAGGTTGACAGCCAGCCCGCCGAGAGAAGTCTCCTTGTACTTGTCGCGCATGTCCTGTCCCGTCTGGCGCATCGTTTCGATGCAATTGTCCAGCGGCATGAAGTGAACGCCGTCCCCGTGAAGCGCAAGCGAAGCGGCCGACACCGCCTTGATCGCACCCATGCCGTTCCGCTCGATGCACGGCACCTGGACGAGGCCCTTCACGGGATCGCAGGTCATTCCGAGGTGGTGTTCGAGCGCGATCTCGGCAGCGTTTTCGACCTGCGCGTTGCTGCCGCCGAGGGCTGCGCACAGTCCGGCAGCGGCCATTGCCGACGCCGACCCGACCTCCGCCTGGCAGCCGCATTCCGCACCGGAGATCGACGCATTGTGCTTGATCAGCCCTCCGATCGCGGCGGCTGTAAGCAGAAAATCGTCGATCCCCTTCCGGGACGTGTCGACACAGTGATCCCGGTAGTAGCGGATGACCGCGGGCACGACACCTGCCGCCCCGTTTGTCGGCGACGTGACCACCTGGCCGCCGGCGGCGTTTTCCTCGTTCACCGCCATCGCATAGACGGAAAGCCAGTCATTGATGGCGTGCGGCTGCTGGCTGTTCGAGCTGCTCTGGTCCATGAGGCGCTGATGGATTGCCCTGGCCCTGCGCTTGACGCTCAATCCGCCGGGCAGGATGCCCTCCAGCGTGAGGCCACGCGTGATGCACGCGTCCATGACCGACCAGATGGCCGCAAGACGGCTGTCGAGCGCGTCCCTTCCAAGGACGGATTCTTCGTTGGCCCGCTTCATGTCGGCGATGCTCAGGCCAGAGGCACGGCCCATTTCCAGCATTTCCGCCGCCGATCCGAACGGATACGGATAGCCGATCGCTTCCTTTTCATCGTGAAGATCGACATCCGGCGCCTTTTCCGCGGCCAGGAGTTCGGCTTCCGTGGCGATGAACCCGCCACCGATGGAATAGTATGTCTCGGCGAGCAGAACGTGACCGTCTGCATCCCGGGCGGTCAGTTTCATGCCGTTTGCGTGCAGAGGCAGGGCGGGACCGTAATCGAAGACAAGATCCTGATTCGGATCGAAGCGGATGTCGCCGCACGCACCGGCGGCAACTGTCCGTGTCTGCTGCAACTGCAGGAGCTTTTGTTCGGCAAGCCCGGCATCGACATTGTCGGGACGGAATCCGAGCAGACCCAGCATGACCGCACGGTCGGTTGCGTGCCCCTTGCCGGTAAAGGCCAGCGACCCGTGAAGCGATGCGCTCAGATGTACTGCTTGCGCGGGAGCAAACCGTCCGTCGTCACCGGCGGCAAGCCGGTCCAGGAAGTCGACGGCCGCGGTCATCGGCCCCATCGTGTGCGACGACGATGGACCGATCCCGATCTTGAAGATGTCGAAAACGCTGAGGAACATGCGGCCGGCTCCGAATGCGCGGCGCCCGTGAGCGCCGCGCCTTTGATTTACTCGGCCGCTTCCGCGTAGTCCGACATCGGCGGGCAGGTGCAGACCAGGTTCCGGTCGCCATAGGCATTGTCGACCCGGTTGACCGGCGCCCAATACTTGTCGACGTCGAGCGAACCTGCCGGATAACACGCTTGCTCGCGTGTGTAGGGCCGGTTCCACTCACCAACAAGATCGGCCACCGTATGCGGCGCGTTCTTGAGAGGGTTGTTTTCCGGATCGATCCTGCCGTCGATGATGTCCTGCGCTTCCGCGCGGATGGACAGCATCGCGTCGCAGAACCGGTCGAGCTCTGCCTTGGGTTCCGATTCCGTCGGCTCGACCATGAGCGTACCGGCAACCGGCCAGGACATCGTCGGAGCATGGAAACCGCTGTCCATCAGGCGCTTGGCAACGTCCTCGACCGTGACACCGGCGCTGTCGGCAAGGGGGCGCGTGTCGAGAATGCATTCATGCGCGACCCGGCCGGTTTCCGAGGTATAGAGGATCCCGTAGGCATCCTTCAGACGTGCCGCGATGTAGTTGGCGTTCAGGATCGCGACCTTGGTTGCCTGTGTCAGGCCTGGCCCGCCCATCAGGAGGACATAGGCCCAACTCACCGGCAGGATGGACGGAGATCCGAACGGCGCTGCGGAGACCGGACCAACGGCCGTGCCATATTCCGGATGACCGGGCAGATAGGGCTCCAGATGGGCTTTGACGCCGATCGGACCCATGCCCGGACCGCCGCCGCCATGCGGGATGCAGAAGGTCTTGTGCAGGTTGAGGTGGCTGACATCGCCGCCGATGGCGCCCGGCTGCGACAGACCGACCATCGCATTCATGTTCGCGCCGTCGATATAGACCTGGCCGCCGTGATCATGGGTGATCCGGCAGACTTCCTGGACGGTTTCCTCGAAGACGCCATGCGTCGACGGATAGGTGATCATGCAGGCAGCAAGATTTTCCGAATGCTGCTCCGCCTTCTCGCGGAAATCGGCAAGATCGATATCGCCCTTTTCGTCGGATTTCACCGGCACGACCTTGTAACCGACCATCTGTGCGGACGCAGGGTTGGTGCCGTGGGCGGATGTCGGGATCAGGCAGATGTTGCGATGCCCCTCGCCCCGCGCAATATGATAGTTCCGGATGGTCAAAAGACCGGCATATTCGCCCTGCGCACCGGAGTTCGGCTGCTGGCTGATCGCGTCGTACCCGGTGATCTGGCACAGCTTGTCGTTCAGATCGGAGATCATCTCGTGATAGCCAGCGGCCTGATTTTCCGGAACGAACGGGTGCAGGTCGGAGAATTCCGGCCAGGTGACCGGGATCATCTCGATGGTCGCGTTCAGCTTCATCGTGCAGGAGCCGAGCGGGATCATGGCCCGGTCGAGGGCAAGATCGCGGTCTGCCAGCCGGCGCATGTAGCGCGTCATTTCCGCTTCCGCTCGGTTCATGTGGAAGATCGGATGCGTCAGGTAGGCGCTCTCCCGCAAGGCGTGCTGCGGCAGGCGATAGTCCCGGTTCAACTCGCTGTCGTCGATCATGTCGCCGCCGAAGGCCCGCCAGACCGCTTCGATGGTTTCCGGCCGGGTCTGTTCGTCGAGCGAGATGCCGACGCGTGTATCACCGACCTTGCGCAGGTTGATGCCGTTGGCGACCGCCGCATTCATGACAACACCCTGCAGAGCGCC
This sequence comes from uncultured Roseibium sp., assembly GCF_963669205.1. Taxonomy (NCBI): domain Bacteria; kingdom Pseudomonadati; phylum Pseudomonadota; class Alphaproteobacteria; order Hyphomicrobiales; family Stappiaceae; genus Roseibium; species uncultured Roseibium sp. The sequence goes on from NZ_OY769915.1 coordinate 5,995,777, forward strand.
GACATCGACAGTGATCGTGTCGAAGAAGACTTCCGGCTCGACCTTGAAGCCAAGTTTTTCAAGGCCCGTGGCCAGGCGCGACGTCTTGCGGTGCACCGATTGGGCAATCGCCTTGATGCCGTCCGGCCCGTGATAGACCGCGTACATGGAGGCGATCACCGCCAGGAGCGCCTGCGCCGTACACACATTGGAGTTGGCCTTCTCGCGGCGAATGTGCTGTTCGCGGGTCTGAAGCGACAGGCGGTAGGCCTTCTTGCCGCGGCTGTCGATCGAAACTCCGATGATCCGGCCCGGCATGCTACGCTTGAACGCATCCTTGCAGGACATGTAGGCGGCATGCGGTCCGCCATATCCCATCGGAACACCGAAGCGCTGCGTGGAACCGACGGCAATGTCGGCCCCCATTTCACCAGGCGACTTCAGGAGAGCCAGGGCCAGCGGATCGGCCGCAACGATGGCAAGGGCCTTGCTCTCGTGCAGCTTGCCGATAATGCCGGTGAAATCGCGCACATGCCCGTAAGTTCCCGGATATTGGAAGATCGCGCCGAAGACGGTTTCCGGATCGAGTGTGTCCGGATTTCCGACGACGACTTCGATGCCGAGCGGTTCGGCACGGGTCTGAATGACGGCGATGTTCTGCGGATGGCAGTTCTCGTCGACGAAGAACGTGTTCGACTTGGATTTCGCCGACCGCTTTGCCATCGTCATGGCTTCTGCGGCTGCCGTGGACTCGTCCAGCAGCGACGCATTCGCGATGTCGAGCCCGGTGAGATCGGACACCATGGTCTGGAAGTTGAGCAGGGCTTCGAGGCGTCCCTGCGAAATCTCCGGCTGATACGGCGTATAGGCCGTGTACCAGGCCGGGTTTTCCAGGATGTTGCGCAGGATCGGCGCCGGGGTCGTTGTCCCGTAATAGCCCTGACCGATCAGGGACGTCAGCACCTTGTTCTTCGACGCCACCTGCTTCATGTGGAAGAGCGCGTCGCGTTCCGACAGGCCGGGACCGCCCCAGTCGAGCGCTTCCTGCTGCCGGATCGCCGGGGGCACGGTGGCATCGATCAGGTCATCGAGACTGGCAAAGCCGATCAGTTTCAGCATCTCCGCCATTTCGGACGGCGACGGGCCGATGTGCCGGCGGTTGGCAAAATCATAGGCCTGGTAGGTCGTGAGTTCGAAAGCCATCTGTATTGGTCCCCTAGGGTCTGTTGAGGTTCAGGATTTGGTCGTGGTTTGGATGAAAATAGCCTGGTTCAAGGAGCGAGTTCGCAGTAAGGGCAATCCCTTTCAAGAAATTGCGACGCCGAAACGGGCTATTTTCGCCAAATCGCGTCGCGACGCGGCGGATTTCGGTCCCGACAGCGTCGGAAACTCCTTGTGGCGGGCCACACCACGGCAGACTTTCCTCCTCTTCGGGCCCCGAAATCCGACACGCGCCACGACCGAAACCTGAACCTCAACAGACCCTAGGCGATGAAGGCCTTGTAGGCGTCGAGATCCATCAGTTCGCTCAGCTGGTCGGTATTCGACAGCTTGATCTTGTAGAGCCATCCATCCGCTTCCGGGTTTTCGCTGAGCGTTGCCGGGCTGTCCGCCAGGGAACCGTTCACCTCGACGATTTCGCCGTCGACGGGCGCATAGATCTCCGAAGCGGCCTTGACCGATTCCACGACACCGATCTCGTCCGATTTCTCGAAGCTTTCACCGGTTTCCTTCTGCTCCACGTAGACGATCTCGCCGAGCTGTTCGGCAGCGTGGGCGGTAATCCCGAGGGTCGCGAAATCGCCCTCCACCTTGATCCATTCGTGGTCCTCGGAAAAATAGGTGCTCATGTCGCTCTCTCCACGATTAGCGCTTGTAATTCTGTTGTACGAACGGCAGCGCGACAACCTCGGCCGGTTGCGCCTTGCCTCTGATGATCAAATTCACCCTGGTGCCGGGCTCGGCATGAGCGGAGGCAACATACCCCATCGCGACCGGACCGCCGGCCGTAGGGCCGAAACTGCCGGACGTAATCTCACCGATGGTGCTGCCGTCCCCGGCCTGGACTTCGACACCATGGCGCGCGGGTGCGCGGCCTTCGGGGCGAATTCCGACGAGCCTGCGCGACGGACCGTCTGCAATCTCGCGCTGGATGCGCTCCGCACCCGGAAAACCGCCTTCTTCGCGGCGCCGCTTCTGGATCGCCCAGATCAGCGACGCCTCGATTGGTGATGTCTGCGTGTCGATATCGCTTCCATAGAGACACAGCCCGGCTTCAAGCCGGAGGGAATCGCGTGCGCCGAGACCTGCGGGTTCGCAGTTGTCATCCGCCAGGAAGGCCCGGGTGATGTCGACGGCCTTATTTTCGGGAATGGAGATTTCGTAGCCGTCCTCGCCGGTGTAGCCGAGACGCGACACACGGCATTCAACGCCGTTTATGTCGGCAACCGTCGTCTCCATGAACTTGAGGTCGCGCGCGGCCGGGCAAAGCGCCCCGACGACGTCTTCCGCCCTGGGTCCCTGCACCGCCACAAGCGCCCGGTCGAAGATCTCGGTCACCTCGACACCGTCGAGATGCGCGGCCATGTGCGGAATGTCCTGGTGCCGCATCGACGCGTTGACCACGACGAAGAAATGGTCACCGGCATTGGAGACGATCAGGTCATCCATGATGCCGCCGCTGTCGTTAGTGAAAAAACCGTAGCGCGCCTTGCCTTCCTTCAGCGCCGACAAGGCCTGCGGGCAGAGCGCTTCCAGCTTCTCGCCCACATTTTCACCCTTGAGGATGACCTGCCCCATATGGCTGACATCGAAAAGCGCGGCCCTCTCGCGGCACTGCTTGTGCTCTCCCATGATGCCGAGAGGATACTGGACCGGCATTTCCCAGCCGGCGAAATCCACCATCTTGCCACCCAGTTCGACGTGAAGATCGTAAAGGGGTGTGCGCTTGGGAGCATCAGCCATGGTACCGGTCCTTTCCTGTTCCAGTTGGAGCAGTTCCAGTCCGGATTCGAAACCTGGCTTTTCTCAAAACGGGTTACCGATCGGACAGGATGTTGTGGCATCGGGATTGGGTCAGCCTATCACCCTAGCGGCTCGCCGGAAACGCCACAACGCTCCCCTTTTCATCATTTGTTTCTTATAGGAAACTTTTCCATGATTGGCAACGTATGTTTTAAGGAGAAGAAATTGACGCGTTTCTGAGACTGTGCGAGTTTCAAGGAAACATCGGAAAGAGCTGACATGGACCCGGTTTCCCAATCCGAAGACGACATTGCCGACGTGAGCGACACCGATCACCTGGGAAAGATGATCCGTGAAGCGCGGCTCAAGAAAGGCTGGACGCTGGAGGAAGCCGGAAAGGCAGCCGGCATCGGCCGGTCGACCCTTTCCAAGATCGAGAACAGTCAGACACGGCCGAGTTTCGATATCGTGCGGCGCCTGACCAAGGCGCTGGAACTCAAGACACCGCAGCTCTTCGTACAGTCCGGTCCGAGCGATATTTCAGGCCGCCGCGACGTCACCTTCGCCGGTGGCGGCGAGTTGCAGGACACGCCCACCTATTCGCACGAACTCCTGTGCACCGAGCTGACCAGCAAGCGCATGTTTCCCTATATCAGCACGATCAAGGCGCGGGACGTTTCCGAATTCGACTCCTGGATCCGCCACCGGGGCGAGGAGTTCATGTATGTGATCAGCGGCGAGCTGACCTTCTTCACCGAGCACTACAGACCGTTGCCGATGAAAGCGGGCGACAGCGTCTATTATGACAGCGGCATGGGCCATGGCTGCATTTCAACCGGCGAAGAAGACGCAAAGGTGCTCTGGGTCAGTCTCGAATAGGCAGTCGCTGACCTGTTTCTTTTAGGAAACTCAGCCCCTGTTGTGAAAGATAAAGCCGATGAAATTCAGCAGGATCTGTGCTGCCAGGATCTGCGTGCTCTGGCTCGGGTCGTAGTCCGGCGCTACTTCCACCAGGTCGATGCCTGCGACGCTGCCCCGTTTCGAAAGCCCCTGCAGGATCTCCAGGACATCATAGTAGAGAAACCCGCCATGGCTCGGGGTGCCGGTACCGGGCGCAATGGAAGGACAGAACGCGTCGATATCGATGGTTACGTAGTAGCGCGCTCCGGCCGGAATGCGTTCCAGAACCGCATCGGCCCCGAGCTTGCGCACCTGCCTTACCGACAGAATGTCGGAGCCCCGCGCGCGCGCATCCTCGTAGCCTTCCTTCGCGGTCGAGGACACGTTGCGGATGCCCAGCTGGGTCATGCCGGTAACGTAGTCCTTTTCGATCGCCCGGCGCATCGGATTGCCATGGCCTGCCGTGACCCCGTGGCGCTCGTCGACGAAATCCAGATGCGCATCGATCTGGACGACGTGGATCGGCCCGTTCTTCGCGCAATCGTCCCTGAACGCGTTGATACAGGGAATGTTCACCGAGTGATCACCGCCGATCACCACCGGCAGGGCTCCAGCCGCCAGGATCTTCGTCACCCCGTATTCGATGTTGGCGTGGCTTTCCTCGGTCTTGGTGTGAATGATGTCGGCATCGCCGATATCGACGATCCTGACATCCGCGCCGAGATAGGTCGCGTCATCCTCGTGATCATAGGCCCCCGCGTGGCCGAAACTGAACAGCGTCGACGCCTCGCGCACGGAACGTGGCCCGAAGCGTGCACCCGACCGGAACTGGCAGCCGAAATCGAACGGAGCTCCCAGCACCGCCACATCGGCATCGATCGCATCCCAGTCGGCAACGTATTCCTTCTTGCCGAAGGTCGAGATCCCGACAAAAGGCAGGTTCAGGCGTCCGGATTCATAACCGTGTCCCGACATGAGGCTCTCCGTTGTGCATGTTGTTTCGTTCGCCAGGGCGGCACTCTACATTGCTGGAATAGGTGCCGTTTGCAAGCCACTGCGCTCTCGGGAATTCGGGGCGCCTACTGACCCGGTGCTGGCTCCACGTTCTGCTCGATGGCGTCCATGGCCGCGGCGGCGGCCTTTTCCCTGGTTTCCTCGTCGAGCTCGTCCGCGCCGATGACCTCCACCTTGACGTTCCGCTGCGCGAAGTTGATCCCAGCCTTTTCGAATTCGTCGCGGATACGCTGGTAGGCATCGCGGCGGATCGTCCACTGGCCGCCGGGCTTGGTCATGAACTTGACGCCGACGACCATGTTGAACTCCTCCATGCGCCGGACACCCTGGAACTTCAGCGGCTGGAGGAAGTTGCCGCCGTAATCCGGGTTTTCCTGCAGTTCCGCATCGATTTTCTTGACGATCTTCTTGGCAAGTTTCAGGTCCGTGTCGAAGGGAACCCGGAACTCCAGCTTCATCATCACCCAGTCGCGGCTGTAGTTGGTGAGCGACTTCAGCTCGCCGAAGGGGATCGTGTGCACCGCCCCCCGGTGATGGCGCAGTTGCAGGGACCGGATCGACATCGATTCCACGGTCCCGCGAATGTCGCCCATCTCGATATATTCACCGACCCGGAACGCGTCGTCGATCAGGAAGAAGACCCCGGAGACGATATCGCGCACCAGCGCCTGGGCACCGAAGCCGACGGCAAGGCCGACGACGCCGGCACCCGCAAGCAGCGGCGTGATGTTGATGCCCATGGAAGACAGGCCGATCAGCGCCACCATCACAAGGATCGTCACGAGGACGACCTTCTTGATCAGGGGCAGCAAGGTTGCCATGCGTGCTTCCGGCCCGGGCGCCATTCCGGGCACCAGCTTCGGCATGCTGGCCATGCGCCTGTCGATTGCGGTCTTGGTCGCGGTCCACACGAGATCGCCGATCAGAAAGGCCACCATGACATCGATCAGGACGCGCACCACCTGTGCCGGGGCCGAATCGGCGGCGGACATGTTCCACGGCTGAACACCCCAGAACAGCCCGATGCAGACCACCGCGGAGACGACGACGACAAAACGGCCCAGCCGCACGGCGACCGGCAGATAGACACCGTGCATCGCCTCGGCATTCGAAATCGCCTCCTGCTCGGTCTCGTCCGGGGTCTCCGCGTCTGGTCCCGCCTCCTGCTCAACGGCGACTTGCGTCCCTGTTTCAGCGTCCGTTTCGCTGGCCGCGTCGGCTTCGCTGCTGCCCTCTTCCGGCGCCGCCTCAGCCCGGCTTTCCTCGAAAGCCTGTTCGATCGTCTTGCGCACCATGCGCTCCGTGGGAATCAGCAGGGCAAACACGGCAAGGGTTCCGGCGGCACTGTAAGCCCCGATCAGCCAGAGAATGAACAGCATGAACAGTGTCAGAGAACCGATCACGGGGGTCACGATAGACTGGCGTTTCGGTTCGCTGCGCGTGTGCATCAGCCAGAGCAGCAGGATCGCAAGCATTGTCGTGATCGCTGCGGCGATGATGTCGATCGTGAGTCCGACCGGCTCGTCCGCTCCCAGGACCACGATCGTCTCGGCCAGGCCGTGTCCGAACAGCATCACCGCGGAGGCCAGCATGACGCCGAGATAAAGACCCCGCGCATCCTGCCGCGAAAGCGGCACCAGTCGCAGCGCCTCGATGCGCGGGGCGAGTGCGAACAAGGCCAGCGCGGACACGACGCGCAGCATGACCAGCGCGAACAGGAGTTCCAGGACGAATTCCTCGGCATTGGGCGGCCAGTCGAAAATGACGAAGGTGCCGATCGTGCCGAGCGAAAAGAAGACGGCGCCGCCGGAGACAAGCGCAAGGCGCGTCAGCGCCGAGCGGACCTTGTCGATATAGCGGTTCGAGCGGGACAGTTCGATGCGTCTTCGAAAATATCCGGCATAGCGCCAGTAGAGCCATTCAAGCCCGACGCCGACAAAAACGAAAATGATCAGCAGAACGACGAAATTCAGCTGCTCCCGCGGCGTCAGCCCCTGCTGCCATGTACTGGAAACGATGCCCGGGAGCCCGGGGACAAGGGCCAGCGACGCGCCGACTTCCTGCACGCGTGCCTGGATCTGTACGAGACCCAGTTCCACGCTTTCGCGGAATGTCAGGTTGACGGGTGCTCCGTCATCGCCCAGCCCTGCGGCCCGCTGCTGCAGCCAGTTGACCACGGCCGGATCGGCCAAAAGCCGCGCCAGTTCCTTGATGTCGTTCGGCGATGGTTCCGCCGGTACTTCCACCGTCTCGGTAGAGCCGGCACCGGGGAGCATCATCTGGGCGGACAGGGGCGTTGCCACATGCAGCAGCCCCAGGAAAATCAGCGTCGCGAACAGCCTGATCATGCAGCGCCCCCGCTCTGCGGAACCGGGTCCGCATCACGCGCGGCAACGGCTTCTCCCCGGAGCAGCTCCTGGTATTCCACCGGCGATATCGTCGGATCGAACACCCGCTCCACGGTGACGGGCCCTCCGGCCGGCATGGCCTGGCAGGCGAGCCGGACGCCATCGGGAAGGGACCGGCGCGCAAGGGTCTCCGCTTCGGTCCTGCCGGGCGGTTCAAGGTTCTCATGGCCCTCCAGAACGCGAACGGCACACGACCCGCAGCGCCCTCTCGCCCCGCAAAGCGCGGCATGGGCAGTGTCCATGGACTGCGCGGCTTCGAGCAGGCTGACCCCGGCGGCCCGTTCGATCGTCGGGCCGTCGCGGTAGGTGATCGAGATCTTCGGCCGCTTGCCCCAAAGGCGGATCGCGCGGGCCACGAGGACGACCACCACGAGCGCCGCGTACCACCACAGGACCTGGCTCTGGATCTGGTTCAGCGTGTCACCGACGGAACCGTAGGCGGCCGCGGCTTCCCGAACCGGTGCCATGAACTCCGGATCGCCGCTGTTGGCAATCAGGATCTTGCCGGATTCGACGAACCCGAGCAGGGCGGCAACGGGCACGATGACGGCGAACGGGTAGGAAAAGGTGGCGTAGCGCCCCCACCATTTTTGCACCTGCATCCACAGAAACAGGCCGTAGCAGGCATGCACCCAGATGACGATCAGGGCAAGAACCTGCTGGATACCGAGATGCGGCACGAACATCCAGTAGACCGCGAGCACCCATTTGAAATCGATATGCGCACCCGTCATCGCGGGGCCAACCACGGTGCCCATGATGTGGGGCAGGAGCAGCGGCACGATCGCCAGTCCCAGCACCGCCTGCCCAGCGTCGGCCCAGTTGGAAAAGAGGCTGTTGCGCCAGAAGATCGTCCACAGGCCAAGGCCGGCATGAACGAAGAAACTCAGGATCAGGATCGGTCCGCCGACCGGGTTGCCGAAAGGCCCCATCAGGACCCGTCCGGCGGCTTCCATTGCCCCGATCGAATAGAGTCCGAATGCGAGCGTCAGCAAGTGACCCGTCACGAACACGAACAAAACCAGGCCGCTCAGGATGCGTAGTCTGCTGATCATTTGTCTTTTCCGTCCCGCATGCTGTTTTCCGCTTTGTGACCCCGGTCCGTCTGAAGACGGCACAAAGGCTGCGGCGCAAAACATCCCCTCACCTGCTATCGATAACGTATAGCAGGTCCCGGCTCCAATAAATTGATGTGTTTCCAACGCCAAAACCTTGGCATCAGGCGGCCAAGCGCAGGTATTTCGCCGGAACAGGTTTTTGGGAACCTCGATCCGGCGACAGCATGGGCGTGACTGGCCGATCGCGCTTCGTCTACCGCACGGCGCGATTCATGCCGCCATCCGACAGGATGTTCTGGCCGTTGATGTAGCGCGCGCCTTCCGACGCCAGGAAGACGCATGCCTGGCCGATCTCGGTAAACGATGCCGGACGCTGAGCCGGGATGGATCTTCGGGCGAAGTCGGACAGGTTCACGTTCTCGCAGAAGCCGGGCATCAGGTTGTTCATGTTGATGTTGTGCCGGGCATAGCGGTCACCAAAGAGCTTGGCGAAGCTGTGAAGCGCCCCGCGCAGCATGCTCATGGGGTAGGCCGCCCGGGGCTCCACCGTGTTCATGGACGAGATGTTCACGAACGACCCGCCGCCCTGCCGGATCATGATCGGCGTGACGATCCGCGCCAGCTTCACGATATTCAGCACATACATGTCGAGACTGTCATGCCATAGCGCGTCGGAGAATTCCAGCAGCGGCCCGTCGAACTCCGGATCGAAACCGACCGTCTTGATGGCTTCAGGCACGCCGCCGCCATGCCCCATGTTGCTGACGACGGCGTCGATCCTGCCGTAGGTCTCCAGCGTCGCGTCCACCATCGCCTGAAGATCGTCTGTTTCAAGGACGGAACCCTGTCGTCCGATGCCGCCCAGTTCATCGGCGAGGTCCACAGAACGCTTTGATGGCGACATCAGCGAGACCTTGTAACCCGCCTTCGCCATCTCGACAGCACAGCCTTTTCCGATGCCCTGACCCGTCCCGGTCATCAGGGCCACTTTGACAGTTGTCACGTGCTTGTCTCCATGATGATGATTTGTGCAATTTCATCGATGATAGGCGCGAAACTGGCTGCTTGGTAACGACTTTACGGATCATTGATATGAATTAAACTCACATCTATGAGCAACATAAGGCACCTCCGGGCCCTGCAGGCATTCGACGCAGCCGCCTCCCGCCGAAACCTCAGCAGGGCGGCCGCAGACCTGGGCGTGACCCACGGCGCCGTCAGCCGCCAGATCAAGCAGCTGGAGCAATATCTCGGCGTTACGCTGCTGCGCAGGTTGCCCGGCGGGGTAGAACTCACGGAAGCCGGAACACGGCTGCACCTGGCGACCCAGGACGCTTTCGCGGCGCTGGAACAGGGCATCGGCGCAACCCGGCGGACACGAAAGCCCCGCTCCCTGACGATTTCGCTCTCCTCGTCACTGGCGATCAGGTGGCTGGTGCCGAAGCTGCCAAGGTTCCGGGACCGGCATCCGGGCATCTCCATCTACCTGGATACCAACGACCAACTGGTTGATTTCGGAGAAAGCGATGTCGACGTGGCGTTGCGCTACGGAGGCGATCCGCCGGACGGTCTTTACTGCGAGCGCCTGCAGAGTGAACAGCTCGTCGTCGTTGGAGCGCCGTCCCTTGTGCCGGTGCGCCCGGTCGCGCCTGCGTCCATAGCCGGATTGCCGCTGCTGCACGACCGGTTTCATCCGTTCTGGAACAGATGGGCGGCGGAGGCGGGATTGCATGATCCGGACATTCAATCGAGGAGCGCCGCCTTCCCCGACTCTGCCGTTCTGATTGCGGCTGCCATTGACGGACAGGGCGCGATCCTGGTGCGCCGCATACTCGTGGCCGATGATCTGGAGGCGGGTCGGCTGATCCGTCTGGGCGACATAAGCGTCCAGCTGGAAAAGGCGCTTTATTTTGTTTGCAGGGAAGGTGACCAGCAGTCCCCACCCGTCAGCACCCTGCACGCATGGCTCACCGAAATCTGCGCGCAGTGATGACCGGTTGTTGCCGCTGGTGGAGTGAAAGAAATGGTGCCCCCCGCCGGAATCGAACCGGCACTCCCGAAGGAACGGGATTTTGAATCCCGCGCGTCTACCAGTTCCGCCAGAGGGGCAACTGACACCGGAGTGGGTGCCTATCATGGGCCAAGTGCCGATGCAAGCGCCCGCTCGCTCTGCTGCACCGGGTTTCGGCGTGTCCCGGATACATCCCGGCGGCCGCGGCAGCGGTGTGACGATCTGATTTCCCGTAAGCTTAGCCTGCTAACAAAAGCGCAAATTGTGCGGCTTTTCTGGACAAGCGTTTTTGCCTTGGCTAGAACGATTGCATGAGCAAGTCAGGACGTGAAATCGAGCTCAAGCTCGAACTGGATCCATCCGCCCAGGACACCTTGAAGCGGATGGGCGCAGTTGATGGTTTCACGGCCGGCCGTGCGGTGACCAAGACCTTGCAGTCGATCTACTTCGACACGCCCGGCCAGGCACTGCGCAAGGCGAAGATTTCCCTCCGGGTCAGGAAATCCGGACGCAGCTGGGTGCAGACCGTCAAGGTTGGAACCGGGGTCGTCGCGGGCCTGTCCTCCCCTGTCGAAGCGGAACACCCGGTCAAGGGCCGCGCGCTCGACTTTTCGGTGATCGAAGATCCGGAAGTTGCCAGGGTTCTTGAGAAAACCATCGGCGATGCGCCCTTGAGCGAATGCTTTGAAACCGTAATGAAACGCACGACACGCGAACTGACGCGCGACCGGGACGGTGCCCGGATCGAACTGGCGTTCGACACGGGCAACATCCTCGCAGGCGACGGCAGCCAGCCGCTGGCCGAACTCGAGATGGAACTGCTCGAAGGCGCGGGTCAGGCCATTTTCGATGCTGCCAGGGGGCTGTTGAAAGACACCCCCTTCCGGTTCTCTCCTTACAGCAAGGCCGAGCGCGGCTACCGGTTTGCCGAAGGCAGGCAACCCGAGACGCCCGAGCCCTGTTTTGCCGAAAAGATCAGCTTCACACCCGGCATCAGCGTGGAACTGGCCTTTCGCGACGTCCTGCGGTCCTGCCTGAAACAGATTTCGGAGAACCGCATCGTCGTCATCGGGTCGAGGGATCCGGAAGGCCCCCACCAGTTGCGCGTCGGGCTGCGGCGCTTGCGCAGCGCGGTCCGTCTGTTCAGGCCGGCACTGAACCCGGCCACTGTCGCGCCCCTGGACCGGATGGCAAGGACGATCGCGTCCGAAGCCGGCTCGATGCGGGATCTCGATGTGCTGATCGACGAAATCGTGCAGCCGCTGGCCGGCAGGACACCAGAAAGCCTGTCCCTCGACATCCTTCTGGCGAAACTGAACGCCTCGCGCGGCGAGGACACGCGTGACGCCGTCGTCGCCCATCTCAAGTCTACCGAGGTCAACGGTTTCCTGCTGGAACTGGCAGCCTACACGGAAGGCCGAGGCTGGCTTGATCCGGAAAATTTCGACCAGACGGCGCTGCTGGCGCAACCGATTGAAACCTATTCCTCCCATGCCCTCGCCAAGCAGTGGAAAAAGGTACTCAAATACGGCAAACGCCTGGAAGACCTCACGATTCCCGAGCGGCACGAGATGCGCAAGGCGATGAAGAAGATGCGCTACGGCATCGAATTCTACAATTCGCTTTATCCGCCGGACACGGTCAAGCCCTTCCTGAAACGGATGAAAAGGCTTCAGGACATTTTCGGTTACCTCAATGACGTCGCCATGGCCGAGACCCTGCCGCAGAAGGTTTCTGCAGGAGGCAAGGAAGCGGTCGCTATCGGCCAGGCCATCGGCTTCGTGATCGGCTGGCACGAATCCCAGTGCCAGAGCATGTGGCAACACGCCAAGGGCTACTGGGAAGCCACCCGCGAAACGCCCCGCTTCTGGCTCTAGAAGCTGATCGCGAAGCTGCCATGCGATCCCGACCGCCACCCCGGCCGTGAGCCGGGGTCCCCTGTCCAATCGCATTCAGCTCCCGGATCAGGTTCGGGACGGCGCAGGTTGCGGAAAAGCCGCGCAGCAAAGCGGAACCTGTCACAAGGAAGCAAGCGCGCCCTGTCGTCACCCCGGGCGAACAGCGTGAGACCCGGGGCCGGGGAGCCCCGGTGTTCCGGGAGGGCGGACCAAGAACATCATGTCCTCTGCCTCCCCGATCCCGGATCTCCGCTGCGCTTGGCCGGGATCACGAACGCGCGGGGTAGTCCGTCTTTCCGGATGACAGCGGACAGATCCAACCCCAGGCTCTCCCCCTCTCGTCGGTCATGCCATGGCTTGACCATGGCATCCATGCCGTTTCGTTTCTTCCGGAGCGGCATGGATTGCCAGATCAAGTCTGGCAATGACGGAGGCAAAAAACATCGATCCCCTCCATCGTCACCCCGGGCGAACGAAGTGAGACCCGGGGCCTACTCTACCCACCGCTTGCAAAAGCCACGGGTTCCTGCTGCCGCCTTGCTATAACCGAACCGCTCTGGAAACGAGTGGGCCCCGGATCTCCGCTGCGCTCCGTCCGGGGTGACATCTGCGGAAGCAAACCTCATCCTGAGGCAGCGCGCCAGCGCTGTCTCGAAGGATGGGCGGCTGGTACGCTGCCGTACGGCCTATCCTTCGAGACGCACGCAAGCGTGCTCCTCAGGATGAGGCTGTGGATTGGCGTGACCTTCGGTCAGGTGTCGGCGATCGACACGAGCGTCTCGCGCAGCCATTTGTGCTTGGGATCGCGCGTCATGCGCGGATGCCAGCTTGCGACGATTTCAAGATGGGGCAGTTCCAGGGGCGTCCTGACCCGGGAAAAGCCGTGATCGAATGCCGCCGCGATCCGGACCGGAACAAAGGCGAGCAGAGGTCTCGATTTCATGAGTTCCAGCAGCATCGCGAAACCCGGCACGGCAAGCACCACGTTTCTCTTCCGGCCGGCCGATGCCAGCGCGTCGTCGATCGGTCCGCGAAAGCTGCCGCCGGTCGGGTCGACGAAACCGTGTTCGAGCTCGCAGAACCGGTCAAGGGCGATGTCTTGGCCGTCTGCGAGATTCCCGTAGCTGGAAAGGCAGACAAAGTCGTCCCTGTAAAGGAAACGCGACGGCAGATCGGGCACCGCCAGCTCCCGGTCGCTGAGCACCAGATCGATCTCGCCGTTCTCCAGCTGCCGCGCAACCCCCTCCGCAGGTCTCGGCAGGATCGAGACGCGTGCGCCGGGCGCTGTCCGGAGTACCCTCTCGGCAAACGTATCCAGGATCGTGTGCAGGAGATAGTCACTGCCGCAGACCCTGGCCGTGAACGCGGAGCTGGTTGGGTCAAACGGGTCCGGCGCGAGAAGCAGACCGATGTCATCCAGAAGCTCCGCCACCCGCAGGGCGATGCCGTCAGCCCTTGGCGTCGGCACGATGCCGTGAGATGTGCGGACGAACAGGTCGTCATCAAAGGTTTCCCGCAGGCGCCTGAGCATCCCGGATACGGTCGGTTGCGTCAGGGAGAGCCTGGATGCCGCCCGCGTGACGCTGCGCTCTTTGTAAAGCGCATCGAATGCGACAAGCAGATTGAGATCGGCATGCCTGATATTGAAGTTTTGCATATCACTTATTGAATAATACATTTTGATCAATAACAAGCGGGCGGCAATAATCTCTCTGTCCGGCGAACCTGGTGGCGGAGAGAGATGGCAAAGAGTTCGGAAATCTATCCGCCGTGGCACACGGTCGAGCACGGAACGCGGCTGGCCAATTGGCTACGGCACGGACCCATCAGGCGTTACCGGACGTGGCGAAAACTGCGGCGGGATCGCCTGGAACTGGCTGCCCTCGGCAACGCCGCGCTCAAGGATCTGGCGATCGATCGCAGCGAGATCCTCTCCATCATCCATGCTGGCGAAAACGAGCGCCGACGCAATCATGGCACCTAGCGTATTCCTGTTCGCATTCCAGCAACACCTCGGAGAACTGACATGTCCGCACTGTCCCGGCCGGCGGCCCGGTTTCAAGTCGATCCGCGTTTGATCCTGCTCGCAGGGTCGGTGATTGCACTCCTTGCCCTGGGGATGCGGCACTCTTTCGGCCTGTTTCTTGGTCCGGTCACCGGAAGTCTTCCCGCAGTCGACCGGGAAACCTTCGGCTTCGCCATCGCCTTGCAGAACCTCATGTGGGGCATCGCGCAACCCTTTGCCGGCATGATCGCGGACCGGTTCGGCAGCGCACGCGTGATTTTTACCGGCGGCCTGCTCTATGCCGGCGGACTGCTCTGCGCCTCGGCCGCATCGACATCTCTCGGCCTTGTTCTCGGGCTTGGCGTGCTTGTCGGCATCGGACTGAGTGCCACCAGCTATGCCGTCGTGCTGGGAGCGGTTGGCCGGCGGTTTCCGCCCGAGCGCCGCAGCTCGGCGCTTGGCGTTGCCTCGCTCGGGGGCTCCCTCGGCATTTTCCTTTCGGTTCCGGTCACACTGAGCCTGATTGACGCGCTGAGCTGGCCACTGGCGCTTCTCAGTCTGGCACTCGTTGCAGCAACCATCTGCATTCTCGCGCCGGTCCTGAACGGAAGATCGGTCGAGCCCGGCGCAGACCAGTCTCTGCAATCCGCACTTTCCGAAGCCCTGTCACACCGTGGTTTCGTGCTGCTTGTGCTTGGCTTTTTCGTGTGCGGCTTCCAGCTCGCATTCATTGGCACGCATCTGCCCGCCTATCTGCTGGACCGGCACCTTCCGGCTTGGATCGGCGGCGCCGCGCTCGCAACCATCGGTGCGACGAATATCGCCGGAACGTTCCTTTGCGGTCTTCTCGGCGACCACCTCAGCAAGAAGAAGATCCTGGTTGTCCTTTACCTGGCGCGCGCAGCAGCCGTCGCCCTGTTCGTCCTGTTCCCGCCGTCGGATATCTCAACCCTCGTCTTCGCGGCGGTGATGGGTTTCACCTGGCTCGGCACCGTTCCCCTGACGACCGGGATTGTCGCGCAGATCTTCGGCGCCCGCTACTTGGCGACCCTGGTCGGGATCGTCTTCCTGATGCACCAGACCGGCAGCTTTCTCGGCGCCTGGCTCGGCGGGCTCGTGTTTGAGCGAACCGGTAGCTACGACATCATGTGGTGGAGCGTCGTCGCGTCCGGCATTATCGCAGCGCTTGTGCATCTTCCGATCAACGAGCGCCCCTTGGCGGCAAGGGACCGCGTCTTCGGGAACGCGCTGCGCAATGCGTGAGCGCTCCTGGGTCCTTTGGGGAGGAGTGTGCCTGGCCGTATTGGCAGCCCTCTCCCTTCTCGGCATCGTGTCGGCGAACGCCTACCAGAGGGTCTTTCTGGATCTGGCGATCTTCCGGATAATGTGTTTTCAGGAATATCCCGGCGTCCTGGCACATCAATTTACAGTCTGAAAGGCAGTGTTTGGGAAAAGGGCATGAGTGAACAGATATCAGGAAAAGGCCCGGTCCTCCGCCTGTTTCAGGTCAGGATCCGGCAAGGTCACGCGGAGACCCTTCTGGAGAAATTTGCGACCACATCGGTGGATGTGGTCAGGCACGAACCCGGCAATTCAGGATATTTCTTCGGGCGGGGCATCGCCTCCGATGAGGGCTATCTCGTGTTTGCCTCGCTCTGGGACGATCTTGATGCCGTGAAACGGAGATTTGGAGATACATGGCAGCAGTCCTTCCTGCCCGAAGGATACGAGGACCTGATCGAGGAGCATTCGATCCGCCATGTCGATTTGAGCACCGGTTGGGCCGTTTCACCCCAGGCAACCGGGAGCGCGACCTGAAATCGGCGGCACCACGCGAAAATCGAACGGAAAGCGGCAGCGCACCCGGTATTGAACGGACCATGCTGCCTCATGACGCCTGCTCATCTAAGCAATTCTCCCCGCTACGGAAGTTTGCTATGGTGAGCCATGATCTACTGCTTTGCGGATTTCGAGCTCGACACGACGCGCCAGGAGCTTCGGCGCAAGGGTGAGCCGGTCAATGTCGAACCGCTGGCCCTCGATCTCCTGAAACTGCTCATCGACAACCACGAGCGCATGGTCTCCAAGGACGAGATCAATTCGGTCTTGTGGAACGACCGCGCCGTCTCGGATGCAGCACTGTCGACCTGCGTGAAGTCGGCCCGGTCCGCCGTGGAGGATTCCGGTGCGAAGCAGGAAAAAATCAAGACCGTGCACGGCCGCGGGCTGCGCTGGGTTGCCCCTTTTGAAAGGCGTTCCCGGCAGACGATTTCCGAACCAGTGGCAGCACCGGATCCCGGAAACGGCGGCCTCCCGGGACAGGACGTCTCGCAGCGGCCATCCATTGCCATACTGAGATTCGACGCGATCGGCGAGGACCCGGTCGCGCGGACCCTGGGCGAGGCCATTCCGCACGAACTCATTGCGGCGGTTGCCCGCCTGCGCTGGATTTCGGTGATCGCGCGTGGCTCCTCCTTCCGCTTCGCATCACGCGACAGCGATCTGTCGGACATCCGGACACAGCTCGGCGTCCGCTATGTCTTGTCCGGCAGCGTCGAAAAGTTCATCGACCAGGTCATCATCAACGTGGTGCTGACCGAAACCTCCGATGGCCAGGTCATCTGGGCAGATCGCATCAAGGCGTCGATCGCGGATGTGCATGAAGTTCGCGAGACGATCATCGCGGAGGTCATCTTCGCCATCGAAGTGCAGATCCCCCTGAGCGAAGCCTCAAGGGCGCAACTGCAATCGCCGGAAAACATCGACGTCTGGACCACCTATCATCTCGGGCTCCAGTCGCTCTATCGGTTTGACGCCGCAGAAAACGAAGTCGCCATGGCCATGTTCAAGAAGGCGGTGGCGATGGAGCCGGGGTTTGCCCGCGCCCACGCCGCGCTTTCGTTTGCGCATTTCAAGACGGCCTTCATGCACTACTCCGACAATCGGGCCTTCGCCGTCGATGCGGCCAGAAGGGCGGCGGAACGCGCCATCGAGATCGATCCGATGGACCCGTTCGCGAATTTCAACATGGGCAGGTCACTCTGGCTCACCGGCGATCTGGACGGAGCCAAGACCTGGCTGAACCGGTCCACTTCCCTCAGTCCGAATTTTGCCCAGGGCCTGTATGCGCGGGCCTGGACGGAGACCCTCACAGGGTCCAGCTCGGACGGCATGCGTCTTGCCGACGAAGCCCGGGGCCTGAGCCCGCTCGATCCATTGCTCTATGCGATGCTCGGCACCCGGTCGCTCAGCTTATCGATCGAGGGCCATGACAAGGAGGCCGCCCTATGGGCGGAACGGGCCGCACGCACACCCGGAGCGCACAGTCTTATTCGCGTCATCGCCATGTTCACCAACGAGCTTGCCGGCAATGAAGCGGAAGCGGCGCATTGGGCCGCACAGGTCCATGCCGAGCAGCAGCCGATCACGCAGGAACACTTCTTCCGCTCCTTTCCGTTCGCGGATCAGGCCGTTCGAAAACGTATCTCTGCGGCATTGAAGCGGCGCGGCGTCGACTGAAGCTTTTGCGGTCCCGTATCCAAAAATCTCCATGATTTTGGAACGCTTTTTCAAAAATCCTCATGGTTTCCTCAAACTTCGCTCAAGACTTGGTTGAAAAGCCGTGTCACTTTCCTCAGCGTTAGCAGATTGCATGCCGTGCCAGACACCGGCAGCGCTTTGTTGCAACCCGTTTAACGCAAGGAAAGAGTATGACCGGCGGAACACTCAGAACCACATCAGGCGTTGGCCACACCTATGACAGCATTCTCGACACGATCGGCAACACGCCGTCCGTGCGCATCAACAACCTTGCCCCGGACGGCATAAATCTCTTCGTCAAGTTCGAAGCGGCGAACCCGGGCGGCTCCGTAAAGGATCGCCTCGCCGTGAACATCATCGAGGCCGCCGAACGAAGCGGCAAGCTCAAGCCCGGTCAGACCATCGTCGAAGCGACCAGCGGCAACACGGGGATCGGGCTCGCCATGGTGTGCGCGCAGAAGGGCTACCCGCTTGTCGTCACCATGGCCGACAGTTTCTCCATCGAGCGCCGCCGTCTCATGCGCATGCTCGGTGCCAAGGTCGTCCTGACACCGCGCGTGGAAAAAGGCTTCGGGATGTACCGCAAGGCAGTTGAACTGGCGGAGGCGCACGGCTGGCTGCTGGCGCGCCAGTTCGAAACCGAGGCGAATGCCGAAATCCACGCGGCAACGACCGCCCGGGAAATCATGGCGGATTTCGAGGGCCAGCGGCTGGACTATTTCGTGACCGGTTACGGCACGGGCGGAACGGTGACCGGCGTTGGCCGCGTGCTCAGGGTCGAACGTCCCGACACAAAAATCATTCTGTCCGAACCCGCCAACGCGCAATTGCTCGGAAGCGGCCACGTCCAGGAACGGACCGGTGACGGCTCGCCCGCCGCAAGCCACCCGGCCTTTGAACCGCACCCGATCCAGGGCTGGACCCCCGATTTCATTCCCGCTGTCCTGCAGGAATCCGTCGACAATCATTACTATGACGACCTGCGCCCCGTACCGGGCATGGCCGGCGTGGAATGGGCCAAGAAACTTGCATCCCAGGAAGGCATCCTGACAGGAATTTCGGGCGGCGCATCCTTTGCCATCGCGATCGAAGTCGCCCAAAAGGCCGACCCCGGTTCGACAATCCTGTGCATGCTTCCCGACACGGGGGAACGCTATCTCTCCACACCGCTGTTTGAGGATATTCCGGAGGACATGACAGATGAGGAAGTCTCGATCTCCAGGTCCACACCCGGCTACCACCTGGGCTGAGACAACGGATCGGTTTGACGTTCTTCGGACCGCGCAGGCCCACGCGACAGCCTACCGGCGCGGTCTGAAGGAAGAACCCTGTGCTCCGAAGCGAAACTACCGGGAGATGCTGGACGTCTTTTCCGAGCCTCTGCCGGAAACCGGCAGAAACGGGCCCGATGTTTTGAACGAACTGGTGGAGCGCGGCCAACAGGGGCTGAGCCAGATGACCCATCCCGGTTTTTTCGGGTGGGTTCTCGGCGGCTCGTCGCCGGTCGGCGTGGCCGCCGACTGGCTCGCCAGTGCCTGGGGCCAGAACGCCGCTTTTCACACATCCTCCCCGACGGCTGCGGCGGTCGAGGAAGTTGCCGCAGGCTGGCTGCTCGATGTTCTGCACCTGCCCAAACAAGCGGCGGTCGGTTTCGTAACCGGCGCCACCGTCGGCAACTTCACGGCACTTGCCGCTGCGCGCGGCGCTGTCCTGCGCCGGGCCGGTTGGGATGCGGATGGCGATGGACTTTTCGGAGCGCCCCCCATCACCGTTTATGTCGGCGACGACGCACACACATCGGTGTTTTCGGCTCTCGGCTATCTTGGCCTCGGCCGCAACCGGGTGAAGCGGATCAGGTCCGACGGCGAGGGCCGCATGATGGCATCGGATCTGGCGGCACAGCTGGCAGCGCAGGACGGGCCATCCATCGTGATTGCCCAGGCCGGCCAGATCAACACCGGCGCCTTCGATCCCTTTGCGGACATCCAGGAGATCGCGAACGCGCGCAACGCCTGGGTGCACGTGGATGGTGCCTTCGGGCTCTGGGCGCGAGCGCACCCGGATTACCGCGCTCTTACCGAAGGTGTCGAGAACGCCGATTCCTGGGCGGTTGACGGGCACAAGTGGCTACAGACCCCCTTCGATTCAGGCTATGCCATTGTCCGCGACCGCGACAGTCTGCAAAGAGCGATGAGCATTGATGCCAGCTATCTGCCGGCGGTGGGTGAGCAGGACCGCATTCCGTCTTTTCTTGTCCCGGAACTGTCCCGCCGCGCCCGCGGACTGCCGACCTGGGCAATGCTAAAATCCCTCGGCAGACAGGGCGTTGAGGACCTTGTCGGCCGGCATTGCGCAATTGCCCGCAGGATTGCGGAACGCGTGGGCGGTGCAGACGGTGTTCGCATCGTCAACGACGTTGTCCTCAATCAGGTGATTGTCGGCTTCGGGCGCGCCGAGCACTCCGCAGCGCAACGGAAGGCCCTGACGGAAGCCGTTATCGCAAGACTTCGGGAACAAGGCTCGATCTTCGTTGGCGGCGCCCGCTGGCGGGACGACTGGGTGATGCGGATATCGGTGATCTGCGACGCGACGATGCCGGCCGATGCCGACCCGGTCGCCGATCTGATCCTTGGAGCCTGGCGCGCGGTTTCAGGCGGCTCCGAAGCCTTGCCCCTGAAAGACGCTCCGCTGCCGGTCACCTGAGCCGCTTCCGCGCGGCACGGATATTTTTGACCGGCTCGGCACGCGATGGTATCGATACCATAAAGGGATGAGCGGCGAGCCGGAGCAGGTGGATGATCTCAAGGGAACAGATCGAGTTCTATTTCGAACACGGATATCTACTGGTCGAAGACGTCCTCTCCGCCGGGCAGCTCCTGAAAATGCAGGAAATCACCTACGATTTCATTGAACGGTCACGGCAAGTCAGCGAGAGCAACGACGTCTACGATCTGGATGAGGGGCATTCGCGGGAAACGCCGAAGCTCACGCGGATCAAACTGCCGCACAAGCAGCACCCGTTCTTCTGGGAGGTTCTGAAAGCTTCCCGCATCACCGAGGTCCTCCGTCAGCTCGTCGGCCCCAATGCCGTGCTTCAGACATCCAAGCTGAACGCCAAGGCGCCGGGTGGCGGAGCTGCCGTCGAATGGCACCAGGACTGGGCCTTTTATCCGCACACCAATGACGACATGCTGGCATTCGGCGTCATGCTGGAAGACGTCACGCCGGAAAACGGCCCGCTCCAGGTGGTCCCCGGTTCGCACAAGGGACCGATCCTCAGTCACAACAGCCGCGACGGCATTTTCTGCGGTGCGGTCGACCCGGACGATCCCGCGTTTCACCTTGACCAGGCCGTGACGATCACCGGCAAGGCAGGCTCCATGTCGGTTCACCACGCGCGAACGCTGCACGGATCTGCCCCCAATGTCTCGGACAAGGCGCGCCTGATGCTGTTTTACGAATGCTGTGCGGCGGACGCCTGGCCGCTCATGGGCGGCTCGGCCTACCTTCAACGGCTGCCGCAACGCGAACAGTGGGAAGACCTGCTCGACCGGGTCATCATCGGCGAACCGGTTCTGGAACCGCGCATGACCCAAGTACCCGTGCGGCTGCCCTTGCCGCCCGCCGAAGACGTCACCTCGATCTTTCAGCTTCAGAAGTCCGGCGGCGCGCGCAGCGCCTTCTGAAACGGTTCAGATCCACTGGTATCGGGGCCGGCGGACCATCCGGGCATATCGAACGGAACAATCCGCCGGCAGAATAACCTCAGGCGGTCAGGGCCGGTTCCGCTGCAAGCTGCTCCAGAAGCCGGGCAACTGCTTCCGCGCCCGGATCGTTGTGGCCGGAAAGAGCGGCCTCCGAGACATAGCTTGCCCGGCCCGCGCGCGCACGGGTGATCCGGGACGTGGCGTCTGCCCCCTGGCGCGCCTCCCGTGCCGCCGCATCGATCCCGTTTTCCAGGGCATTGAGCGCAGGCATCATCGCGTCGATCATCGTCCGGTCGCCGGGTTTGGCGCCGCCAACCTGCATCACCCGGTCAAGGCCTGCCTTCAGCGCACCGATGGAATCGCTCCCGCCCGAGGACGCATCGCCCGCAGCCGCGAAGAAGATCGCCAGCAACACCCCGGACGACCCGCCCATCGTCTGGCTGAGTTCGACCCCGATCGCACGGTAAAGCTGGGTCAGATCGGCCAGCGGCATCCGGTCGAGCGCCGTCAGAAGCGCGCGTGCGGCGGTCGCCAGCGTGCTTCCGGTGTCGCCGTCGCCCGACTTGGCATCAAGCGCGTTGAGGTCGTCTTCCGCCGCGATCAGGATGTTGCAGCATTTTTCGATGAACCGCCGCGTGTCGTCGTTCTTCGACGGCAGCGGCTGGATCGGTGACAGACCATCGGGCAACGGCAAAATGGACACCGGACCGAGCGCGAGACAGCCCGGCCAGACCCACGGCGCCACCGGTGCCTGCAGGAGCGCTTCTTCCGTCTTGCTGACCGGCAGGAGCGACACCGAGAAGCCATGCATGTCGAGCGACGTCATCATCGCTGCAGGCCCGACAAGCCAGCGGATCTGTCCGCCGATGCGTGAATGCGTCAGTTCCTCGGCAAGGACGGACATTTCGAGCGGTGTCGTCCCTCCGAGATTGTTCAGAAGCGCAACATGCGGGCCGGGTGCCAGCGCCGGTTCGAGCCTGTCGACCACCATGGCCATGGCCGATTTTGCATTGGAAAAGGCGACCTGTTCGATCCCCGCTTCGCCGTGGATGCCGAGGCCCAGTTCCGCCATGCCGGGGCCGATCCGGTCCTCCTTGGGAGACCCGGGGATCGTGCAGGTATCCAGCGACATGCCGATGGAAACCGCACCGGCGATGACCTGCTCGGCGGCTTCCGTCACCGTGGCGAGATCCGCCCCCTGGTCGGCGAGCGCGCCGGCAATCTTGTGAACGAAAAGCGTTCCGGCGACCCCTCTTGCCTGGGGCAGATCGGGCAAGGCAACGTCGTCATCGACGATCACCATGTTGACTTTCAGGCCGAAGGCCCGTGCACGCTCCACCGCCAGGCCGAAATTCAGTCGGTCGCCCGTGTAGTTCTTGACGATGACGAGACAGCCGGCCTTTCCGGTAACTGCGAGGATGCCCGCCAGGACCGCATCAACGGACGGCGAGGCAAAAACCTCCCCGCACACCGCGGCCGTCAGCATTCCCTGGCCGACAAAACCGGCGTGGCTGGGTTCATGTCCGGAACCGCCGCCGGAGACGAGGGCCACCTTCGACTTGTCCCAGTCGGTTCGCACCACCACCTTGATATGCGGATAACCGTCGAGGCGCGCCAATCGGCCGCCTGCCGTACGCAAAGCACCGTCAATGGCTTCCGTGACCAGTGCTTCCTTTGAGTTGATGAACTGCTTCATGTTCCCTCTCCTCAGGTGATGCGGACGCCACCGGCGTCAAAGAAAAGCGGATTGCGGGGCTGAATGGCGACGGTATCGCCAGGTTCCAGATCCGCATGTGCATCGGCGAGCGTGACGACATCATGCCCTTCAAGCTTGAGATGCAGCCTGATCTGGTCCCCAAGGTGCTCGACGCGCTTCACCGTCGATCCCTTGCCCTCTCCTTGTTGTATGTGTTCGGGTCTGAGCCCGATTTGCGCTGCCCCGGCCGGAGCGCCTGCGAACATGTCCGCGGGCAGCACATTGATGCGGGGCTGCCCGAGCCGGCCGGCGACATAGAGATTGACCGGGTTCTCGTAGATCTCGCGCGGTGTCCCGAACTGCACCAGCTTGCCCTGGTCCAGAACACCGATATGGGTCGACATGGTCATCGCCTCGATCTGGTCGTGGGTCACGTAAAGCAGCGTCGCGCCGAGGCTTTCCTGAATGCGCTTCAGCTCGATCCTGAGATCCGAGCGCAACTTGGCATCCAGCGAACTGAGCGGTTCGTCCATCAGGTAGATGGTCGGGTCCCGGACAAGGGCGCGGCCGATGGAAACGCGCTGCATTTCACCGCCGGAGAGCGCCGTCGCCTTGTTGTTCAGTTTGTGCGAGATCCGGAGAACCTCGGCGACTTCCGCCACCTTGCGCTCGATCTCGTCGGCCGGTGTCTTCAAAAGCGGCGAGCGCAGCGGAAAGGCCAGATTCTCCCGCACGCTCATATGCGGGTAGAGCGAATATTGCTGGAACACCATGGCGACATTCCGCTGCGCCGGCGTGTCGTCGACCACGGAGCTGCCGCCGATCGAAACGTCTCCGCCGTCCGGCTGCTCCAGCCCGGATATCAGGCGCAGGATCGTGGTTTTTCCGGCGCCTGTCGGGCCAAGCAGTGTGACGAATGCCCCGTTGGGAATGGTCATGCTCACGTCGGAGACGGCGACCGTGTCGCCAAAGGTTTTCGAGAGGTTTGAGAGCCGCACTTCAGACATGGGCAAGCACTCCCTCATTGAGATCGGACCTGAGGGCGCGCCCGCTCTGGTTGTCAAAAAGCGTCGCCGTCGTGCCGTTGAACGCAAGCCCGACGGTTTCGCCCGGCCTTGCCGGTTGATCTGAGGGAATCCGCGCCTTCAGGTCGCCGCCCAGGGTTTTCACCGTCACGATCTGCGTCGTTCCGAGATATTCCGCAGCGAGCACCTCACCCCTGTTTCCGCCGTCATCATTGAGCGCGATATGCTCTGGCCTGATCCCGTAGACCAGGTCACCCTCGAAGGGTTCGCGCACGGTCGGAACAGCAAGATCCACGTGGTGCAACCGAACGCTCGAGGACCCCGCATGAACCTCGCCGTGAAAACGCAGGAAGTTCATGGATGGTGATCCGATGAAATCGGCCACGAACATGGTTGCCGGCTTGTCGTAGATATCCTGCGGGGTACCGAACTGTTCGATGACGCCGTGGTTCATGACGACGATCTTGTCGCCCATCTGCATCGCTTCCAGCTGGTCGTGCGTGACATAGACCGTCGTGGCGCCCATGCGGTCGTGAAGCGCGCGCAGTTCCTCGGCCATGTGTTCGCGGAATTCGGCGTCGAGCGCGCCCAGCGGTTCGTCCATCATGAAGGCCTTGGGCTCGCGCACGATCGCGCGCCCGAGCGCGACGCGTTGCCGGTCGCCACCCGACAGGCCACTCACGGGCCGGTCGAGAATGTTCTCGATGCCGAGAATGCGGGACACCTCGGCCACCTTTTCCGCAACATGCTTTTTGGACATGCCCTGGCTGACCAGCGGATAGCTGATGTTCCGGCGCACGTTCATGTGCGGATAGAGCGCGAACATCTGAAAGACGAAAGCGATGTCGCGCTGGCGGGCGGGCTTCTGGCCAACCTCTTCCTTGTCGATGTAGATCTCACCCGATGTTGGCAGTTCCAGACCGGCAATCATGCGCAGTGTGGTTGTCTTGCCGCATCCGGATGGGCCAAGCAGCATGAAGAACTCGCCGTCCTCGATCTTGAAGGAAGAGGACTGCACGGCGGTGAAGTCACCGAATTCCTTCCTGAGATTCTTGATTACGATTTCAGCCATGGTTCTAGTCCGGAAAGTGACTGACGATGATGAACATCACCGTGCCGGTCAGTGTGACGATGAAGGAGTAGGTGTAGGCCCACAGCACGACCGGCTGCATAAGCATGACGACACCGATGGCGATCAGCACCGAGGCGAGCATCTCCCAGGGACCACGCCGCAATCGCATAAGACCTTGAATGAACTGGCTCATTTGCGCACCGCTCCGAAAGTGATGCCGCGAAGCAGGTGTTTGCGCAGCAGGATTGTGAACACCATGACCGGGACAAGGAACAACGTCGCACCGGCGGCGACTGCCGGCCAGTCCTGGCCGCCGACACCGATGATGGTCGGGATGAAGGGAGGCGCCGTTTGCGCGGTGCCAGAGGTCAGAAGGACCGCGAACGCATATTCGTTCCAGGAAAAGATCAGGCAGAAGATCGCCGTCGACGCGATCCCGGTGGCCGCCTGCGGCAGCACCACCTTGTAGAAGGCCTGGAACCGCGTATATCCGTCGATCAGCGCGGCTTCCTCGTATTCGCGGGGGATTTCGTCCATGAACCCCTTGAGCAGCCAGACCGCGAGCGAGATGTTGACCGCCGTGTAGAGCAGGATCATGCCCAGATGCGTGTCGGAAAGCCCGAGCGTGCGGAACATCAGGAAGATGGGGATGGCAACCGCGATTGGCGGCATCATCCTGGTCGACAGGATGAAGAACAAGAGATCATCCTTCAAGGGCACCTTGAACCGCGAGAATGCGTAGGCCGCGAGCGTCCCCAGGAAAACGGACAGGAAGGTCGATCCGAAGCCGATGATCACCGAGTTCAGGAAGCGTTCGCCATAGCGCGACGGGCCGGCGATCACCATGTCGCGGTTGCGGACGATCTCCTCGTACCAGGTTGCCGGCGGCGGCAGCGCCTGCAACGCTTCCGGAGATACGCGCGTCCGCGTCGTGAAGAGGTTCACGTAGCCTTCGAGCGATGGTTCGAATAAGACCTTGGGCGGATAGGCAATGGCATCGACGGGCGACTTGAACCCGGTGGTCAGGATCCACACCAGCGGGAGCAGCGTGATGACCGCGTAGAAGACGACCAGGGTGCCGGCCAGCCACTTTTGCAGCCGCGAAGGTTCGGTAATGGAATAGCTGCTCATCTTTCCTTCACCTTGTTCAGGGCTTTCACATAGATCGACGCGAGACCGAACACCGTCACGAACAGGATGATCGCGTAGGCGGACGCATATCCGGTGCGCCACTTCTCGAAGGCTTCACGCTTCAGATTGATCGAGGTGAGTTCGGTCACCGAGCCTGGCCCGCCACCCGTCAGCTGCACGACGAGATCGAACATCTTGAAGTTCTCGATCCCCCTGAACAGCACCGCCAGCATCAGGAACGGCAGCACCATCGGTATGGTGATCGTCCAGAACTGCCGCCACTGGCTGGCCCGGTCGATCTCCGCCGCCTCGTAGATATAGTCGGGGATCGACCTGAGCCCGGCGAGACAGATCAGCATGACGAAGGGCGTCCACATCCATGTGTCGACGATGACGATCGACCAGGGGGCGAGCTTGACGTCACCGATCATCTGGAAGGACGACGGGTCAATGCCTGTCAGGAAGGAGATCCCGTAATTGAAGAGACCGATCTGCGGCTGATAGAGGAAAGTCCAGAAATTGCCCACGACGGCCGGCGACAACATCATCGGCAGCACGATCAGCGTCGTCCAGAGATCGTTACCCTTGAATTTCCGGTTGATGAGCCAGGCCAGCGTGAACCCGATCAGCACCTGCAGAAGGATGGTCCAGAACAGGAAATGCGCCGTCGCCTGCATCGTCAGCCAGATGTCTTCATCCGTCAGAATGCGCTCGTAGTTGCGAAGCCCGATATAGTCGACCTCCCGGTTCGGCCGGTTGGCGCGAAAATTGGTGAAGCTGAGGTTGATCGTCCAGATCAGCGGGAAAATGTTAACCGCCAGGAGCAGGAAGATCGTCGGCAGGACGAAAAGCCAGGCTATTGCGCGATCGCTCAAGCCCCGGATTTTGGCCGCAACCGAGGGCGGCGTCGCTTTCGCTACGCGGTCGATAGGGGTATCTGACATCTGTGGCCCGTTTGGAAAGGTGGTCCGGCAAAACCGGCGGGAGGACGTCCCGCCCTGGCGGTGGATCAGCCGCCCGCCGGCGTTTCGGGGTCGGGCGGGCAAGCGTGCCGCTTGCCCGCCCGTGTTTCGAAAGACCTCAGAGCTTGCCTTCGTCCTCGAAGGTTTCCGTCCAGTCTTCGATCAGCTTGTCCAGAGCCTCTTTTGCCGTTCCCTGATCGGCCACGACATAGTCATGAAGGCGCTTTTGCATTGCGAGCAACAGCTCCGCATAGGCGGGCTCCTGCCAGAAGTCCATGACGCCGTCCATGGCGAGCAGGAAGTCCGCTGCGAACGGGGCGCTGTCGGCAAAGTTCGGATCGTTCAGCACGCTGACGTGACACGAATAGCCGCCGAGATCCCACCACTTCTTCTGAACGGAGGGCTGCGCGAACCACTTGATATATTCAAGGGCCGCGTCCTGCTTGTCGGAATAGGCGACAACGGAAATGCCCTGCCCGCCGAGCGTGGAGGCTTCCTTGAGCTGGCCCGGGTTCACGAAGAAACCGATCTTGTCACCGCCGGTATCCGGATCGGCATAAAGGCCCGGGAAGAAGGCGAACCAGTTCATGGCCATGGCCACCTGGCCGGACTTGAACGCATCGAGCGACTGTTCCATGTAGCTGTCGGTGTAGCCCGGAGGTGTCGATGTCTTGTAGAGCTCCTTGTAGAACTCCAGACCCGCAACGGCATCCGGCGAGTTTACCGCGCCTTCCATGTCGTATTTGCCCGGCGTCATTTCATATTTGAAGCCGAACGGATACATGGCGCTGGTCGCGCCCATCGTGATGCCTTCCGACCCACGCTCGGTGAAGATCGCGGCGCCGTAGCGCTTCTGACCGTCAATTTCGCGGCCCTGGAAGAACTTGGCGACTTCGAGCAGCTCCATCTGTGTTTTCGGCGGAGCCAGATCGCGCCCGTGCTCGGCCTTGAAAGCCTCCTGGATTTCCGGCATCGCGAACCAGTCCTTGCGGTAGAACCAGCCGTTCGCATCGCCCATGGCAGGCAGCGCGTAGTAGTTTGGAGTTCCCTTCGGCCAGGTCGAATAGGCATAGACGGTCGCCGGAGCGAAGTCGTCCATGGAGATGCCTTCCTTGTCGAAGAAGTCGTTCAGTTTGACGTAGTGGCCGTTTTCGGCACCGCCGCCGATCCACTGGCTGTCACCGATCAGAAGATCGCAGAGCTTGCCGCCTGAATTCAGCTCGTTGAGCATGCGGTCGGCAAAGTTCGGCCAGGGAACAAATTCAAACTTCATGGTGTGCCCGGACTGGGCCTCGAATTCCTTGGAAAGTTCAACAAGAGCATTGGCCGGATCCCATGCGGCCCAGCACAGCGTCAGTTCGTCTGCCTGCGCCTGAGACACGCTGAGCCCGCTGGCCGCCACAAAAGCGGTCGCCGCGAGAAGTTTCGCAGTTTTCATCGCTGATTTCCTCCCGAAATGATCGCACCCCGGCACATGCCGGACAGCGGCACTCCTCCAAGTGCCCGGCAAGCCTATTTGACATACGTATGTCAAGTCAACATTAAAACTGACATACGTCTTTCTTTTTTTTGCGAGCAAACCGGATGACGCTTGTGGGAAGGAGCTTAACTCTTTATTTTTGTTGTGGTTTCAGGTAAATCAGTCGCCTGCGAAAGAACGCCCGCTCAGTAGAGATTTTCCCGCATGACGATCTCGATGCGGATCTGTTCCTGGGCTTCGTAGATGCCCGCATCATCGCATTTTGCCCGCAAAACGCGCAATGCGCTGCGCGCAAGATGGCCGACATTCTGTGCGATGACGGCATCGACCGCGCCGTCCACCAGCGCCTGGCGTGTGACCGGTGTCAGGTCATGCGCCACGACGACAAGATCGAGATCGGCGGCCGACTCGCGCAAGGCCTCGAGCATGATGGCATTGCCCGACCCCATCGAGTAGACAGCCTTCAGATCGGCATGGGCTGCCGTGGCGCGGGCGAGCGTATCGCGAATGCGTTGCGGGTCGTCGTGAAACTCGATCGTCGGCAGCGCCCTGAGCTTGGGAAAGTCACACAAAAGCACTTCGTCCAAACCGTAGCGGCGCTCGATGCTGTCGCGCGCCACCATGGAATTGCTCGTCACCAGGATGCATCCGGTTTCCTTGCGCAGGAACCTGCCAAGCAGCGCACCGGCTGTCTGACCCGCGGAAAAATTGTCAATTCCGATAAAGTGGTCGCACCTGGAGTTCGGCAAATCGGAAACAAAAGCAACGACATAGGCACCCGCACTCTTGATGTGCGCGATCGCATCGCGCACCTGCGGCGTCTCCGGAACCATCAGCGCGACCCCGTCAAGCGTCCCAAGATCCAGGGATTTCAGGCGTTTGACCACCGCGTGCGGGTCCGCCGCATTCACATAGACGATCTCGACATCGGCCCGGTCGGTCACCTGGGCCGCCGCCGCCTCGCGCACTGCACCGGCGACCGTGTCGACAAAATGGTTCGGACCTTCCGGCAGAACGAACACGAACTTGTAGCGCCGCTTCCTGGCAAGGTTCGCGGCATTTGTGTCGCGGACATAGCCGAGCCTTCGCACGGCCTCCTTGACACGTTCGGCGTTTTTCGGCCGCACATCCGCGCGGCCGTTCAAAACCCGGTCAACGGTCGAAAGACTGACACCGGCTTCGCGCGCTATATCGTGGACTGTCGGCTTCACTTCGCTTCTCTCCCGAGGGACCGTAAATCTGGCGCGCCAAACTGACATACGTCAATCAAAATGTGGTGCCGGCACCGTCTTTTCCAAGAAAATGAATATGTCTCAGGAGGTTATGAATGAGACCTGCCCCTAAGGAGCGAGGGTTTCCGTGTGGCCGTCGATGGCCAGGATCTGCCCGGAGATCTTCCGGCCCGCGTCGGAGGCCAGAAAGGAAATCATGTTGGTGACGTCCTCAGCGGTGACCCAGGTCCGCATCGAGACCCCGTCGACGTAAAGCGCCCGCACCTCGTCCTCGCTCAGGCCTCTTGCGGCCGCCTCGTTGGCGACAACCCGGTCCATGCGCGGTCCCTCGACGGCTCCCGGGCATATGGCGTTGACGCGAATGCCGTGCGGACCGAGTTCCATCGCGAGCGTTTTCGTCAGCCCGACGATCGCCCATTTGGCGGCCGCGTAGGGAGAACGCATCGGATAGCCCATGATGCCTGCGGTCGAGGACGTCAGGGTAATCAGGCCCGATCCCTGCGCCTTCATCACGCGCGCGGCCCAGCGGCAGGTCAGAAACGCGCCATGCACGTTCGTTGCGACGCAGCTTTGCCAGTCCGCGTAGTCAAGCGTGTCGATCGCACCGGCCGGTCCACCTGTGCCCGCATTCGCACAGACCACATCCGCACCGCCCCACCGGGCCTCAAGCTCGGAAAGGAAGTCCCCCATCTCGCTCTCCGAGGTCACGTCGGCGACCGCCGCGACCGCGTCCGGGTGCTGCTCGGAGAAGGAAACGACGGCCTCCGCGTCGGCATCGCAGATGGCGACCTGCGCGCCCTCGCTCAAAAAGCGATCGGCGATCACCCGCCCGATCCCGGCAGCACCGGCAGACACGAGAACCCGCTTTGTCATGATTGTCCGCCTTTCAGAATGCGTGCGCCACGAAGCGGGCAGGAAGGTGCACGCCTTACCGGTGGGACGCAAGAGGATTTGCCGTGTGAAGGCCCGGAAGACACCTCGCAGGATCGCCCCGGACGTAGCGGAAGCGCAACTGTCGGGACTGGAATAGCCGGTGACGCTTGCAGCAAATTCACTGCGACATTTTTTCGCACAATCATTGGACTCCCGCCTCGCTCATATGCAACGCTTGCGGGATGGGGAACGGAACGTCACGAGGAGGGGACATGTCTGAAGCGCCAGAAACCAAGAAGATGCTGGATCCGGATCCGCGGGTCTGGGACTTCGAAACGGAATACGAACTCGGGCAGGATAACATTCGGCCCTTCGGCCTGGATCTGCACAACCCTGTCTTCCTGATATCGAGTATCCTGATCGCGGCCTTCGTCCTGATCGCCCTTGCGAACCAGGAAGCGGCCGCGTCGTTCTTCGGCTGGCTGCGGCCCTGGCTGACCAGCACGTTCGACTGGTTCCTGGTCCTGTCGGTCAATGCGATCACGCTCTTCTGCCTCGCGCTGATCATCCTGCCGGTCGGTTCGGTCCGGATCGGCGGCAAGGACGCGAAACCCGACTATTCCTATGCCGGCTGGATCGCGATGATGTTCGCGGCGGGCATCGGCATCGGCCTGCTGTTCTTTGGCGTACTTGAGCCTGTCTACTATAATTTCGCCGAAAGCGGTGGAGCGACCCCTCTCGGGATCGACATAAACGAACCGGGCAACGAATATATCGGCATCGTCGGCACGATCCACCACTGGGGTCTCGAAGGCTGGGCAGTCTATGCCGCGGTCGGGCTGTCACTGGCAATCTTCGCCTACAATCTCGGCCTGCCGCTCACGCTCAGGTCCGCCTTTTATCCCATCCTCGGTGAACGCGTCTGGGGATGGTGGGGCCATGCCATCGATACACTTGCCGTTTTCGCGACCCTGTTCGGCCTGACCACATCGCTCGGTCTCGGTGCACAACAGGTCGCTGCCGGTCTTTACGAAGTCTTCGGTATTGAACCGTCACCGACCGTGGTTGTTCTTTTGATCATCGGCATTACGGCCATCGCGCTCGGCTCGGTTCTGCTCGGCATGGACGCCGGCGTGAAGCGGCTGTCGGAGATCAACATGATCATGGCCGTCGGCCTGTTCCTGTTCGTGATCATCGCAACGGGTATCGGTGTCGCCGCGACACGCTACTTCTCGGTGATGACCGACTACATCATGTATTTGCCCGCGCTCTCAAATCCGTTCGGGCGGGAGGACACAAGTTTCTTCCACGGCTGGACGACCTTTTACTGGGCGTGGTGGATCGCGTGGTCGCCGTTTGTGGGCATGTTCATCGCCCGCATTTCCAGGGGCCGCACGGTACGTGAATTCGTGATCTGTGCCCTCATCGCGCCGACCGCCGTTTGCGCGCTGTGGATGTCCACTTTCGGCGGCGCAGCCATCGACATGCTGAACGCCGGCGGCGCGGAAGGCGTCCGGGCAACCGTCATCGACGCCTACAAGCCGGAAGGCGCCCTGTTCGGCTTCCTGAAGGAGCTGCCGCTCTACCAGATCGTCGCGCCGATCTCGCTTCTGCTGATCGTGATCTTCTTCGTGACATCGTCCGATTCCGGCTCACTGGTGATCGACACGATCACGGCCGGCGGCAAGATGGATGCACCCGTCATCCAGCGTGTGTTCTGGTGCACGCTCGAAGGCCTGGTCGCGATTGCGCTGCTGCTCGGAGGCGGTCTGTCCGCCCTGCAGGGGGCCGCGGTTTCCACCGGCATTCCGTTCACGCTCGTCGTGCTGGTCATGTGCTACTGCCTGTACCTGGCATTGCGAGCGGAACGGGCGAAAATCTGAGCCAAACAACCCAGGCGGCGGCACCCCGCTCGCCGCCTGGAACATCACCCTTGATTGCAGTGTCCGGTCACGATTGGCCGGACACTGCTGTTTTCAGCCGTCCTTGTAATAGTAGCTGTAGCCGTTGAGGGCCGGTGCACCGCCAAGATGGGCGTAAAGGACTTTCGCGCCGTCCTCGAACCTGCCTTTCTTGATAAGATCGATCATGCCCTGCATCGATTTTCCCTCGTAAACCGGGTCCGTGATCATCGCCTCCGTCTTGGCCGCCAGCCGGATCGCGTCGTTGGTTTCTTCTGAAGGCACCCCGTAGGCCGGGTAGGCATAGTCGGGATTGATGACGATCTCCTCGTCCGAGACCCGTCTGCCCAGTTCGACGATATCCGCCGTATGGTCGACGATCTGCCGCACCTGCGCCCGCGTCTGCTCAAGCGTACCGGAGGCATCGATGCCGATCACCCTCTCGGCGCGGTCCTGCGCCGCGAAGCCGACAATCATGCCCGCCTGCGTGGAGCCCGTGACCACGCACACGATGATGTAGTCGAAGCTGAACCCCAATTCGGCCTCCTGCGCTTTGACCTCTTCGGCGAACCCGACATAACCGAGCCCGCCAAATTTGTGGACGGACGCCCCCGCCGGAATGCCGTAGGGCACGCCGCCGGCGTCCCGCACCGAGCTCATGGCGTCTTCCCAGCTTTTGCGAATGCCGATGTCGAAGCCGTCCTCGACGAGCCTGGAATCGGCCCCCATGAGCCGCGTCAGCAGAATGTTGCCGACACGATCGTAGACCGCATCGTAATGGGGCACCCACTTCTCCTGGACGACAACGCATTTCATGCCGATTTTCGCGGCCGTCGCGGCCACCATGCGCGTGTGGTTCGACTGCACACCGCCGATGGAGACCAGCGTGTCGGCGCCGGAGGCAATTGCGTCCGGAACGATGTATTCCAGCTTGCGCAACTTGTTGCCGCCGAAGGCAAGCCCGGAATTGCAGTCTTCCCGTTTCGCATAGATCTGCACCTTGCCCCCGAGCGCGTCGGAAAGGCGCGGCAAATGCTCGATGGGCGTCGGCCCGAAGGTCAGGGGATAGCGTTCGAATTTTTCAAGATTCATGGCAGGCACCTTGCGATTTCAGATCTCCAGAGGCTGACAGAGTTCTGCAGAAAGGTGCTCTCGAATTTGGCTAAAAAGCTATTCGCTTTCTGTTAGAAGAGAACAGATAGTCAGATTTTTCTTCATCAAAGGCGCTATAAATGAAAGATTCTTCCGCAAACGTTTTGCTCGACAGGACCGACAGGAAAATCCTCAAGCTTTTGCAGAGCGAAGGGCGGCTCTCCAACGCCGAACTTGCCGAACGGGTGAGTGTCAGCGCTGCGACCTGTCACCGGCGCACGCAGAGACTGTTCGATGAAGGTGTGATCAGTTCGGTGCGCGCCATGGTCAACCCGGACCAGGTGGATCGCGCCGCGCTGGTGATTGTCGGCGTCGTGCTGGACCGGTCCACGCCGCAGAGTTTCGCCGAGTTCGAGAACGCGGTCCGCAAACTGAGTTTCGTTCTCGACTGCCACCTGGTCGCCGGCGACTTCGACTACTTCCTGAAAATCCGCGTCAAGGACATGGCCGACTTCAACAGACTGCATGGCGAGAAACTGATCGCCCTGCCCGGTGTCCGCCAGACGCGGACATTCTTCGTCATGAAGGAAGTCACGGACAACGCGCCGCTGTCGTTCTGAGCAGGAATGCGCCCGTCCTTGTGGGAAGAACGGGCGCCGGGTGCATCGGCCCGGGATCGGGATCAGGCCTTTTCGCGGCGGCGAAGGCCGGCAACGCCGCCAAGTGCACCCAACAGCAGCAGTCCGCTGGCGGGAAGCGGAACCGCCGTCACCGAGGCGGGCGTGTAATCGACGACCAGGCGCGCCGCATCCCAGGTGGTGTTTTCAAGGGAAGCGACCTGGAAGGACGCGAAACTGTCCGTTTCGAATCTGACGCTCAGCAGATCGCCGAGAAGTGCAGCCGCGACCATGCCAAGATCGGTAAACGCGATGGTCGTGACATCCCCGCCCGATCCGCCTTTCGCAACGCTTGTGTCGGCAACCTGGTCCCCGGCAGCAT
This sequence comes from uncultured Roseibium sp., assembly GCF_963669205.1. Classification (NCBI taxonomy): domain Bacteria; kingdom Pseudomonadati; phylum Pseudomonadota; class Alphaproteobacteria; order Hyphomicrobiales; family Stappiaceae; genus Roseibium; species uncultured Roseibium sp. Next base: position 6,030,724 of record NZ_OY769915.1, read on the forward strand.
CATAGTCTGCAATCGAGACCGTACCGTCTCCGAGATAGGCGAACAGGTCGACGGCGGCCAGGGCGCCCGTGTTCGACACGAACCGGGAATTGGTCCATTGAAACGAGACCGAATTGATCGTTGCAGTGTCGTCGATGGCGGCAAGATTGAATTCGAAGATGCCGTTGGTGATGTTGCCACCCGACTGAGCGACGGACACCGACGTGTCGACAGTATCGACCACGGCCCCGCCAAACGTCCTCACGGATCCATCGTCGATCGTGCCGAGCGTCATCGTGGCGGCGGACGCCGCCGTTGGAACGGTAAGCGCCAGCAACGCGGTTAAAATCTGTTTTTTCATATTGACCCTCGCATTGAGTTTGGAAATCGGATTTGAAGGAAATCACCTGGACTGACCTGAAAAACGGCGCGGGTGCTGAAGCAGCCCCCTTTTCGCGTGCTGGCCACGGCGTTCATTTTTCGACCGGACGGTTGATTTTTGAAGCGCCGCGCATAATCATTTCCCCATTGCAGTATGCGCTGGCGACTTATGCAGATAGCCCGCACAAGTGAAATGCCGCCTGCGCGAAACCGTTGAAAAACAGTGATTTAATTCGTAAAGTCTAATTCGCGATGCGTGAAATTGATGTTGTTTTTGATCCCGAGAGAAAGCTCTTTCTCTATTTCGGCATAACGTTTCTGGCTATCGGCGTCGGTCCGTTCGGAACCTACGAAACGATGACGCTTTGGCAGCGCACTGTGTTCTGGAGCCTGGACATTCTCGGATGCGCGCTGATCGTCGTTCCGATCGTGCATGTCAGTTACCACAGCCGGTTACTGAAGTTCCTGTCCTCCCTGCCGCGCTTTCTCTTCGGAGTGGTCCTGGCTGCCTTGCCGGCGGCCGGTTACATATCGGTCCTTTATGGAACGGTCGGGGACAAGCTCGAGATCACGACCCCCTTTCCACTCCTTTACGTCCAGGTGACGGTATTCTCGGCACTGCTTCTACTGACAGAATTCGTGCTCTGGCCGAAACTGTTCGGAAACCGGGGCGGCAAGGACGTACCAACGCAACAGCCATCTGCACCGTTGGCAACGGAGACTGCGTTGTCCGGCGAGACCCACCGCTCTCCAGGTGACGCGATCCCGCTCATGTCGAGACTGCCCGAGGACGTGCGGGGTGGAGCAATCGTCTCGATTTCCATGCAGGATCACTATGCCGAGGTCACCCTGACGAGCGGCAGGGCCCTGATCCTGATGCGTCTTGGCGACGCCATCGATCTTCTGGAAGGCTGTCCGGGCGCGCGTGTGCACCGGTCACACTGGGTCGCGCTGGACTTTTTCGAAGCAATTGAAAAACGGGACCGGGGATACCGGGTTCGGCTCAAGGACGGCAGGGAGCTTCCTCTCAGCGCGACCTATCTCGAAGCCGCCCGGCAGCAGCTCGCTCAGTCTTCGCGAGCCGAAACTGTCTGAACCGCGCACGCCGCTCCTCACATGTCGCCGTTCACCACAAGCTGGATCCGGTCGGCGGCGGCGCGGGCGCGGGTGTACTGGATCGGCTTGCCGGACGTGTCGAGATTGACGCTTTCAACGACCAGAACCGGCTGGCCAAGCGCGATGCCGAGCTGCTGCGCATCCCTTGCTTCCACCAGTTCCGACGTGATCCGGCTTTCCTTGCGGCGGTAATCTTCGATCCCCGCCTGCCTGAGCGCTTCGGTAATCGATCCGCTCTCGGCATAGTCGGCCACGAAATTCGGGACGGTTGCCTGCACGAACCAGCTTGTGCCCACGATCATTGGAACCCCGTCTGCAACGCGCAGCGTTTCCAGCCGGATCAGCATCGTACCGAGCGGCACGTCGAGCTGGTTGGCAAGTAGCGCGTCGGCCTCTTCCAGCGCCGAGCCGATCAGCCGACCGCTCGGCGAACGGTCCTGGCCGGAGACGATCTCGGAAAACCGCGTTCTCGGACCGATCGGGTAGCTGAGCGGCGCCGAGGCGACAAATGTCCCCCGGCCCTGATCCGCACGCAGGATACCCTCCGATGTCAGCGCGGCGATCGCGCGGCGCACCGTGTGGCGGTTGACACCGAATCGCGTGGCCAGACTGGATTCGGGCGGCAGCTTGCTGCCTTCCTCGAAAGCCCCGCTGATGATTTCGGCTTTCAGCGTTTCCATGATCTGGCGCCAGACCGCAATCCCGGCACTGCGGTCAAGTGAGGTTGTGTTCGTCATGTGCACGTCATCAAATTTCGGTACCAAAGAGTCAACTGGATTATTTGTATAGACAAATAGACAAATAATCAGTAGACAGAAGCTGTTTTCGACAGTCCCTCCTGTGACCGCCAACCTGAAGGCGCGCATCATGACCGAAGCCACACCTTTGAACCCGGATGAGAGCGGACATGCCGCCCGCCGGAAAATCATCGCAACGCTTGCCGCTGCATCACCTGAAGCCGTCGCTGATCGCTACCGGACCATCGACACCCCGGATTATAAGTTGGTCCGCCAGCCGGAAACCGGTCTGGTTATGGTCCGCGGCCGCATGGGCGGCACCGGCAGCCCTTTCAACCTGGGTGAGGTCACGGTGACACGCTGCGTCGTCAGGCTGGATACCGGGGAAACCGGCAGCGCCTACAGCCTCGGGCGCAACAAGGAAAAGGCACTCCAGTCCGCCGTGATCGACGCCCTGTGGCAACGTGCAGAGGCAAAAGAGCAAATCGAGACCGGTATCATCGCGCCGCTTGCTGCAGCGCAGGCCGGCAACCGCGAAACCGTCCGGGAAGAAACCGAGGCGACGAAGGTCAATTTCTTCACAATGGTGCGGGGAGACAACTGATGGAAACGGCAACCGCAAACTCAGGCCCGAACGACAGGCAAGCGCCGCTCGCGGCCGGTTTCCCGGATCCGGTGCATGACGCGCAGGCCTGTTTTCGCGCGATCATGAACGCGATGGCGCGTCCGGGAACGCGCCAGGCGCTGAATACCGGCACGCTCACGCCACCCGACCCGCTGACGCCCGCCGCGGCGGCAATCGCCCTGACGCTATTCGACTACGACACGCCGGTCTGGCTCGACCGGGCCCTGATGTCGTCGGAACCCGTCAAGGCCTTCCTGCGCTTTCACACCGGCGCGCCGATTGTCTGCGAACCCGTTGATGCCGCGTTCGCGCTTGTCGGCGATCCCAAACAGCTGATCCCGCTTGCAAGCTTCAACCAGGGCTCGGCGGAGTACCCGGACGAATCGACCACGGTCATCCTGAGCGGACAGGAATTCGATACCTCGCAGAAGGTGACGCTGAGCGGTCCCGGCATCCGGGACACCGCCACGCTCGCGGTCAACCCGATCCCGCCGGTGTTCTGGGACCAGGTGATCAGCAACAACAGACAATTTCCCAGGGGAATTGACCTGATCTTCGCCGGCAAGACGGACATCGCCGCGCTGCCGCGCTCCACCAGCATCGTGCTTACGGAGGTTTGACACATGTATGTCGCCGTCAAGGGTGGCGAGAAAGCCATCCGCAACGCTCACAAGCTCCTGGCAAAACGCCGCAGGGGTGACACCTCCGTTCCGGCCCTGACGCTGGAACAGATCGCCGAACAGCTTGCCCATTCCGTTGCCCGCGTGATGGGCGAAGGCTCCCTTTACGACGAAACGCTTGCCGCCCTGGCAATCAAGCAGTCCCGGGGCGATCTGATCGAAGCCGCGTTCCTGATGCGCGCCTATCGCACCACACTGCCGCGCTTCGGCTACAGCCAGCCCGTCGATACCGCAAGGATGCTGGTCGAACGCCGCGTCTCGGCCACCTACAAGGATCTGCCGGGCGGACAGGTGCTCGGCCCGACCTTCGACTACAGCCACCGGCTTCTGGATTTTGCGCTGGCCGCGGAAGACGATCACGCAGAGCCGGCCGCCGAAATGGCAACCGTACAGGACGAGGCCATGCCGCGGGTGACCGATCTGCTCGGCGACGAGGGCCTGATGGAACCCGACCAGATCGCGGACGAGGACGCGCCTGTCGGAGACCTGACCCGCGAACCGCTGTCCTTTCCGGCCGACCGGGACCTGCGCCTGCAGAATCTTGCGCGCGGCGACGAGGGCTTTCTGCTCGCGCTCGCCTATTCGACACAGCGCGGTTACGGCCGCACGCACCCGTTTGCCGGTGAAATCCGCTACGGCGAAGTCGAGGTCGCGTTCTTCGCGGAGGAACTGGGCTTTGAAGTGACACTTGGCTCGATCAAGGTGACCGAGTGCCAGATGGTCAACCAGTTCAAGGGGTCCGCTAAGGCGGCACCGACATTCACGCGCGGTTACGGGCTGGTGTTCGGGCAGGTCGAGCGCAAGGCCATGTCGATGGCCATGGTCGACCGGTCCCTGCGCTGGCAGGAACTCGGTGAAGAGCCGGTCGCCCCCGCACAGGACATCGAGTTCGTCCTCTCCCATTCCGACAACATCCAGGCGACGGGTTTCGTCGAACACCTCAAGCTACCCCACTATGTCGACTTCCAGGCCGAGCTCGATCTCGTGCGCCGCATGCGGGCCGAATGGTTTGAAAAACGCCGGCAGGAAGAGGCCGGCGATGCTGCGCAGGAGGCTGCAGAATGAGCGACACAGCACAGCTCTACGATCAGGGCGAATACAATTTCGCCTATCTCGACGAACAGACGAAGCGCATGATCCGCCGCGCGATCCTGAAGGGGATCGCGATCCCGGGCTACCAGGTGCCGTTCGCCTCGCGCGAGATGCCGATGCCCTATGGCTGGGGCACGGGCGGCGTGCAGGTGACCGCCTCGATCCTCGGCAGGGACGATTGTCTCAAGATGATCGACCAGGGATCCGACGACACCACCAATGCGGTCTCGCTGCGCGGCTTCTTTGAAAAGACCGCCGGTATCCGGACGACCTTCGAAACCCCCGAAGCAACCGTCATCCAGACCCGGCACCGCATCCCGGAAAAGGCCCTGACCGAAGACCAGGTCCTGGTGTTCCAGGTTCCGATCCCCGAACCGCTTCGCTTTCTGGAGCCGAGGGAAACCGAGACCCGGAAGATGCATGCGCTTGAGGATTACGGCCTCATGCACGTGAAGCTTTACGAGGACATAGCAAAGAACGGCCATATTGCGACCACGTATGCCTATCCGGTCAAGGTCAACGACCGATACGTGATGGACCCCTCGCCGACGCCCAAGTTCGACAACCCGAAGATCGACGAAATGGCGGCGCTGCAGCTTTACGGCGCCGGCCGCGAAAAGCGGATCTACGCGATCCCGCCTTACACCAAGGTCAAGAGCCTCGACTTCGAGGACTACCCGTTCGAGGTTCAGAAATTCGACAAGCCCTGCGGCCTTTGCGGCGCGGAAAATGTCTACCTCGATGAAGTCATTCTCGATGACAAAGGCGGACGCATGTTCGTCTGTTCCGACAGTGACTATTGCGAAGAGCGCCGCGCAGCCGGCCACCTCGGCCCGATGGCGGCCGATCCGGCGGCGGCCCAGATCGGCAGCACCAACCTCCAGGAGACGACCCGATGAGCGTGTTCGCTTCCGAAGACCCGCTTCTGCAGGTTCACAATGTCACCCGCTACTACGGCGACAGGATCGGCTGCGCCGACGTGTCGTTCGACCTCTGGCCCGGTGAGGTCCTCGCCGTCGTCGGGGAAAGCGGATCGGGCAAGACCACCCTGCTCAACTGCCTGTCCACCCGCCTTGCGCCGACGACGGGCGCGATCGAATACCGGATGCGCGACGGCACGATGCGCAATCTCTACCAGCTGACGGAGGCGGAACGGCGCCTGCTGATGCGCACGGACTGGGGCTTCGTTCATCAGAACGCGGCGGACGGACTGCGCATGACGGTGTCGGCGGGTGCCAATGTGGGCGAACGGCTGATGGCCGTCGGCGAACGCCACTACGGCAATATCCGCTCCACCGCCGATGACTGGCTCGGCAGGGTGGAAATCGAAAGCGACCGGATTGACGACGATCCCCGGTCCTTCTCCGGCGGCATGCGCCAGCGCCTGCAGATTGCCCGCAATCTCGTCACACATCCGCGCCTCGTGTTCATGGACGAGCCGACGGGGGGACTGGACGTTTCGGTCCAGGCAAGACTTCTCGACCTGTTGCGGCGTCTCGTGGCGGACCTCGGCCTGTCGGTCGTGATCGTGACCCATGACCTCGCCGTTGCCCGTCTGCTGTCGCACCGGATCATGGTCATGCGCCACGGCAATGTCATCGAGGCAGGTCTGACCGACCAGGTGCTCGACGATCCGCGCGAGCCCTACACGCAGCTCCTCGTATCCTCCATTCTTCAAGTCTGAGCGAGGTATCTTTCTCATGCCCGTCCGCCTCTATCTCAACAGTGTCTCGAAGTCCTTCACCATGCATTTGCAGGACGGGACCGTCATCCCGGTGGTCGACAAGGTGGAATTCTCCGTAAACGCAGGAGAATGCGTCGTGCTCGGTGGTCCCTCCGGGGCCGGCAAGAGTTCCATCCTGAAAATGATCTACGGAAACTACCGCTGCGACTCAGGCCAGATCCTGGTCACGATCGGCGACGACATCATCAATGTTGCCGCGTCCGAGCCGCGCGAGATTCTGAAGCTGCGCGAAAACACGATCGGCTATGTCAGCCAGTTTCTGCGCACCATCCCGCGGGTTTCGGCCGAGGAAGTGGTGGCGGAACCGCTCGTGGCGCAAGGCTCCGGCGAAGCGGAAGCCGTCGACAGGGCCCGTGGCCTTCTCACCCGGCTGAATGTTCCCGAACGGCTCTGGACCCTGCCACCGGCAACCTTTTCCGGCGGCGAACAACAGCGCGTGAACATCGCGCGTGGCTTCATTGCCCACTACCCGATCCTTCTGCTCGACGAACCGACGGCCTCGCTCGACGCCGCCAACCGGGCGGTCGTGGTGCGTCTCGTCCAGGAAAAGAAGGAACAGGGCGTGGCGATGGTCGGCATTCTCCATGATCAGGATGTGCGTGAGGAAATCGCCGACCGGATCATTGACGTCACCGCATTTGCCGCCGAAGCCGCCGCCTGAACGCGCCGGCAAACGAAACAGTTGCGGACGGGAGCAAACTGTCACAGAACAGTCACCTCCCGCCGTTACGCCAGCCTCCTGGCCTTGGAAACAAAATCCGTGATACCGACATGCGCTACGCGATCTATTTTGCCGCCGATGCTGACGACACCCTGATGCGGCTGGGCAACGCCTGGCTCGGGCGCGACCCGTTTACCTCGGCTGGTCTGGACGTGCCCGGACTGACGGGCATGACGGCATCTCGATTTCGCGAACTGACGGCGGATCCGCGCCGATACGGCTTTCACGGAACGCTGAAAGCGCCCTTTCATCTGAAGCCCGGCGTGGATGTGGCCGGTCTGGTCACCGCCTGCAGAGAGTTTGCATCCG